>NZ_JBUDHV010000012.1:158838-180261 GCF_054956795.1 Streptomyces sp. SYSU D01066-1 | reverse complement strand
CGACGTGTACAAGCTGGCCGAGGAGGTCACCGCGGGGCTGGAGGGCATGGAGGTGCCGCTGCGCGTCGCCGTCATGGGCTGTGTGGTCAACGGTCCCGGTGAGGCCCGCGAGGCCGACCTCGGCGTCGCCTCCGGCAACGGCAAGGGGCAGATCTTCGTCAAGGGCGAGGTCATCAAGACCGTCCCCGAGTCCAAGATCGTCGAGACCCTGATCGAGGAGGCGATGAAGATCGCCGAGCAGATGGAGAAGGACGGCGTGGCGGGGGAGCCCGCCGTCACCGTGAGCTGAACAGCACGGACCGAAGGGGGCCCGAGCGTGACGATTCTGGAGAACATCCGGGGACCACGCGACCTGAAGGCGCTGTCCGAGGCCGAACTAGGCGAACTGTCCGAGGAGATACGCGAGTTCCTGGTGCACGCGGTGGCCAGGACCGGCGGTCACCTCGGGCCCAATCTGGGGGTGGTCGAACTCACCGTCGCCCTGCACCGGGTCTTCGAGTCGCCGGTCGACCGGATCCTGTGGGACACCGGCCACCAGAGCTACGTGCACAAGCTGCTGACCGGGCGACAGGACTTCTCCAAGCTGCGCGGCAAGGGCGGCCTGTCCGGCTATCCCTCGCGCGAGGAGTCCGAGCACGACGTCATCGAGAACAGCCACGCCTCCACCGCGCTCGGCTGGGCCGACGGGCTGGCCAAGGCCCGTGACGTACAGGGGGAACGCGGGCACGTGGTCGCCGTCGTCGGCGACGGAGCGCTCACCGGCGGCATGGCCTGGGAGGCGCTGAACAACATCGCCGCCGCCAAGGACCGGCCGCTGATCGTCGTCGTCAACGACAACGAGCGCTCCTACGCGCCCACCATCGGCGGCCTCGCCAACCACCTCGCCACCCTGCGCACCACCGACGGCTACGAGAAGATGCTCGCCTGGGGCAAGGAGGTGCTCCAGCGCACCCCGGTGGTCGGCAACACCGTCTACGAGGCGCTGCACGGTGCCAAGAAGGGATTCAAGGACGCGTTCGCCCCGCAGGGACTCTTCGAGGACCTCGGGCTGAAGTACGTCGGTCCGATCGACGGGCACGACATCGGGGCCGTCGAGTCGGCGCTCAGGCGCGCGAAACGCTTCCACGGGCCCGTACTGGTGCACTGCCTCACGGAGAAGGGCCGGGGCTACGGACCGGCCCTCGCCCACGAGGAGGACCACTTCCACGCCGTCGGCGCGATGGACCCGCTCACCTGCGAACCCCTGCGCCCCGCGGGCGGACCGTCGTGGACCTCGGTGTTCGGCGACGAGATCGTGCGGATCGGCGAGGAGCGCGAGGACGTCGTGGCGATCACGGCGGCCATGCTGCACCCAGTGGGCCTCGGCGGGTTCGCCGAGCGGTTCCCCGACCGGGTCTGGGACGTCGGCATCGCCGAGCAGCACGCCGCCGTCTGTGCGGCGGGCCTCGCCACCGGCGGCGTCCACCCGGTCGTCGCCGTCTACGCCACCTTCCTCAACCGGGCCTTCGACCAGGTCCTGATGGACGTGGCCCTGCACCGCTGCGGGGTCACCTTCGTCCTGGACCGGTCCGGCGTCACCGGCGTCGACGGCGCCTCCCACAACGGCATGTGGGACATGTCGGTCCTCCAGGTCGTCCCCGGTCTGCGCATCGCCGCCCCGCGCGACGCCGACCAGTTGCGCGCCCAGTTGCGCGAGGCGGTCGCCGTCGACGACGCGCCGACGGTGCTGCGCTTCCCCAAGGAGTCCGTGGGCCCCGTCGTACCGGCGGTGGACCGGATCGGCGGCCTCGACGTGCTGCACGCCGCGGACGAGCCCGAGGTGCTGCTCGTGGCCGTCGGCGTGATGGCGCCGGTCTGCCTCCAGGCCGCCGGACTGCTGGAAAGCCGGGGCATCGCCTGCACCGTCGTCGACCCCCGCTGGGTCAAGCCCGTCGACCCCGCCCTGCCGCCACTGGCCGCACGGCACCGCCTGGTCGCCGTCGTCGAGGACAACAGCCGCGCGGCCGGGGTCGGCGCCGCGGTCGCGCTGGCCCTCGGGGACGCCGAAGTCGACGTACCGGTACGGCGGTTCGGCATCCCGGAGCAGTTCCTCGCGCACGCCAAACGCGCCGAGGTGCTCGCCGACATCGGTCTCACCCCGGTCGAGATCGCCGGCCGGATCAGCGCGAGCCTGGCCCTCGCGCCGGGACAAGGAGAGAACTGAATGACCAAGGAGTTCGACCTCGGCGCGCTCCTGGCCGAGCGCGGGGCCGAGCGGTACGAGCTGCACACCCGGCACCTCAACCACCAGCTCCCGCGCATGCTGCGCACCATCGGCTTCGACAAGGTCTACGAGCGCGCCGAGGGCGCGTACTTCTTCGACGCGGACGGCGACGACTACCTGGACATGCTCGCCGGGTTCGGGGTGATGGGCCTCGGCCGCCACCACCCCGTCGTCCGCAGGGCGCTGCACGACGTCCTCGACGCCTCCCTCGCCGACCTGACCCGCTTCGACTGCCAGCCGCTGCCGGGCCTGCTCGCCGAGAAGCTGCTGACGTACAGCCCGCACCTGGAGAGGGTGTTCTTCGGCAACAGCGGCACGGAGGCGGTCGAGACGGCGCTGAAGTTCGCCCGGTTCGCCACCGGCAGACCCCGCGTCCTCTACTGCGACCACGCCTTCCACGGGCTGACCACCGGCTCCCTGTCGGTGAACGGCGAGTCCGGGTTCCGGGACGGCTTCGCCCCGCTGCTGCCCGACACGGCCGTACCGCTCGGCGACCTCGACGCGCTCGCCCGGGAGCTGAGGAAGGGGGACGTGGCCGCCCTCGTCGTCGAACCGATCCAGGGCAAGGGCGTGCACGAGGCGCCGCCCGGCTACCTGCGGGCCGCGCAGGAGCTGCTGCACCGGCACAAGGCGCTGCTCATCGCCGACGAGGTGCAGACCGGCCTCGGCCGCACCGGCACCTTCTACGCCTACCAGCACGAGGCCGGCGTCGAGCCCGACCTGGTGTGCGTGGCCAAGGCGCTGTCCGGCGGGTACGTCCCGGTCGGCGCCACCCTCGGCAAGGACTGGATCTTCAAGAAGGTCTACTCGTCGATGGACCGGGTGCTGGTGCACTCGGCCAGCTTCGGGTCCAACGCGCAGGCCATGGCGGCCGGGCTCGCGGTCCTGCACGTCATGGACGACGAGCGGCTCGTCGAGAACGCCCGGACCACCGGTGACCTGCTGCGGTCCCGGCTCGCGGCGCTCGTCGACAAGTACGAGCTGCTCGCCGACGTACGCGGCCGGGGGCTGATGGTCGGCATCGAGTTCGGCCGGCCCGCCTCGCTGAAGCTGCGCAGCCGCTGGACCATGCTCCAGGCCGCCCGCAAGGGCCTGTTCGCCCAGATGGTCGTGGTGCCCCTGCTCCAGCGCCACCGCGTCCTCACCCAGGTCTCGGGCGACCACCTGGAGGTGATCAAGCTCATTCCGCCGCTGATCGTGGGGGAGCGGGAGGTGGACCGCTTCGTCGACGCCTTCACCGAGGTCATGGACGACGCGCACAGCGGCGGCGGACTGGTGTGGGACTTCGGCAGGACGCTGGTGAAACAGGCGGTGGCACACCGCTGAGGCCGCTGTTTTTGCCTGTGAGGCAAAAGATTTGCCTCACAGGCAAAAACAGGGCTGAATGGGGGGCATGAGCCCCTCGGAAGCCTCCGGAGCCCCCGGAGCCGGGCCGGCGGCGGACCTGCCCGCCGTGGCGCCCCAGCTCCGCGAGCTGCGCCGCCGCGCCTCCCTCACCCTGGAGGCCGCGGCCCGCGCCGCCGGGCTGTCCCCGGCCCACCTCTCCCGGCTGGAGACCGGACGGCGCCAGCCCTCGCTGCCCATGCTGCTGGCCCTGGCCCGTGTCTACGGTACGACCGTCTCGGACCTGCTCGGCGAGACCGCCGCCGAGCGGGACGCCGTCGTGCGCGCCGCCGACGCGGAGCCGACCGTCGCGGGCGGCTGGACCTACCGGCCGGCCGGCGCCCCCGGCCGCGGCATGCAGGCCCTCCGGGTCCAGGTGCCGTACGGCTCGCAGGGCGACATCGTGCGGGTGCACCCCGGCGAGGAGTGGCTGTACGTGCTCGGCGGGCGGCTGCGGCTGCGTCTGGGCGACGCCACGCACCTGCTCATCCGCGGGGACAGCGCGCACTTCGACTCGCTGACCCCGCACCGCATCGCGGCGGCGGACCCCGACGGGGTCGAGCTGCTGTTCGTCCACACCCTGCTGCAGAGCCCCACGGCCACGCTGTGCCTGGGGCCGCTCACCGGAGGCACGCCATGAGTGACATCGAGGAGAAGTTCCCCCGCGCCCTGTGGGTGCGGCTCATCGTCTACATCGCCGTCGGCCACGTCTTCGCGGCCTTCGTGTACCTGCTCTTCGAGGTCGGCGCGAAGTGACGTCCTAGTCCAGCAGCCGGTCGCGCAGCCGGTCCCGGGTCCGCGGGGTGATCCGCAGGCCCCGCTCCAGATAGGCGTCGACGCCGCCCCAGGTCCCCTCGATGGTCTCGAAGGCCGCGGTCAGGTACTCGGCGCGCGCGTCGAACAGGGGGCTGAGCAGTTCCATGACCTCGGGGGAGTAGGCCGAATCCGCGGAGCCGCTGCGCTTGACCTTGTAACGGCGGTGCTTCTCGTTGGACTTCAGGTAGTCCTCGACGATCGCCTCCCGCTCCACGTCCAGCGCCAGCAGTGTCACCGCGATCGACAGGCCCGCGCGGTCCTTGCCGGCCGCGCAGTGCATCAGGGCCGGGACGCTGTCCCCGGCGAGCGCGTGCAGCACCTGGGAGTGCTCGGCGGTGCGGTCCGTGATGATCGAGCGGTACGAGGCGATCATCCGGTCCGCGCCCTTGCCGTCGGCGAGGATCTCCCGCAGTTGGTCCAGGTCGCCGTCGCGGACCATCTTCCAGAACTCGGCGCCGTCGGCCGGGTCGGACAGCGGCAGGTTCACATTGCGCACGCCCGGCAGGGTCACGTCGGGGCCTTCGAGCTTCTGGTCGGCCGCGTTGCGGAAGTCGAAGACGGTGTGCAGGCCCAGGCCCGCGAGGAACGCCGCGTCCTCGGCGGTCGCGTGGGCGAGGTGGCCGCTGCGGAACAGCACGCCGAACCGCACCCGCCGTCCGTCCGCGGCCGGCAGGCCGCCCACGTCGCGGAAATTACGCACCCCGGCCAGCTCCGGCTCGGTCGACGGGACCTGTTGCGTCACAAGGACTCCTCCCATTCGGCCCCGCTGCCGCTGTTCGACGGCGGGTGCGCCCGACGATACGGCATACCGGCCCCCGAAAGCGTCCTAGTTGTCCCTCTGTGTGACTTGTGATGCGTCTGTCTGAATTGGAGCGTTTTTCCCAACTCGCTCTGGAATAAAAGTCGCTGGAACGCGCCCGCGTGAGCAGCGTCATATCCGTGACCGTGCGTCGCGCTTCATGTCCACGTAATACGGGGGCTTTTCAAGGGCGTTCGGCCCCGGCGCATTCGCCGCCGTAGACGCAGGGTTACCGATATTCCCCACAAAGGATCATGTGAAACGCCTTCACCGGTAATCCCTCGCTTGTCCCTGTGCGTCCTGGTCCCTTACGTTCACCATCGATCCGGACGGACGCCTAATCCTGCCGCCGACCGGAGACCACACCCACCCACCACCCGTACGCGGCAGGAGCGGGGGACCCACAGGTACGACCGCCTGTTCCGGTTCCCGGGACGGCTAGGGGTAAAGCCGCGCTCCCGTGGCGCGGCCGGGCATCTCCAGCCCGCACCCGACAGCTCACCTCGCAGGCGCCGGAGAGGAACTCACCATGCCCGCGAAGGGTAAGCACCGCCGTACCAGGACCCAGCGCCTGACCCGCGCCCTCGCCGCCGCCGGAACCGGCGGCGCCGCACTCGCCCTGCCGCTCCTGGGCGCCGCGGGTGCCCATGCCGCTCCCGCACAGTCCGCCGCCGCGCAGGAGGCGCGGACGTACACCGTCCGTGCCGGTGACTCCCTGGCGAAGATCGCCGACGCCGAGAACGTCAGTGGCGGCTGGAAGAAGCTCTACGCGGACAACCGCGACGCCGTCGGCGACGACCCCTCGCTGATCCGTCCCGGCCTGAAGCTCGCCCTCGGCGGCGAGGCCGCGGCGAGCGCCGACTCCGCCTCGGACGCCACGGACACCACGGGCGCCGCGGACACCGCGGACACCGCGCAGAAGGAGTCGGCGCAGTCGGCCTCGGACACCTCTGAGGCTTCGGACAGCTCCGCCGGCTTCGTGGCCCCCGTCGACGGTGACACCGTCGGCACCCCGTACCACCAGTCGGGCAGCATGTGGTCCAGCGGCTACCACACCGGTACCGACTTCGTCGTCCCGACCGGCACCCCGCTGAAGGCCGTCGGCGCGGGCACGGTCGTCACCGCCGGCTGGGGAGGCGCGTACGGCAATCAGGTCGTCATCAAGCTCGCCGACGGCAACTACGCCCAGTACGCCCACCTGTCCTCGATCTCCGTCTCCAGCGGCGACGCCGTGACGGCGGGGCAGCAGATCGGTCTCTCCGGCGCCACCGGCAACGTGACCGGCCCGCACCTGCACTTCGAGATCCGCACCACGCCGGACTACGGCTCGGACATCGACCCGCTCGCCTACCTGCGGTCGCACGGCGTCTCCGTCTGACGCCGCCCGCTCCGCGCGCCCACCGAAGGCCGGACCCCGATCCCCGGGTCCGGCCTTCGGTGCGTCCTGCGCCCTGTGTTCTGTGTCTGCTGGAGCGGAGCTTGCTTATTCCGTAATAGGCCAACACTTTAAAGTGGCCTTTCTCACCGCCCGTCAACCCCTGCCTACGGTCGCGTAGGTCACAATCCACGGTGAATCATGGGCCGACGTGGCAGACGATTCGAAGAGTGACGAGAGAGCAGTGATCGGGTCGTACGTGGCGGTGGGGGACAGCTTCACCGAAGGTGTGGGTGATCCCGGCCCCGGCGGGGCGTTCGTCGGCTGGGCCGACCGCTTCGCCGTTCTGCTCGCGGACCGACGGCCCGAGGGCGACTTCACGTACACCAACCTCGCCGTACGCGGAAAGCTGCTCGACCAGATCGTGGCGGACCAGGTGCCCCAGGCGGTCGCTCTCGCGCCGGATTTGGTCTCCTTCTGCGCGGGCGGCAACGACATCCTCCGGCCCGGCACCGACCCGGACGAGGTGGCCGAACGGTTCGAGCGGGCGGTGGCCGCACTCACCGCCACGGCCGGCACGGTCATGGTGACGACCGGCTTCGACACCCGGCGGATGCCCGTCCTCAAGCACCTGCGGGGCAAGATCGCCACGTACAACGGGCACGTGCGGGCCGTAGCCGACCGCTACGGGTGCCCGGTGCTGGACCTGTGGTCCCTGCGCAGCATCCAGGACCGCCGCGCCTGGGACACCGACCGGCTGCACCTCTCGCCCGAGGGACACACGCGCGTGGCGCTGCGCGCCGGCCAGGTCCTCGGTCTGCCGGTGCCGGCCGATCCGGAGCAGCCCTGGCCCCCGCTTCCGCCGCGCGGCACCTTCGACATCCGCCGGGACGACGTGCAGTGGGCGCGCGAGTACCTGGTGCCGTGGATCGGACGCCGGCTGCGGGGTGAGTCCTCCGGCGACCACGTGACGGCCAAGGGGACGCTGTCGGCGGACGACATCAGGACGCGGATCGCGGCGGTCGCCTGAGCCGACGGCGGGCGGATGACGGAAACCGCTGTCACACCGGACGGCCATAATGAAGGCCTGTCCTACCCCACTTGGAGGTACCGTGGCCGGTTTCCGTCCCCTCAGCCCGGGGCTCCGCGCACCGTGGCCCGAGGCCTTCGGCGCGGACCCGAGCGGTGAGCGCATGGCGCGCATCCGCAGATCACCGCACTTCGCGGACGGCGTCTTCCAGAACCCGGGAGGCGCCGCCCGCACCCGGCCCTCCGACTCGACCGGGTTGGTCAAGTCCTACCTGGACCGTCAGGCGCGGGCCCGCCGGGTTCCCGCCGGGACCATCCCCATGCACCCCGTCACCGTCGCCGACCTGGCCCGTCCCCCGGCCACCGGTCTCCGGCTGACCTGGGTCGGGCACTCCAGCGTGCTGGCCGAGATAGACGGGCAGCGGGTGCTGTTCGACCCGGTGTGGGGCGAGCGCTGCTCCCCGTTCTCCTTCGCCGGCCCCAAACGGCTGCACCCGGTGCCGGTGCCGCTGGCCGCCCTCGGTCCGGTCGACGCCGTCGTCATCTCGCACGACCACTACGACCACCTCGACCTGCCCACCGTCAAGGCGCTGGCCGGCACGGACACCCTGTTCGCCGTTCCCCTCGGTGTCGGCGCCCACCTGGAGCGCTGGGGCGTCCCCGCGGGCCGGCTGCGTGAGCTCGACTGGCACGAGGAGACGCAGGTCGGCGGCCTCACCCTGACCGCCACCCCGGCCCGCCACTTCTGCGGCCGGGCCCTGCGCAACACCCAGCACACACTCTGGGCCTCCTGGGTGGTCGCCGGGCCGGAACACCGCGTCTACCACAGCGGCGACACCGGGTACTTCGACGGTTTCCAGGACATCGGCGCCGCGCACGGCCCGTTCGACGCCACGATGATCCAAGTCGGCGCGTACGCGGAGTTCTGGCCGGACATCCACATGACCCCGCAGGAGGGTGTCCGGGCCCACCTCGACCTGCAGGGCGGGCGTCCGGGCGGGGTTGTGCTGCCGATCCACTGGGGCACGTTCAACCTGGCGCCGCACCCGTGGGCGGAGCCGGGGGAGTGGATGAAGGACGCGGCCGAGGAGGCTGGGCAGGCGGTGGCGTTCCCGCGGCCGGGGGAGCCGTTCGAGCCGGCGGGGGAGCTGCCGGTGGAGGCGTGGTGGCGGGCGGTGTCGGGTCCGATCGAGCGTCCGTGGCGTGCTCCTCGGGGCGCGGAGGGTGTGGCCGGGACGAGCAGGGGTGATCTCGACCTCGCCAGTGAGCGGTGAGTGGTGAGGGCGGTCGGGGGCGAGATGGGGGAGATGGCGCGGATGCCGGAGCGTCTCTCTGCTGAAGAGCGGGATCGTTTGCTGCGAGCCCTGGACGGGGCGCCAGGCGTGGAGTGTGGAGTCACCGCGCAGTGCTTCAGGCCCTTGCCGTCCCTGGGAGGACCGTCTCGGGTTGTTGTCCGGCCGCGCGTTGTGGAGTGCTGAGCTTGTGGGAGGGGCCCGGCCGGGCAGCGCGGCTGCGCGAATCGGCCCGCTGCCGGCCGGCTTGCTCGGTAGATCGCTTCGTCCGCGCTGCCTTGCCCATCAAGGACGCGTTTGAGGCGATGACGGTGTTCACAGGTGCTCACCTTCAACGTGTGCTGTCGGTTGTCGGTGCGCGCCGGAAGGCGCACCGGTCGGCACAGCAAAAATTGGACCGTCCGAGGGGGCTTCACCCGTCGTGCGTCGTTGAGGCGGTGCCCGGTTTTTCGCGGCCGGTGCCGCCAGACGGAAGCCCACGCCGATCGCTTCGAGATGCGGCTCGCAGACGCCGTGCCGACGGGCGCACCGGGCCAGGTCCCGGTCGTGTCGGGGCCGGCGGCGCGAACGGCATGCGGATCGCGTACTTCGCGGCCGACAGCCCTGGCCGGCCGGTCGCCGCTCTCCAGCTCCGTCACCGGCCGCGGGCCCGGGTCGCCGGCCTGCGCGGCCTCCCCCTGCACACCACCGCCCAGAGCGAGGTCCGGCTCGCAACCGTCCAGGTCGCTCCCGACCTGCCGGCCTGGTGCCCATGCTCGCTCCGGCGGGCAAGGCCCGGCTCCGAGAGCCTTGTCGCCTGCGCTTCCGCCTGTTCTCCGCGGCCGCCCAGCTTGTCCCCATCGGCCGACACGGACTCGGCCTCCCCCAGGACCGGCCCAGGACCGGCCAGATCACCGCCGTCCTCGAACGGCTCACGCTCCTGCCCGGGCCCGGCTGGCCGGCGACTCCTACCGTCCCGACGGCCGCACCATCCGATCCCGTGCTGTGGAACCTGGCGCCCACCCGAGGTGGCGACCGGGCCGTCGGCCTGTCCACGATCAGCTCCGGACAGCGAAAGGGCCCACCGACTCCGTCCACGGGCCCTCACCAAGGATCGAGGGTGACGGCGCGGGAGCCCTGCCCGTCGTGTGCCCCCTCCCTCCCTTCCTCCCGCACGCGGGCTCCGTCACTGGATGCTGTGCATGTTCAATGAGAACTTGCCGATCTGCATCGCACAAGGAGATCGACTGAAGCCGACTTTTCAGGCGAAAGGTGGCCTCCTCGTAAGGGGAACCGCCGCCCGCTGGGCATCCATTGTCCGTGTATGCAACATTCACCCTCCATGGCTTGATCGATCATCGGCTGGCGCCAGAAATTCCCCCACACCCTCAGAAATGTTCGATCTTGAGCGTTTTGATCCACCTACAAAACATCGCCGCTGCCGGTCATCATCTTCAATGTCTGCATGGTTAGGGCGGATGCCGGGAAACGCGAGACGGCGATAACCGCACCATCTCTAGCGAGGACTGCGCGGCGATGACGTACAGACCTGTGGCAGGACAGGCCATCTCGATGGGGAAGGGCCGGTTGGCTCCCTTGGTCGACGGCCCGAGTGGAGCCGGACCTCAAGGATGTTTTCGGCGGCCGGCGTGGTGTTCATTCGCGCAGTCGAGCAGGAGAGGGCTCGAATGACGCCACGCTGACGGAGTCGTCGGAAACCGAACCCGCCTTCTCATCTCTCGTTGACGCCCCGGTTGGATGGTGTTTTCCGAAACCTCGGGGAAACGGTCGATGTTCACCGAGACCACGGCCACCTGCGACGGAGCGGCACGCGAACACCGCCTGCGGCGGAGCGCGCTCCGCAGCGGGAAACCGTTGCGGGCGGCGTGAGCGCATACTGCGCTGCGCCGGCTGACTTTCACGTACTGGCCGGGCGTTCGGCTTGGGATGCATTCGGCGAACACGGTGACTTCCGAGGGTTCCAGCCAGGGCCTGCCGCTCGCGAAAGCGGCCCGCGCTAGTTCTCCGAAAAGCCCCCTACCTCCCCTCGTCGGCCCTGTGTGACCTGGACGACCTATCGCCTCTCCCGGCAAGAAAAGCGCCTCTGAACTACGCGACATGAGTGACCCCGCAGACGATGACGTCGCTGGGCCTCGTCACATCGAAACCCCGTCCCGGCGCCGGGCTCCTCGTGGGCTCGGGTTCGCCCGTTGACCGTCCATCTCTCATGCACGTTCTCTGGAGGACAGCCCATGCGCGTATTGGTGACCGGTGGTTCGGGAATGCTGGGCGGTGATCTCGTCCGCAGACTCGTCGAGGACGGGTACGACGTCCACAGCATCGACCTGAGGCCGCCCGTCGATGCGGACGTACGCCCCGCCGAGGCCGGTCGGACCGGATACCGCCATACCATCGGCGACATCCGCGACACCGCGTTCCTCAGCCGCGCCCTCGTCGGCACGGACGCGGTGGTGCACTGTGCCTCAGCACTGCCGAGCTATCCCGCCGAACAGATCCGCTCGATCGTCGTCGACGGCACGCGGAGCGTGATGCGGGCCGCGCGCAGTGCCGCCGTCGAACGCGTCGTCCATGTCTCCACCACCGCCGTCTACGGCATTCCCAAGGATCTCCCGACCCCGGAGGACCATCCCCGCCTGCCCTGCGACCCCTACAGCGCGGCCAAGGCCGAGGCGGAGGAGATCGTGGAGCAGTATCGGGGCACGGGAATCTGCGTGCCTGTCCTGCGGCCAAAAACCTTCCTCGGGCCGGGCCGACTCGGTCTGTTCGCCATGCTTTTCGAATGGGCCGACGAAGGCCATCACTTCCCGGTGCTCGGCCGTGGTGACGTGCGCATCCAGATGTTCGACACCCTGGACCTGGTCGACGCCGTCGTGACCGCGCTGCACGCTCCACCGGAAGCGGCCGACGACACGTTCAATCTGGCGGCCGCCGAATTCTCCACGCTGCGCGAGGACTTCCAGGCTGTCCTGGACGCGGCCGGGCACGGCAAACGGGTTGTCCCCCTCCCCGCCAAACCGGCGCTGCTGACCCTCGAGCTGCTGGCGCGCACCAAGCTGTCCCCGGTCTACGGACGGCTGTCGCAGAAGTTGATGGACGACTCCTACGTAAGTATCGACAAAGCCCGCGAACGGCTCGGGTTCGACCCGAAGTACTCGAACAAGGATTCCCTGCTGCGTACGTACGCCTGGTGGCGCGCGCAGAAGGAAGCCGGGCGTCTGAACCGGCGCAATGGACGCACCAGCCGCGATGCCTGGCGGCAGGGGGCACTCGGCTTAGCGAAGGCGGTCTTCTGATGACGCCCGAGAACGCGCCCGCGGCAGCTGCCGAGGCGCTGAGCCCTCCCGCGACGGCCGAACCCACCTCCGCGCCGCGCGTCTTCGCGCCGCGCACCTCCGCGCCCTCACGCGTCACCCGCTACGTCCGCGACCTGCTCGCCCTGTCACGCCCGGGACAATGGGTCAAGAGCCTGCTGGTCGTGCCCCTTCCGCTGCTGGACCCGGCCGTATGGCAGCCGACGCCGGTCCTGCGCATCGGCGCCGCGCTGGTCGCGTTCACCCTGGCGTCGGTCATCGTCTACGTGGTCAACGACATAGGTGACCGGGAGCGGGACCGCCTGCATCCCGTCAAGCGCCACCGCCCGGTGGCGGCCGGCCGCGTCACTGCCCCCGCGGCCTGGCTCTACGCCGCTGCTCTGTCGGCCCTGCTCGGCCTGCTGCTGGTGTACGGCACTCCTGCTGTCGCGGCGCCCGTCGGGGCGTACCTGCTGCTGAACGCCGCCTACACCAGGGCGCTGAAACACGTGCCGCTCATCGATGCCTTCGTCGTGTCCAGCGGGTTCGTGCTGCGCGTGGTCGCCGGCTTCCTGGCTGTCGGCTCCAAAGTCTCGGGATGGCTGTTGATCTGCGTCTTCTCCCTCTGCCTGCTGCTCAGTTTCGGCAAGCGGCGGCACGAACTGAAGCTCGGCGGCCAAGCGCACCGCCCGGCCCTGCGCGGCTATTCGGTGCCCTACATCGACTCCCTGATCCTGCTCACCACCGCGTTCACCGCGGTCACCTACCTGCTCTACCTGCGCACCGAAGCCCCCGCCGGCCTGTACGGCGACGCCGTCATGCTGCTCTCCGTGCCCTGCTCCTTCTTCGGGCTGTTCCGCTATCTGCAGCTGGTTCTCGTCGACGGCGAGGGCGGCGAGCCGGTGCGCTCGATCCTGCACGACCGCGTCATGTTGGGGAACGCCCTGGTGTGGGGCGTTTTCCTGGTCGGCTCGCTGCTCGCCAGCCGGTCTCCGCTGCTGTCCTAGCCAGACGAGAGGAACGCACCGTCATGGAATACCAGCCCTTGGTGAGCGTCATCGTCCCCAACTACAACTATGAGCGGACACTGGGACTGTGCCTGGGCGCGATCCAGGACCAGAGCTACCCCCGCACCGAGGTCATGGTGGTGGACGACTGCAGCACGGACGGCTCGGTCGCCGTCGCCGAGCGGCTCGGGGTACCCGTCCTGCGCACTCCGACCAACAGCGGTGTGGCTGCCGCGCGCAATCTCGGCGCCCGGCACGCCCGCGGGGAGGTGCTGTTCTTCGTGGACTCGGACGTGGCCCTCGCACCCGACGCCATCGCCAACGCCGTCGCCTTGCTGGGCAGTGACCCGGCCCTGGGTTCGGTGTGCGGGATCTACGAGCCCGAGCCGCTGATCCGGGACAGCCGGGTCGAGGAGTACCGCAGCTTGCAGGCACACTACTGGCGGGCCAGTTCCGAAGGGCCCGTATCCTTCGGGTTCTTTTCCCTGGGGGCGATACGCGCGGAGGTCTTCGCCGAACTCGGCCCGTTCAACGACCGGTTGTGGCAGACGGAGGAGATCGACTACGGCAACCGCCTCTCGCAGCGGTACACGCTGTGGCTCAGCAACGACGTCCGCGGCCGGCACGACGACGACCACGAGATGTGGCCGTTGCTGCGTAAACTCTTCCGCCGCGGGCGGCTGAGGGTCCCGCTGTACGCACGGCGCCGGAAGTTCGCCCGGGGCTTCGAGACGGCTTCCCGGGCCTGGGGGAGCATGGCCGCCCTCGGTTCCGTGGCCGCCCTGGTTCTCCCGCTGCTGTTCGGGACGGCATGGGCCGCCGTGCCCGCCCTGCTGCTGCTCGCGTCGCTGTTGAGCGACGCGGGCATGTACGTATTCGTTCTGCGCCGTCGTGGCCCGCTCTTCCTGCTCTACTTCATCGGTGCGCACTTCCTGGTGAACCTGTCCATCGCGGCGGGGGCGGTCGCGGGGGCTCTGCAGTGGCTGACGTCGGATGCCTTCCGCCGACTGTACGACGTCTCACCGACCACGCTCGGCGGGAGCTCGGCATGAGCATGGGGTCCGGGGCCCGTTCAGCGGAGCCCCACGCTCGCGCGGCAAGGGCTCACCCCCTCGCCACCGAGCCCGCGCCGGCCGCCCCGGAGCCGGGGTCCACCGCCCGGGCCCACGTGGGATGGTGCTGGGGTACCCGAGTCGTCGTCGCGCTCACGGCCGCCTGGTGGCTGTTCCTGCTGCTGCAGTACGCGCTCAGCGGCCGCTGGTGGCTCTGGCTCGTCCCTGACCTCGCGCCGCCCTTGACCTTCGTCGCCGTCCCGCTGGTCCTGCTCGCCGCCGCGCTCTTCGCCCGACCGGTACGGCGTGTCCTGATCCCGTTGCTGGCCGCGGCCACGGTGCTGGGGGCGGCGTACTCGGGGCTCAATCCGTACGCAGCCGCCAACCGGAACGCTCCCGACCCGCCCCGCAACGCCCTGCGCGTCGTGTCCTGGAATACCGAGTACTGGCATCAGCAGGACGATCCCGACCGTTTCTACCGCTATCTCAGGGACCGGCGGGCGGACGTCTACCTGCTTCAGGAGTATCTGTCCTGGGTGGACGGCCGGCCGGCGCGGACGGACGACATGGCACGCCTGCGGCGGGAATTTCCCGGTTACGAGGTCGTGGTCAGCGGTGAGCTGGTCACCCTGTCCCGGTTCTCCGTCGTGGACCGGTCCGTCCTCGGCCCGGGTCGGAGTGTCGGGCCCGGAACCGAGTGGTCACGGGTCTACGAGTCGGCCAAGGTCCTCCGTACCGATCTGAGGATCGGGAACACGGTGATGTCCTTCTACAACGTGCACATCCCGGTGCAGGTCGACATGGCCGTCAATCCGCTGACTGCGGGTTTCTACCGCACGGTCCGGGAGCGCGACACCGCGCGCCGGCCGCAGTTGGCCGCGCTGGAGAGGGACGTAGCGGCCAACGACCGTCCCTTGATGATCGCGGGGGACTTCAACACCTCGCCTGCCATGGGGGACATGGACTGGCTGGAGAGCCATCTGGAAGACGCCGTACGGAAGAGTCCCGAGCTGTACCCGACCTCGTGGCAGGACGGAGCACTCGGTCTGTGGCGGCTGGACTGGGCGTTCACCGCCGGCCAGGTGGAGGTGCACCGGTACGGGCTGGACGGGTCGGCGGGCATGTCGGACCACCGGGCCCAGTCACTGTGGCTGTCCGTTCAGGACGGCGGTGCTCGGTGATCGGGCGGCTCGGTCGGTTCCCGCCCATGGTGGCCGCTGTGGCGCGGGTGCTCGGCTGCACGGTCGTGGTGGTGGCCCTCGCGGCGGTTGTGTGGCGGGAGCGATCGGCTGTCGGTGACCAGTTGCGGACCGTCGGACCGGGGCCCGCGCTGCTCGCCGGTGCGCTGGTGATGGCCGGTCTGGTACCGGGCATGCTGGGCTGGCGGGTCCTGCTCGAAGGGATGGGTGTCCGGCTGACGCTGCCCGACGCGATGCGGCTGTACTTCGCCGGAGGACTCGCCAAGTACGTCCCCGGCGGCCTGTGGCCGGCTCTGGCACACGCCGGGCTCGCCAGGTCGGTAGGACAGCGGCCGGCCCGGCTGGCAGGCGGCTTCCTGGTCAGTGTGGTGATGAGCACCGCCGCCGGCGCCGCGGTCGGTGTCCTCGCGGTGCCCGTGCTGGCCGGAACCGAGCCGCGGTGGTGGCTGCTGGCGCCCCTGTGCCTGGCACTGCCGGCCGGGGTGGTATGGGCCGCCCCGGTACTCGGCCGGTGGCGGGAGGCGCCTGTCGACCGGCGGACGGCTCTGCGTGCCACGGGCCTGATGGGCGCGGGGTGGATCCTTACTGGTCTCCACGTTCCTGTGCTCGTCGCCGTCCTGGGCGCGGATCCGAGCATGGCGCTGGTGGTCGGGGTGGGCGGCTTCTCGTTGTCGGCGGTGTGCGGAATGCTCGCCTTCATCCTGCCGGCTGGGCTCGGCGCCCGTGACCTGGTACTCGGTCTCACCCTGACCGCTGTCCTGTCCGGGTCGGGCGTGATCGCCGTGGTGGCGCTGAGCCGTATCCTGGTCACCGTTGGTGATGTGGTAGCCGGTCTCGTCGCGCTGACGGCTCGCCGGGTGAGCATGCGGCAGGCCCGCCCGAAGACGGGAACGAATCAATGACTTGGGAGGGCTGGTGCACGACATGAGCGAGGGTTCCCGTTCCATGACTCGGACCCTGGGAGCCGGCGGCCCCGAGATCAGCGCGTTAGGTTTCGGTTGCTGGGCGATCGGCGGCGAATGGACGGACAGCGCGGGCAGTCCCCTTGGCTGGGGCAAGGTGGACGACGCCGAGTCCACTGCTGCTATCCGGCGCGCTCTCGATCTGGGGATAACCTTCTTCGACACGGCCGACGTGTACGGTGCGGGCCACAGCGAGAGGGTGCTGGGCCGGGCTCTGGCCGGGCGCCGGGACGAGGTCGTCATCGCCACCAAGTGGGGCAACCTCTTCGACGAGTCGAGCGCGGTCATGACCGGCGCCGACGATTCACCCGAGTACGCGCGCAAGGCGCTGCACGCTTCGCTGCGGCGGCTGGGCACCGACTATGTGGACCTCTACCAGTTGCATCTGTCCGATGCGGATCCGGACGCGGGTGCCCGACTGCGCGACGCCTGCGAGGAGTTCGTGGCGGAGGGGTTGATCCGCGGGTATGCCTGGAGCACGGACGACGTCCTCCGGGCCCGGGTGTTCGCGCAGGGGAGGCACGGCGTCGCAGTCCAGCACGAGTGCAGTGTGCTGCACGACGCTCCCGAGCTGTTGGCGTTGTGCGAAGAGGCGGGGCTGGCCAGCATCAACCGCAGCCCGTTGGCGATGGGCCTGCTGGCCGGCAGGCACGCGTCGGCCGGGGCCGTGGCGCAGGGCGATATCCGTAGCACGCCTCCGGGCTGGTTGCGCTGGTTCACCGCGGAGGGCGCGGCGAGTGAGTGGGTGGCGCGGGTCAAAGCGGTCCGCGAGGTACTCACCTCCGGTGGCCGGACGCTTGCGCAGGGGGCCATTGGCTGGTTGTGGGCCCGCAGCCCGCGCACCGTGCCGATCCCTGGTTTCAGGAGTGTGGCCCAGGCCGAGCAGAACGCGGGTGCGCTGGAGTTCGGGCCGCTGGAGCCGGCGCAGATGCGGGAGATCGAGGGATTGCTGCGGGCGGCCTGAGTGATCGTTCGGGACTGGGACGCCATTTCACTCGGCCAGGCGGTGGTGGCATATGAGCGTCGCGGTGATGGCGGTGAAGGCGAGGAAGTGTCCGGGCTTGCGTTCGTAGCGGCGGTGGAGGCGTCGGCAGCCGGACAGCCAGGACACGGTCCGCTCAGGGAGAGCTGAGGAACCGTCCGTGTGCTGTTCGCGCGCGGCCGACAGCTCCAGCGGCGTCCACCGGCCCCGCGACCGGCGTCGGCCGCAGGACGAGAGCGAGCGAGAGCGCGTACAGGACGCGGGAACGGATCCGTTCTGCCGGTTCGGGTCATGCATCGCGACGCCGCAAGCGCCGTATCAGGGCCGGCAGCCATGGCACGGCACCGGACAGCGCCAGGAGCGACAGCAGCGGCACGCGCCACCACGCCGGAACGGCCGCCGGCGGCGGGGACGGCACCTGAGCCACCCACGGCCGGGCCGTCTTCGACCAGGCCAGGAACGCGTCGCCGACCGGGAGCAGACCGAAGGCGTACCGCTTGGTCCAGGGAGTGCCGACCGGGACGCCCGCCAATTCGCTGACGCCCGACAGAGCGGTGGCGAGCCGGGCGTCACCGTGGACCTGGGCCGCGCCGATGGTGACGACGCTCGCCGACAGGCTCACGCCGAGCGGAAGCGGACCGGAGTCGACGTCGGCCGGCCCGTCCGTGCCGTCCGGGTACTCCCGCACCGCCGGCCCGAGACCGAGGGGTGAGGTGAGGTACAGGTCGCGGAAGCGGGAGTACTGCCCGGCGGCGAAGGCGGGGTCGATGTCGACCAGGAAGCGCTGGATGAGGCTCTGCGAGGTGCCCCTGGCCACTTCGGCCGGCTTTCCGGTGCCCGGGTCGGCACGGTGCGGGAGCAGTCCGGTGCGCGGATCGAGCCGCTCCCGTGCCTGCCGCAGCCACCGCTGGACGGTGGGGCCGAACCGGTCCGGCAGCAGACGGTCGTGCAGCCGCAGCGACGCGACGGCCACGGTCGAGTCCACCGGCCACGCCTGACCCGGGTACGCCTCCAGATAGGGCGAGGGCGAGGCGTCGAACGCCGCGCCGAGCTCGGCCGAGTCGCGGGCGAACCGGCGTGCCTCGGCGGCATCGCGCCGCCCGGCCGGCTGGAGGGCCAGCACACCGCCGCGCAGCCAGTTGCTCCACCCGCGGTGGAAGACACCGTACGACGGAGTGAGGTCCGCGCTGAACGGGGCCCGGCCCGCCGGGGAGTCCAGCTGCCGAAGCGCCCACCGGGCCTCCCGCAGCGCCGTCGACCGCTCGCCGGCCGGGGCGCGCATGCCGAGCTCGACCCAGCTCAGACCGTAGAGCGCGTGCAGGAAGAAGTGGCCCTCGGGGAACATGGCCTGCGCCTCGTCACCCGCGCCGTCGTCCAGCGCTGCCCGCAGGAACGCCAACTGCCTCTGAACCCCCGGCGGTTCGCCCTCCGGTCCCGCGGTGGCGGGTGCGACCAGCCGCACCGCCCCCAGCAGGGCGCAGAGGCTCACCAGCACGGCTGCGAGCAGGCGCAGTCGGCGCGCCACCCGGCGCCGCCGCGCCGCCGGGGGCACGCCGCGGTCCTCGACGCCGTCCGTCTGGGCCCTGGGCCCGGGACGGGCGACGGCCGCCCGCCCATCGGTGTCCGTCATACCGGTCTCCTCCCCGTCTCGGTCCGCGGTCAGCAGTTGTACGCCTGGCGGACCCGGTCGAAGCGCTGTGCCAGCAGGTCGTCGCGGTTGATGATCCAGCCCACTTCGCCGTCGCCCCAGTCGAAGATGTCGGCCTGGGTGAGTTCCAGGAGGTTCAGCCAGGGGCCTCCCTCCATGGTCGCCGCTTCGGCCATGGCCCGTGCGTACAGTTCCTCGAACCTCTCGGGGGCGTCCCGGCAGACGAGCACGGCCTCCTCGCCCTTCCTCAGGAACTCCGCGTCGTACACGGCCCGGTAGTACGGGGGGTTCATCTCCACCCCGCGCAGCCCGCCGTTGCGCCGCACGCGCGGGACGGCCCCGACCCGCTCGGCGTACTCGCGGACAGCGGCCACGATCGGGGCGAGCCGTTCCCTCGCTTCGTCGTCGAGGTCGTCCTGCAGGGGCGGCAACTCGACCTTCTCCTCCTCTTCCTCTTTCTCTTCCTCTTCGTCGAGGTCCTCGAGGTCCTCGGGGTCCCACACCCAGTCGAGCACGTCCCACGACGTGCCGGGGTCGCAGACCAGTACCTGCCGTCTCAGCGGTTTCAGCTCGTACGGTTCGCCGTCCCAGCCCTCGCCGACGGGAACGGGGCGCACGGCCGTCTCGGTTCCCGGTGGAACGTGGATCACCGGGACGACGCCGTCTTCGGCGTGGTAGTCCTCGAAGGCGAAGAACAACAGGTGGCCTTCGCGCGGCAGGCCGTCGTCCAGCGGCTGCTTCGGCAGTGCGGCGAGGTCGAGAGCGGCGACGAAGTGGTGCCCCGCGTCCCACTCGGTGTCGGCGGGCAGCTCCGGCAGCCCGCCGACGTGACCCACCACGATGTCCCTGGGTTCGACGTCACCCTCGTCGACCGGGTAGATGTGGAAGGACGGCTGCATGTGCCACATGATCCGGGTGATGGCGTCGCTGGAGACACCGTGTCGGGAGGCGAAGGCGCGGAACTCGTCTGTGTATGACATGCCGTCATTGTGCGGTGGGCCACTGACAGTCCGCTCCGCGGCGGGGAAGGAGCCGGGGGAGCGGACGCGGGGGGTGGCCGAGGAGGCGGGGCGGGCGGTGGCGTGACGGCCGGGGACCCGGCCGGTCGGCCGGCGGCGGTGTTCTCGGCCTCGTCGGCCGATCCCGTCCTCGGTGCCGTCCGTCCGCCCGCGGCGGCGCGGTCGCGTCGCACCCCGGGCGCGGACGGAGTCGTCCGCGCCCGGAGGTGTTCATCGGCGGGCCGTCAGCACGTGCGTCCGACGTAGTGCGCGCCCTGGATCTTGGACGCCGATCCGAGCCACGTCCGGCCGGGGGCGACACAGCGCTCGTAGTCGGCCGCGTGCGCGACGGCCACCTTGATGACGACGTGGGAGCCGTCCGAGGTGCAGTGCTGGTAGAAGGCGTCGGCGCTCGTCTCGTAGAAGCCGCACGGAGCCGCGGCCGAAGGGGCCGCGGTGAACGCCACGGCGCCGAGGGAGGTGAGCGCGAGAGCGGCGGTGGAGGCGAGGATGCCGGTCACCCGGTGTCGGACAGTCACAGGTACTCCTTGATCGGATCGATCGGATCGGGTACGGGTGACGCCGAGGCGCGGTCGCGGAGCGGCCCCGCGCCGGACGTCGGTCCTGAGAGTCGCAGCCCGGGGCGGGACGACCGGGGCCAATGGGGCACGTTCACCCAGAAGGGGCGTCAACGCACCGCGCGACACCTGGGCCGTCGCTCGGAGGGCGGGGACTGGCGGCGCGCACTGTGCGGCCTTCGCCCGTCATGGTCCCCGCGTCGGGAATGCGGTACCCGATGTGGGCGTTGTGACCCTATGTATGACATGCCCGAGTCAGGCGGCTCGGGCTGCGGAGCAAGGAGCGTCTCATGGCACGCAGCACCACGCGTCCGGTGGTCAGGCTGACTTCCACGGCCGGCACCGGCGTCACCTACGTGACCCGCAAGAACCGTCTGAACGACCCCGACCGGCTGGTCCTGCGCAAGTACGACCCGGTCGTCGGCGGGCACGTCCCCTTTCGTGAGACACGCTGAGGCGTGTCGTCCCGCGCCCTTCGGAAGAAGGACGCGGTGGAGGGGTGCGATTCCCCGAAGGTATGCAATCCCCCGCGCGCGGTGAGGACGGAGCCGGGCGCCCCGGCGGGGTGCCCGGCGGGGCGCCGCCTGTGTGATCGACGAGAAGGAGTCGCGCTTCAGGACCCGCCAGGGCTGACGTGACGGGCCGGAGCGGCCGGGCCCCCCGCCCGGTGCCCGGCCGCGCCCGCCCCGGGGCGGGCGGGCGGGCGGGGGGCCCGCAGCGCCAAGGGGTCGCGCCAGGACCCCCCCCCAG
>NZ_JBUDHV010000012.1:0-158828 GCF_054956795.1 Streptomyces sp. SYSU D01066-1 | reverse complement strand
TCACCGATCTCACCACGCTCCTGCCGGAGGACCTCCCCGCGGAGCAGCACTCCGCGCGGCGCCCGCAGGCCACCGCGTGAGACGGCGGCGGGCGCCCCGGCCGGCCCCCCCCCCGGGGCCCCCCCCCCCCCCGCCCCGGGGGCGGGCGGTCGTGCGGTGGGCCCGTCTCGCATAGTGGTCGCTCCTGGACCCCGACGCTGGTCAAGATGTTTACATGCGCGTAACACTTAAGTGTCCCGCGCACGGCAACGGAGCCGAGCGCCCCCCGTCGGCGCGCACCGTCCCCGGTGTCAGCCGTGCCAGAAAGGGCTCCTGTGACCACGCGATCCGAGACGAAGACCACCCTCGCGCGCCTGCTCGGCGAGATCGAGCACCGCAACCCGGCGCAGCCCGAGTTCCACCAGGCCGTGCACGAAGTCCTGGAGACCCTGGCACCGGTCGTCGCCGCCCGGCCCGAGTACGCCGAACCCGGGCTGATCGAGCGGCTGTGCGAGCCGGAGCGCCAGGTCATCTTCCGGGTGCCGTGGCAGGACGACCAGGGACGGGTGCACGTCAACCGTGGTTTCCGGGTGGAGTTCAACAGCGCGCTCGGCCCGTACAAGGGCGGCCTGCGTTTCCACCCCTCCGTCAACCTGGGTGTCGTCAAGTTCCTCGGGTTCGAGCAAATCTTCAAGAACGCGCTGACCGGGCTCGGCATCGGCGGCGGCAAGGGCGGCAGCGACTTCGATCCGCACGGCCGCAGCGACGCGGAGGTCATGCGGTTCTGCCAGTCGTTCATGACCGAGCTGTACCGGCACATCGGCGAGCACACGGACGTGCCCGCGGGGGACATCGGTGTCGGCGGCCGGGAGATCGGCTACCTGTTCGGCCAGTACCGGCGCATCACCAACCGCTGGGAGGCCGGAGTCCTCACCGGCAAGGGCCCGGGCTGGGGCGGCTCGCTGATCCGCCCCGAGGCCACCGGGTACGGCAACGTCCTCTTCGCGGCTGCCATGCTGCGTGAGCGCGGTGAGGACCTGGAGGGCCGGACGGCGGTCGTCTCCGGCTCCGGCAACGTCGCCATCCACACCGTCGAGAAGCTGACCGCCCTCGGTGCCAACGCCGTGACCTGCTCGGACTCCTCCGGTTACGTCGTCGACGAGAAGGGCATCGACCTCGACCTCCTCAGGCAGATCAAGGAGGTGGAGCGCGGCCGGGTGGACGCGTACGCCGAGCGCCGGGGCGCTTCGGCCCGCTTCGTGCCCGGCGGACGGGTCTGGGAGGTCCCGGCCGACCTCGCGCTGCCGTCGGCCACACAGAACGAACTGAACGAGCAGGACGCCGCCACCCTGATCCGCAACGGCGTGAAGGCGGTCTCGGAGGGCGCCAACATGCCGACGACCCCGGCCGCCGTGCACCTGTTCCAGCAGGCCGGTGTCGCGTTCGGGCCCGGCAAGGCCGCCAACGCGGGGGGTGTCGCGGTCAGCGCCCTGGAGATGGCGCAGAACCACGCCCGTACGTCGTGGTCGGCGGCGCGGGTGGAGGAGGAGCTGACCCGCATCATGAACGACATCCACACCACCTGCCACGAGACGGCCGAGCGCTACGGGGCTCCCGGTGACTACGTGACGGGAGCGAACATCGCCGGCTTCGAGCGGGTGGCGGACGCGATGCTGGCGCAGGGCGTCATCTGACCGGACCGACGAACACGGGGGCGCCGGGACGCGGCCCGTCGCCGCGGTGACGGGCCGGCCGGGGGCGGACCCGCCGCGACGCGCTCACCCGGGCGTAGGTCACGGTGGCACCCACCCCGCACGGCCGCGGGGAGCGCTCCGGCGCGCATGGTGAGCCGGCCGGCGCCGTCGTGACGAGGGCGCCCGCCCGGTCTGCCGGGGCGCCGGGCACGGGGTCCTGCCGGGGCGCCGGCCCCGCGTCGACGCGGCCGCGTCGACGCCGCCGCGGCGGCGAGGGCCCGGGCGTGCCCGGTGGTCCCGTCGACGGGCGGTGCGGCGGATGCGGCGCGGCGCGGGGTCCGCGTCCCGGCCTCGTACCCCGACCGGCATCCGCACCGCTGGTCGGCTTCCGTGCCGACGGGCCGGCATCCGCACCGACGGCCGGTACCCGTATCGCTGGTCGGCATCCGCACCGACGGCCGGTACCCGCGCCGCTGACCGGCATCCGCGCCGGCAGCCGGGCCGGGATCAGCGCGCCTCCACCTCGCGCCGGCCGGTAAGAGGTGGAAAGGTGATCCGTAGCAACCGAGAGTGACTCGGTTTGATCGCTTCCGATCGTTAACTCGTCCCTCTATGGCGATGTCCGGGGGATTTCGGCGAACCGCCCCTCGCGCACGAGACGCACGCGACTACTGTGAGTGTCCGTCGGGCGACACGGGCCGGGTCCGCGGTCCGCGCGGCCGACACCGCGATGGCGCATGCCCGCGTGGCGCACCACGCGCGAGCACCCAGCCCCGACGGACCCGCACCCGAGGACACCGATGTCTCACCTCCGCGCCCCGGCATCGCGCGCCGACCGCCGTGAAGGCGGACGGCACGGCCGGCCGGCCGCCCGTACCGAGTCCGCGCCGCCCGAGGCCCCCTTACGGTCCCAGCTGCTCCGTCTCGCCGTGCTGCCGCCCGTCGCGGTCGCCCTCAGCGCCTCGGCGGCCGTCCTGTTCACCGTCCGGTCCACCGGCGTCCGTCCGGCCCTCGTGCTGTGGACCGTGCTGGCCGGCGCGGTCGCCGTCACCGTGGCCGCCGTCGTCACCGCCGCCGTCGCCGCCGACCGCGCCGCCCGCTTGGTACAGGAACGCCTCGGCGCGCTGCGCCGCGGCACCGCCCGCGGCGAGGACGAACTACGGGCCCTGGTGGAAACGTTGCGCCGCGGCGAGAGCCCGCCCCGGCGCACACCACCCGGCGGACCACCGGACGACGCCGACGACTTCGAACTGCTCGCCGCCGACCTGTCCCGCGCCCACGACGGCGCCGTCGGCGCCGTGGTGCAAGCCGCCCAGCTCTCCAGCCAGACGGGCAGCGAACAGAAACTGGAGGTCTTCGTCAACCTGGCCCGGCGCCTGCAGTCACTGGTGCACCGGGAGATCTCCATCCTCGACGAGCTGGAGAACGAACAGGAGGACCCCGACCTGCTCAAGGGCCTCTTCCACGTCGACCACCTCGCCACCCGCATCCGCCGCCACGCCGAGAACCTCGCCGTGCTCGGCGGCGCCGTCTCCCGCCGCCAGTGGAGTCACCCGGTCTGCATGACGGAGGTGCTGCGCTCGGCCGTCGCCGAGGTCGAACAGTACTCACGGGTCCGGCTGGTCCCGCCCGTCGACGGCACTCTGCGCGGCCACGCCGTCGCCGACGTGATCCACCTGCTGGCCGAACTCGTGGAGAACGCCACCGTGTTCTCCGCCCCCGACACCCAGGTGCTGCTGCGCGCCAGCCTGGTCACCGCCGGGCTCGCCGTCGAGGTCGAGGACCGCGGTCTCGGCATGCCGGTGGCCGAACAGCAGCGGATGAACGCCCTGCTGGCCGACCCCGACCAGGTCAACGTGGCCCGGCTGCTGGCGGACGGCCGCATCGGCCTGTACGTCGTCTCCCAGCTCGCCAAGCGGCACGGCATCGGCGTCCGCCTCCAGACCAACATCTACGGCGGTGTCCAGGCCGTCCTCGTCGTGCCGCAGGCCCTGCTGGGCACGGCACCGGAGGCCGCCGCGGCCCCGGGGACACCGGCGCCGGCGCCGCAGGCCACCGGCGGCGACCTGACGGCCGTACCCCCGGCTCCGCCCGCGCCCACCGCGGGACCGGTGCCGACGTCGGCGCCGCCCGGGCCCGCCCCCGGGCCGGTGCCCGCACCCCGGCCCGCCCCGGCCGCCCCCCACGGCGCCCCCGCGCCGCTGCCCGTGCGCGGCGCCCACGGGACGGCACGGCCCACCCCGGCCGAGGCCGTGCCCGGCATCCGGCCCGACGACCGGCCCCTGGTCGCCGAGCACACCGCCACACCGCCCGTACCGCGCCACACCGCCGTGCGCGGCACCGCGGACAAGCCCCGGCTGCCCCACCGCCGCGCCCAGGAGCACCTCGTGCCCCAACTGCGCGAGGGGCCCGCACCCCGCCAGGACACCGACCGGACCACCGGTCACGACCCCGGCCTGATGGCCGCCTTCCAGCGCGGCATCGGCCTCGCCGAGGCGCGGCAGCGCATGGAACCGGGGCTCTCGCGGCCCCTGGCGGACGACACCGGGAACGTCCCCCGCACGACCGGCGCCCGGCCCGACCCCCCGTGGCGGCCCACCGCGCCCGAACCCCGCACCGACCCCACCACCCGGCCGGACATCAGGCCCGGCCTCAGGCCAGGCGCCCGGCCCGACGGCAGTACGCCGGCCGGATGACCGTCCCCCTGCCCGACCCGTCCCCACCCCCGCGCTTGCGCGGATTTCCGTACCCCCCAAGGAGTCGATCCACCATGGCGAGCGATGCGCCCACCAGCCAGGTATCCGATCTCGACTGGCTGATGAGCGGCCTCGTGCAGCGGGTGCCGCACACCTCCAGCGCGGTGCTCCTGTCCTGCGACGGGCTGGTGAAGTCCGTCCACGGCCTCGACGCCGACAGCGCCGACCACATGGCCGCGCTGGCCTCCGGCCTCTACTCCCTCGGCCGCAGCGCCGGAATCCGCTTCGGCGACGGCGGTGACGTACGGCAGGTCGTGGTCGAACTCGACTCGACGCTGCTGTTCGTCACCACCGCGGGCTCGGGCACCTGCCTGGCCGTGCTGGCGAGCCGTGAGGCCGACGCGGCGGTCCTCGGCTACGAGATGGCGATGCTCGTCAAGAGCGTCCGCCCCTACCTGGTGACCGCGCCCCGCCGGCACGCCGTCGGGGCCCCGGCCGGCCCGCCGGTCCCGCCGGTCCCGGTTTCCCCGGCGATGAGGCCTTGAGCGTGGCGACGGCCGGCGACGGGCCGTGGCTGGACGACGCGGCCGGGCGCCTGGTGCGGCCCTTCGCGGTCAGCAACGGCCGCACCCGGCCCACCGTCGCGCTCGACCTGGTGTCGCAGGTGATGGCCACCGGGGCCACGCCGCTGGGTCACCTCGGTCCGGAGCACACACAGGCCCTCGACCTGTGCCGCGCTCCCGTCCCGGTCGCCGAGGTGGCCGCCCATCTGAGGCTGCCGGTGGCGGTCACCAAGGTGCTGCTGTCGGATCTCGTCGACTGCGGCGCGCTGACCACCAAGCCACCCGCCGCGTTCCACCACGACCCCACGGACCGGGCCCTTCTGGAGGCAGTGCTCGATGGACTACGACGACAGCTCTGACTACGACGAGAGCGCCGACGGCGGCGACCCGTTCCCCACCGCGCTGAAGATCCTGGTGGCGGGCGGGTTCGGCGTGGGCAAGACCACCTTCGTCGGCGCGGTCAGCGAGATCGCGCCGCTGAGCACCGAGGAACTGCTCACCACCGTCAGCGCCGCGACCGACGACCTGGACGGGATCGAGAACAAACTGGAGACCACCGTGGCCATGGACTTCGGCCGCATCTCCCTCGACCCGCACCACGTGCTGTACCTGTTCGGCACCCCCGGCCAGGAACGGTTCTGGTTCATGTGGGACGAACTGTGCGAGGGGGCCCTCGGCGCGGTCGTCCTCGCCGACACCCGGCGCCTGGAGGAGTCCTTCGCCGCCATCGACTTCTTCGAGCAGCGCGGACTGTCCTTCGTCGTCGCCGTCAACGAGTTCGACGGCGCCCACCGCTACGACACCGAGGAGGTGCGCACCGCCATCGACCTGCCCGAGGAGGTGCCGATCGTCCGCTGCGACGCCCGGATCTCCAGCTCCGGCGTCCAGACCCTGCTCACCCTCGTACGCCATCTCATCGCCCACACGCCGGCGCCCGCCGCGGGGCACGGCGCCGGAGCCCGCCCATGAGCTACGACCCGCCGCGCCCGGCCGGGCGGCTGCTGCTCACGCCCGAGGACCCGCAGGCCCCGGCGCGGGTACGGCGGCTGCGGCTGCTCGGCCTCGGCGAGCGCTGGGACCCCGCCCTCGACGCCTTCGCGGACCGGCTCGCCCGAGTGACCGAGGCACCGTACGCGATGGTCAACTTCCTGGTGGAGAACGGGCAGTTCTTCGCCGGGCTGCACGCCCCCGCGGGTGTGCCGGCGGGGGACGGCACCGTGCCCGAGTTCACCCGGGTCCAGCCCCGCGACCACGGCTTCTGCCCCCATGTGGCGGCCCGGCGGCGGGCGTTGGTCCTGGAGGACGTCCGCGACTATCCGCGGTTCGCGGGCAACCCGGTCGTCGACACCTTCGGCATCCGCTCCTACCTGGGCGCCCCGCTCATCGACAGTACGGGGACGGTACTGGGCGCGGTGAGCGCCGCCGACGTCCGGCCCAGACCGTGGGGGAAGGCCGGGCTGGAGACCATCAAGGCGACGGCGGCGGAACTGATGGGCCGGATCGAACGGAGCGCGGCCGACGGCCTGCCCCTGTGACCCGCCCCCGCACGGGGCGTGAAGGAGAGCCGCGGCGCGGTCGGGAGAACCTCGACGGACGGGCGACGCCGGGCGGGGCGGATCGCCGGGCGATCACCTCTTTCCCTGGACTTTCCCTGGACGCGGGCCGTTTCGTCGTGCCCGGCGCCGGGACCGCGCCGTCAGGAGCCGCGGCACTGAGAGCGCTGGTCGGGGAGAAGGCGGAGCCCGGCCAGTGGCTCACGGACGTCCCCGGGCCCGCCGCCGGACCCGGTGACGTCCCCGCCCAGGTGCCGCGCACCGGGATCGGCGGCACCGGCCCGCGCGCCCGGGACCGGGACAGCCAAGCGCGCATCCGGGCCCGGGACGGCCGGGCGCGTGGCGGTGAGCTTCCCGCTGCTCCCCGGCCACGAGTTCGCCGGTAAGGCCGTGGCCGCCGGCCGGGGGCCGCCGACAGCGCGGCCGTACGCCGGGGCACGGGAGACCGTCCGCTGATCCGCCCCGGGGCCGGACGCACGGGCGGCGGGGGCCACGAGTGAGCCGCCCGTCACATGTCTGTCTCATACCTGGGATAACGTCTCGGATATGAGACACCGTGCTGACGGAACGGCCCCCGACCCGGTGGACGTCCGGCTGGGCGCCCGCCTGGCCGAGCTGCGCGCCGAACGCGGCTGGTCCCTGGACGAGCTGGCGGAACGCACCGGAGTGAGCCGCTCCACGCTGTCCCGTGCCGAACGGGCCGAGACCAGCCCCACCGCCGCCCTCCTGAACCGCCTGTGCGCGGTCCACGGACGGACCATGTCCCAGTTGCTCGGCGAGGTCGAGGCCCGGCCCGCCCCCGTGGTCCGGGCCGCCGACCAGCAGGTCTGGGCGGACCGCGCCGCCGGTTTCGTACGCCGGTCGGTGTCCCCGCCGCACGCCGGGCTGCGCGGCGAACTCGTGGAGGCAAGGCTCACCGCCGACGCCGACCTGGCGTACGACCGGCCGCCCGTGCCCGGTCTGGAACAGCACCTCTGGGTGCTGGAGGGGGAGCTGGAGGTGACGGCGCAGGACACCGCCCACCGCCTGGACACCGGTGACTGTCTGCGGATGCGCGTCTGGGGGCCGACCCGGTTCCGGTGCCCCGGGCCCGGCGACGCGCGGTACGTGCTGGCGGTGGTGCTGCCATGACGGCGATCCGCCTGGACGCGCCCCGGCTCAACGACGCCGCGGGGGAGCTGGCCGACCTGCTGACCGACACCGTGCGCGGCGGCGCCTCGGTCGGCTTCCTCGCCCCGCTGGACCGGGCCGAGGCCCTGGCCTGGTGGCGGGCGCGGGCCGACGCGGTGGCCGCCGGCGGCCTCGCCGTGTGGGTGACGCGCGAGGACGGACGGGTGACCGGCACCGTCAGCCTCGTCCTGCCCGACAAGCCCAACAGCCGCCACCGCGCCGAACTGGTCAAGCTGATGGTGCGCCGCCGCGCCCGCGGCCGGGGCCTCGGCCGCACCCTCCTGGACACCGCCGAACGGGCCGCCGCCGAGGCCGGCGTCACCCTGCTCCACCTGGACACCGAGACCGGCAGCCCCGCCGAACGCCTCTACCGCTCGGCGGGCTGGACCAGGGCCGGAGTCATCCCCGACTACGCCGCGGACCCGGGCGGTGTCCTGCGGCCCACGACGCTGTACTTCAAACACGTCGGACCGCCCGGCTGAACCGGACTCAGGGGGTGCGCCGCGCGGCCCACACCACGCGTTCGGTACGCACCGCCAGGTCGTCGCGGCGCAGGACGCTGTGCGGACCGTCGGTGTCGAGCAGCCGGTCCAGGGCGGCGAGGTCCCCGGCCGCCAGCGTCCCGGCGGCGGCGTCGCGCAGACGGCGCAGGCCGGCGAGGGCGTAGCGGCCGACCGCGTCGGTGCGCGACGGGCCGGTGTCCACGGTGACGGTGCGTTCGGCCTCGACGGTGAAGCCGGCGGCGGTGAGCGCGGCTCCCCAGTCGGCGCCGCGGCGCGGCACGTGCTCGGTGTGGTGCCGCTCCAGCGCGGCGTGGCAGCGCTCCTCCAGACCGGGACGGTCCTCGGGGGCGTCCGCGGGCAGGAACCGGGGGAACCCGGCCAGTTCGACGACGGCGAACAGTCCGCCGGGCGCCAGCAGGTCACGCACCCGGCGCAGGGCGCGGCCGGGGTCGGCCATGTGGTGCAGGGAGGCGGACGCCCAGACCAGTTCGGGTCTGCCGAGGGCGGGCCAGGCGGCGTCCAGGTCGGTCCGGACGGTGCGCACCCGGTCGGCCGCACCGGCGGCGGAGGCCTTCTCCAGCAGGCGCCTGAGGTGGCCGGCCGAGGCGTCGACGGCGGTCACCTCGGCCTCGGGGAAGCGGTCGAGCAGGGCGAAGGTGCCGGCGCCGGTCCCGCAGCCCAGGTCCACGACGTGCCGGGGAGGGACGGTGACGGGCAGCCACGCGGTGAGGGCGCCGAGGTGCTCGGCGAGCACCTCGGCGTCCAGGTCGAGGATCTCCGCCTGGCCGTCGGAGGCGTGGCCCGCTCGCGGGGAGGTGTGTGTCATGCCGGCCACGCTAGAAGGACCACGGGCCGGCGGCGGGCCCGCTTCCCGGAAGGGCAAGGCGACGGCCGCCCGGCGTGCCGGACGCGCAAGGAACCCGTCCTCACCGGGACGGGCGGCCGGTGTCCTCGGCGGTCTCGGCGCGCTGGTGGCCGCGGCGGGCGTCACGGTCGAAGATGCCCAGGACGTCGCAGGGCCCGCCCTCGGCGCCGAGGGCGTGCGGGAGCATCGTCGGGAACTCGGCGGCCTGGTGGGTCTCCACGCGAACGCGCCGGTCGCCCAGGAGCAGGACGGCGGTGCCGGAGAGCACGACGAGCCACTCCCGGCCCGGGTGGGCGCGCATGCGCGCCGGGTTGTCGGGCGGCGGGTCCGTCAGGCGCTGGCGTACGACGCTCAGACCGGGGTCGGCGCGGACGGACCACCGCATCCGCTGGCGGGCCGCGTCGATCGTCGGGCTGGAGACCACGTCGTCGGCGGCGGTCTCCACCAACTGGTCGAGCGAGGTGTCCAGGGCACGGGCCAGGGTGACGAGCTGGTCCAGCGCGAGGCGGCGCCGGCCGTTCTCGATGCGGCTGAGCGTGGAGGGGCTGAGCCGGGCCCGGCCGGCCAGTTCGTCGAGGGACCAGCCCTGCGCCAGGCGCAGGGCGCGGATCCGGGCGCGTACGAGGGCGTCGAGGTCACCGGAGTATTGCGTCACGCGCACAAGGGTATGCGCGAGCCGCAAAAAACCCGCGGTGCCGGGACCGGCGGGAGCGTCGCGGTGGGCGCCCCAGGACGCGTGCCCGCGCGCAGTCCCCGCGGGGTGCCGGGACCGGCGGGCCGCCGCCTCGGGCCGACTGTCAGTGGGGCGGGCTACGGTGCCCGACATGCCGGACGCCGAAGACGTACGCCGTATCGCCCTGTCCCTGCCGGACACCACGGAGAAGACCGCCTGGAGCATGCCGACCTTCCGGGTCGCGGGCAAGATGTTCGCCACGCTGCCCGAGGACGAGACGTCCGTCGCCGTGCGCTGCCCCAAGGAGGAGCGGGACGAACTGGTCCTCGCCGAGCCGGAGAAGTTCTGGATCGCCGGGCACGAGGCCCAGTTCGCCTGGGTGCGGGCCCGGCTGGCCGCGCTGGAGGACGAGGACGAGCTGCGGGACGTCCTCGCCGACTCCTGGCGCCAGGCCGCCCCGCCCGCCCTGCTGGAGAGCCACCCCCGGCTGGGCCTGCCGCCCACCGGCTGAGCGTGCCCAGGCCAGCGCGGGACCGCCGCCCCGAGGAAGCCGCCGATCCGCTCCCGCAGCGACCGGGCGTCCAGCCCGTGCGCGGCGGCGTGCTCCTCGACGAGCCCGTACCGCCGCAGCTCGCGCCGGCCGACCCCCAGGACCAGCACCCGGCGCGGTACGTCGGACAGAGCCTCGTTCACGGCCGCCGCCGACGTACCCGTAAGGTACGGCTCGACCAGGACCACGTCCGCCCGCGCCGCCCGCACGGCCCGGCGCAGCGCCCCGGCGTCGAAAGGGCGGACCGCGGTGGCGTACAGCACGGTGACGTCGAGGCCCTGAGTGGCGGCGAGCACACCGTCCAGCAGCGGTCCGACCGCGACGACCACGCCCGGGCCGCCCTCGCACAGGGTGCGAAACCGCTCCCCGTCGAGGCAGCCCGTGCCCCAGTGAACCGCTGCCGATCTCCACCCCCGGCACCAGGGCCCGGCCGGGGTGGTGTCCCAGCGGTGAGCTGTGGGAACCGAAGCCGCCCAGCCACTCCACGGGCACGAACCCCTTGGCGGCGAGCACGGCGTAGTACGCCATCGGCCCGTGCCCCTTCGACAGCAGGAACCGGTCCCGCCCCGGGCCGTCCGCGCACCCCGGGCCGACCCGCAGCACCGGTCGTGGAGCACCTGCAGCACGTCCAGGGGGGACGTCGTGGTGGGCCCGTGCTTCTCGTCCCCCGTCATCAGCGCCCTCAGACCGGACAGGTCGTCGTACCCGTGGGCACGTCCGTGTGTTTCGGCGGTCCTCGTCGTACGGACGAGCGTGCGACCTCAACCGGAGTCGAGGCCAAGTGCGGCGGGGACGGGAAAGGGATGCGCGACCACCGGCCCGAGTGCGGTATGGTTTTCCTGCACGCCCTGCCGGGGAAACCCCAGGTCAGGCGGGCATCGGGACGTGGCGCAGCTTGGTAGCGCACTTGACTGGGGGTCAAGGGGTCGCAGGTTCAAATCCTGTCGTCCCGACTGGAGACAGTCGCAGGTCAGGGGCCGGTTTCGGAGAGATCCGAAACCGGCCCCTGACCGTTCCTGGGGGCGGTGCGACTGCGGGCGACGCCGTAAGCAAACGCGACAGCCGCGCCACACCATCGTCACGGCCGAAGGCAATCAGGAGGCTGCCGCGGACGATGTGGTTCACGTCTTCTCTCCGACGGAGAACGGGGCCCGTGGTGACCAGGCCCCGGGTGGTGGATGTTCCTCGCGAGCGCCGTGACTCTCCGTACGGAGGGGGTCCTTGGTGGCGCACCGGTTCACGAGCGGCTCTCGACCGACCAGCAGCCCACCGCCACCGGCAGAACCCTGCCCTCACAACTATGCCATCGGGGCCCCGGTCGTTTCGCGGAGAAACGGAAGTCCCGCTGCTCGCTTGAGGCTCCTCCCGGTTCTCATCACATTCCTACACCCACCGACGAACGGGAACCGGCCGAATCGACACCCGGCACAGCACTTTCCGGTTTTCCTCCCCTCGCGCGCGGTCGGGGCACGGTTGGATGTCCGCATGACTTCCGCCGAGCACGCGCGGCTGATGCGCGCCAACCAGGCGAACTGGGATGCCCGCACTCCGGTCCACGTCGCCAGTCGGTTCTACGGCCTGGACGAGGACCTGGATCCGGAGCGCTGGTTCGCCGCGTTCGAGTGGGAGGACCTCGGCGAGTTGTCCGGCCGGGACGTGCTGCACCTGCAGTGCCACCTTGGCACGGAGACGCTCGCCTTCGCCCGGCGCGGAGCCCGGACGGTCGGCCTGGACTTCTCGGCGGCGTCCGTGACGGCCGCGCGGGACCTCACCGCGACATCGGGCCTCGACGTCGCCTATGTCCAGGCCAACGTGTACGACGCCGTGGCGGCACTTGAGGGACGGCGGTTCGACGTCGTCTACACCGGCAAGGGCGCCCTGTGCTATCTGCCCGACCTCGACCGGTGGGCGGATGCCGTGGCCAGGCTCCTGCGGCCGGGCGGGCGGTTGTACGTCGTGGAGTTCCACCCGCTGCTCAACTCGCTCGGCCCGAAACCGGGTCCGGGTGAGGGACCGGAGCTGCTGCTGCGCCACGACTACCTGGGGGGCTCCGGTCCGGTGCACCGGGACGCCACCTACACCTACACCGACGGTCCGGCCGTCGAGGGAGCCACGGACAGTTACGAGTGGATGCACGGGGTGGGAGAGGTCGTGAACGCGTTGACGGATGCGGGAATGGGCGTCCGGCGACTGCGGGAGAGCGACGAGCTTCCCTGGCCGCGCTGGCCGCGGATGGTCCGTACGGACTCTGGCTGGTGGCGGCTGCCCGAGCCGCGGATTCCCCTTCTGTACGGTCTGCTGGCCGTTCGTTAGGCATACTTCCCCGGCAGTGTGCAGCCCGAGCAGCGCGCGTGCCTGGCCCCGTTCGGGGCGCCGGTGCCGGGTTCCTTAGACGCGAGTCGAAGGGGCGCGGAACCGGCTGCCGGAGCCGGGCCGGCAGGGCCTGTCGTGCGGTGGAGTGGGCATCGCAGACTCCGCGCTGCGCCGGAGGCCTGTTGGTGACGACCTCGCGGCGGATGACCGGCAGGCCGGTGAGACCGGTGCCGGTGGTCCCGGCCGCGGTGGTGAGGGTGTGGACGCAGTCGGCGTCCAGGTCGATGTGGCACTGGCCGGGTTGTGGTTGGCGGCGGCGGAGCAGCCGACGTGGACAGTGGCCGACGGCGTTACTTGACCAGTAGGGCGTTTCTGTGATGTCCATGGACCAGACGGAATCCGGCTGCGAAAAGCGGAGCAAACGGGCGTCGAGGCTGGAGCCTGGAAGACCGTGAAGCTGCACGCAGGACGCAGATCATTCCGGAGAAGCCGAACCTCAAGAGCGCCGTGACACCACGAGCCGTATCTGAATGCCCACTCAGAATCCCGGACGGGCCGTCGGTCCCCGGCGCTGCGCGTCCTCCGCCGGGCCGGACGGCCCGGGGCCCTGGTCGACCAAGCCGTGCAGGTGGGCGTAGGCCACCGCGTGCACCCGGTCCCGCAGGCCGAGTTTGGTCAGGATGCGCGAGACATGGGTCTTGACCGTCTCGTCGCCGATGCCGAGGTGAGCGGCGATCTCCGCGTTGCTGTACGCGCGTGCCACCAGCAGCAGCACCTCGTGTTCCCGTGCGGTCAGCTCGTCCAGCGCGGCGGGGACCGGCGGTGGGGCGAGTCCGTCGGCGAGACGGGAGCTGAGCCGCCGGGTCACCGAGGGATCGATGAGCGCGTCGCCGCGGGCGGCCACCCGGACCGCCGCGATCAGTTCCTCCGGGGGCAGGCTCTTGAGCAGGAAGCCACTGGCTCCCGCCCGCAGCGCCCGGTGCACGTAGGTGTCGTTGTCGTAGGTGGTCAGCAGTACCACCTTGGTGGTGTTCGCCGGGTCGGCGAGGAGCGTCTCGGTGGCGCGCAGGCCGTCCAGGCGGGGCATGCGGATGTCCAGGATGGCGACGTCCGGCCGCAGCCGGCGTACCTCCTCGACGGCGGCCCGACCGTCCGACACCTCCGCCACGCACTCCAGATCGGCCTGGGTGGCCAGCGCCGCGCGCAGACCGGAACGGAACATGGCGTGGTCGTCGGCGACCAGGACGCGCAGGGTCATGAGGGGTCCGCCGGGACCGGTGAGTCGAGGGGGAAGGACACGGTGGTGATCCAGGTTCTGCCGTCGGGCGCGAGGCCGTAGGCGGTGGAACCGTCGAAGAGGGCGGCGCGGCTGCGGATGCCCTGCAGCCCGCGATGCGGGGAGTCGGGCCGCGGGTGCCCGCCCGAGGGCAGTGGGTTGGTAGCGGACACGGTGAGGGTGGCACCGTCGTGGCGCAGGACGACGTCCGCGGTGCGGCCGTCCCCGTGCCGCAGCGCGTTGGTGAGCATCTCCTGCACCACCCGGTACACGGCGATGTCCAGGGACTCCGGCAGCCGGGCCGGGACACCGTGCACGGTGACCTGGGCCCGCAGCCCGGCGGCCCGTACGGAGTCGAGGAGCCCGGCGAGGTCGTCCAGACCGGGCTGCCGGTCCTCGCCGGCGGTGTCCGGCGCGTTGCCGTGCAGCAGGTCCAGCAGCCGGCGCAGGTCGGACATGGCGGCCCGGCTGGAGGTCTCCACGGCGTTCAGGGACTCGGCGAGGGTTTCGGCACCGGGAGCGGCCGTGGCCTTCAGCCGGGCGACGCCCGCGTGCACCCCGATGGCACTGACGTGGTGGGAGATCACGTCGTGCAGGTCACGGGCGATGCTGCTGCGCTCCTCGGCGACCGCCTCGGCCAGCGCCTGCCGGCGTTCGTGCCGCTCGCGTTCGGAACGCTGCTCCAGCTCGGCGATGTAGGCGCGGCGGGCGGTGGTGTACCGGCCGACCAGCCAGGGCAGCAGAGCGTTGGCGACCGGGTCCAGCAGCAGCCGTCCCTCCGCGAGGTTCCCACGGGTGAGCAGCTGCCCGCAGGCGGTGCCGGCCGCCAGGCAGAGCAGCGCCACCACCGCGGGTCCCCGGTCCAGCCAGGCGCCCGCCCGGTAGGCGGAGACCAGCAGGCCCGCGCTGTTGTACAGCGGCGGGGACCCGCCGTGCCCGGCCGGCAGGGCCGCCATCCCCACGGCGACCGCGGCCTGGGCGACGGCCACCACCCCAGACAGGCGCGGCGCGGTCGCCAGCCCGGCGTCCACCAGGACGATCGCGCCCAGCACGACCCAGCGCCAGGGCGACGGCCCCTCCCAGGCGTCGGAGAAGAAGAAGTACAGGCAGTCCACGACCAGCGAGGCCGCGGCCACCAGCAGTGACTGACGGGTGAGCGAACCGCTGACGTCACGGCCGGGGGAGCCGTCGGGCCGTACGGGCGTGGTCCGTCCCGTCCGACGCCCTTCCCTGTCGGACACCGTGCCCCTTTCCTCGGTCGCCGCCGTCGCCGCGATCATGTGGCCGTCCGGCCCGCGGCCGGCAGCCAGGGCATCCATGATGCCTGGTCGCCGGCGCGTACGGGTCCCCCGTCCGGGGGATGCGCGATCCCCTGGCGCCGTGACGACAGCGGCCGGTGGCCGTTCCTAGCCTGGCGGCACCATGAACGACACCGTCTCTCCCGCGGCGGGGCCGTGCAGGCCCCGCCGTCCGGCTCCCCCCACCCGGCACCGGCTGTGGCGCGGTCTCGCCGGTCTGCTGTGCGCCCTGGGTCTGCTGTACGCCGTGAGTCCGCAGGCCGTCGCGGACTCCCCGTCCAGCGGCGGCGACGTCCAGGTGGCCCAGACACTCGGTGACCGAGAGCTGACCGTGGTGCTGCGTCGGGTCACCGGTGTGCCGGGCCCGCTGCACGTCGACGTCATCACGCACCAGGGAACCGCGGCCGGGCAACTCGAGCTGGGAGTGGTGCCGACCGGGGTGTCGGCCTCCGCGTCCGACGCCTCGGCGTCCGGCACCACCACCGACACCGCCACGGTGACACTCGGCGCCCGGGCCGGCACGTACTCCGCCGTGCTGCAGGTGGCGCAGGCCGGCCCGTGGGAGCTGACGCTGAACGACGGCGAACGCACGGCGCGGATCCCGTTCACCGTCTCCGACCAGGCCACCTCCCCGGCGGAGAAGGCCGTGTACGCGGGTTTCATCGGTGCCGGGGTGCTCATCCTGGTCACGGTCTTCGTCGCCGTACGGGTCAGGCGCGGCTGGTGGACGCTGGTCCCGGCGGGCGGCGTGGTCGCCTGCCTCGCCATGGCGGTCACCGGTGCCGTCCTGACCTCGACGCTGCCGCTGCCGGCCGCGCAGGGCGCGGAGGTCGATCCCACGATCGACGGGGTCAAGAACCCCTACACCCACGTCAGCCAGCAGACCGGGGAGTACTCACGCTCGCCCGTCACCCTCGCCGTCCGGTCCTCCACGGTCCGGGCCGGCCGGACCGACGACATCCGGCTGGTCGTGACCGACACCGCAACGGGGCTGCCGGCCGACGATCTCATCGTCCATGACGGGGCGCTGATGCACCTGATGATCGTCGGCCCGTCGGGGCAGCTGTGGCACCTGCATCCGGTGCGGACCGCCGCCGGGACCTACGAGGTGCCCCTGGAGCTGCCCGAGGCAGGGCATTACGCGGTCTCCGCCGAGCTGGCCCGACGGGGCGGCGGCATCCAGGAGGTCCGCTCCGCGACCGGCATCGACGCCACCGGTGACGCCGGTGACTCCGCTTCCGGCGATGCGGTCACCGAGGCGGGGGCCGGCACCCGCACGGTGAACGGCATCGACGTGAAGCTCACCACGTCCACGCTGACGGCCGGCAAGTCCGTGGTGCTCACCGCCCGGGTCGGTGACGAGGCGACCCTGCAACCCTGGCTCGGCATGCTCGGCCACATGATCGTCGTCGGACCGGTCTCCGCCAAGGGCGCGGGGGTGGGCGAGGCCGCGCAGGACGCCGAGGTGTGGGGCCACTCGCACTCCATGGGCGCGGTGTCGGAAGGCGGCCACGGCATGGCCGCCATGGAGGGCATGGCGGGAACGGCGGACACCTCGGGTTCCGACTCGATGGACATGGCCTCCATGAACGGCCTGACCTCGGTCAACGGGGACAGCACCGCCGACGAGACCGTCGCCGCGTACGGCCCCGACATCTCCTTCGTCTACACCTTCCCGAAGGCCGGCCACTACCGGATCTGGATCCAGGCCGAGCGCGACGACACCGTTCTCACCGTCCCGTACCTGCTGCACGTCACCGACGCCACGGGGAGCACACGATGACCGGGCGCGCACGGCGTTCCCTCATAGCCGCAGGCGTCCTGGCGGCCGTCCTCGTCACCGTGCTGGCGCTGCGCCTGATGTGGGGCGCCACGTCCGGCACGGCCGAGGCGGCGTCCGACGACACCTCGGGCGGTACGACCCTCACCGGCGGCACCGTGCACGACGTGGTGACCCTGACGATCTCCGACCCGGTGACCGGGATGACCGACGTCGATGTCACCCTCACCCCGCGCGACGGCGACTCGGCCTGCGGTTCGACGACGACGGTCACCGTCTCCGCGCTGCTGCCCACGGCGGGCCACGCGCTGCCGGACTACACCGCCACCTCGACCGCCACCGGCACCTACCACGTCTCGGGCATCGCGCTGATGATGCCCGGTCGCTGGGAGTTCACGGTCGGCATCGACGGCGACGACTGCCACGACCAGCTTGTCTTCCCGCTCGCCGTCACCCGGTGAGCGCCCTTCCCGTCACGAAGCCCGAAAGGCACGTCCGATGGAATCCGTCCCCGTACCCATACTGAGCGGCGCCGGCCGGCCGGCGCCGGCGGTCCCGCTCGACGCGGCGCCACCGCGTCAACTGCCCGCCGCCGTCGCGGCCTGCACCGTCCTGGCCGGTACCCTCACGTCGCTGATCGGCATCAGCTGGGACGTGGAGTGGCACGTCGACGTCGGCCCGGACACCTTCTTCACCCTCTCCCACCTGATGCTGTACTCCGGCAGCGCCCTCGCCGGACTCGTCAGCCTGGTCATGGTGCTGCGCGCCACCTCGGCGCAGCGGGCCGGCCGCGCCGCCGAGACCGGGGTCGGCGGCAGCCCGGTCCGGGTCCTCGGCGGCACGTTCACCGCCCCCCTGGGTTATCTGGTGGCCGGCAGCGGCGCCGCGCTGTTCCTGCTGTACGGACTGATGGACCTGTGGTGGCACTCCCTGTACGGCTTCGACGCCGTGCTCAACTCCCCGCCGCACGTCGCGCTGTTCATCTCCATCAGCCTCACCATGGTCGGCAGCATCATCGTCTTCGTCGCCGCCCGCGACCAGCGCTGGGGGCGGATCGGGCTCGTGGTGAGCATCCCGGTGCTCATGACGTTCTGCCCGCTGACCACCTACGCCTTCCAGGGGCTGTCGCGCACCGTCGACCCGCAGCTCGCGGGCAACATCTTCTTCTCGGTCTGCCTCACCATGACGGGAGCGCTGGCGCTGCGCCGCCGTGGGATCGTGCTCGCCATCGCGGCCGTCCTCGGAGCCATGCAGCTGTTCCTGTGGTGGTTCTCCCCGTGGGCGGCGAAGGCGTACGCCGGCCATGTGGGACTGCCGCTGCGGGACAACCTCACCGACATGGCCCCGGTACTGCCCTCCGGTATCCCCATGTTCATGATCGTCGTGGCCCTGGTGATCGAGGGGCTGTTCCTGCTCGGCCGCCGGCAGGGCTGGTCCGGCCGCTGGCTGCCGCAGTTCGTCGGGGCCGTCGGCGGCATCCTGGTCAGCCTCTCCATCCTGCTGCAGGACCAACTGGTCGGCGGAGGGAGCGGCGGTGGCGGCGGTGGCCCGATGGGCCCGTCCGGCACCACCGCGAGCACGGTCCTGATCGACGCGGTGCTCGGACTCGCCTTCGGTGCCCTGGCCGGCTTCCTCGCCGCCCGCTTCGCCGTCCTGCTGCGGCTCAACACCCCCGCCACCGACCAGGAAGACAACTGATCCGATGCGCATCCGAACGCTTTTCGCGGCCCGGCCGCGCCGGTCGGCGCGGCACCGTGCCCGCGCCCTCGTCCTCGCCCTGTGCGCCACCGCGGGCACGCTGTTCATCACCGCGCCGTCCGCCCGGGCGTACGCGCCGGTCGACATCGTCCACACGGAACAGGTGCGGGTCGGCCCCTACGAGCTGACCGTCGGCTTCTCCGAGTGGCCGCTGCGCGCCACCCAGTCACTGGACTTCACGTTCGCCCCCGAGGGCGGGATCGGCAAGAAGACCGGCACCCTCAGCATGACCGCCGCCGGCGCCGAGCAGGCCGGGCCCGGAGGGGGCGGCAGGGGAGGCATGGCCCAACCGCTCTCCCGGCATCCGCGCAAGCGGTCGGTGTGGGGCCTGGATGTCCAGTCGCTGTCCACGGCGGGCAAGTGGGACTTCGCCTTCACCATCGACGGCCCCCAGGGCGAGGGAACGGGCACCCTCAAGGACATCACCGTCCTCGAACAGCCCGGCCCGCCGCTCCCGCTGAGCTGGAGCGTGTGCGCGCTGCCCGTCGTCGGTCTGGTCGTCTTCCTGGCCGTCGCCTGGCGACGGCACCGTCCGGCCGGACAGGTGGCGGCCCTGCTGACCTGACCGCCCGGCCCCGGCCCCGGCATCGGGCCCGCCTGCCCGCCGTATCCACCCGGTGCCGGTGCCGGTGCCGGTCGGCCGAGGAGCCGCCCAGGGCCTGTCGGTGCCGGTGCCGGTCGGCCGGGGGCCGCCGTGCCAGGGCCTGCCGGTGCCGGGGCTCGGCACCGGCTCACCCCGGCTCCGGTGTCCCGACGCCCAGTTCCGCGCACGCCAGCTCCAGGAACCGGGTCACCGATTCGGGCAGTTCGCGTTCCTTGGGCCAGACCAGCTCCATCGTCAGCGTGCGGCGCCCCTCCGACAGGGGGCGCAGCGAGACCGGGCACCCGGGGCCGGTGCCGGTGCTGCCCTGGGCGCTGACGGCCACGCCCAGCCCGGCGGACACCTGGGCCAGCACGGCCTGGTGCTGGCTCACGGTCCGGATGTCGGGCCGTACGCCCGCGTGCTCGGCGAGTTCGGCGAGTACCAGGTTGCCGAGTCCCGGGAAGCGGGCGGAGACCGGCGGGGTGAAGACCGGATAGGCCGCCAGCTCCGCCCAGGACACCGTCTTGGCCCAGGTCTCCCGGGGCGGCAGCACCGCCACCAGTCCGACCTCGCCCAGCCGCCGCATGTGCACCGACGCGCGGTTGAGCTGCGCCGTCAGTTCGTGGTTGCTGGTGGTCATCAAAGCGGCGTCGACGGTCCCGTGCTCCAGCCCGGTGATGGCCTCGTCGGGCCGGAGGTCGAGGATCTGGATGTCGACCGAGCGGGCCACCTGCCGGTAGGCCGCCAGTACCTTCGGCAGCAGGGTCTGCACATACGGCATGTACGCCACCAGGCGCAGGGAGCCGACCACTCCCTGGCCGTGCCGGCGAAGTTCCTCCGCCAGCCGGTCGGACTCGCGCACGATCTGTTCGCCGCGGTCCATGAGCAGCCGCCCGGCCTCGGTGGGGACCACCCCGCGGCCGGTCCGTTCCAGGAGCCGTACGCCCAGTTCCTTCTCCAGGGCGGCGACGGTGGTGCTCAGCGGCGGCTGGCTCATGTGCAGCGTTTTCGCGGCACCGGAAAGCGATCCGTGCCGCACGATTTCGACGAAGTATCGCATCTGCCTAAGTTCCATCCGCGAACTATAGGTGAACGCTATAAGGGAATACAGGTGGCCGTGAGTCGGGCCACGTCGGGTGCCGGCCCTCCTAGATTGCCGGAATCGACAGGCACCGCCCTCCTGGCGGACGAAGTCACCCGATTCCTCGACTCAAGGGAGCAGTCATGTCCCACGCCGCAGACGGAAGGCGTCAGCCGCCGTTCGAGGTCAAGGTCGACTCGATCAGGACGGTGGCCGACGGGGTCGCCGAACTGGTGCTGGTCGACCCGGACGGCAAGCCGCTGCGGGCGTGGGAACCGGGCGCGCACCTCGATCTGCGTCTGCCGAACGGCCTGGTGCGCCAGTACTCGCTGATGTCCGACACCGCGGACACCGGCGCGTACCGGGTCGCGGTACTGCGCGAGGCCGCCGGGCGCGGCGGATCCGCCTACATCCACGACGAGTTGCGCGCCGGGACCGTGCTGACCTGCGACGGGCCGCGCAACAACTTCACCTTCAAGCCCGCGCCCGCCTACCGGTTCGTGGCCGGCGGCATCGGCATCACGCCGCTGCTGCCGATGCTGGCGGCCGCCGACCGGGCCGGCGTGCCCTGGCGGCTCGTCTACTGCGGGCGGACCGCGAAGTCGATGGCCTGGGCCGACGACCTGCGGGAACGCTACCCCGACCGGGTCGAGATCCGTCCCGACGACGTCTGCGGACCGCCCGACCTGGCCGCCGTCCTCGCCGATCTCGGCGAAGGCGAACTGGTCTACGCCTGCGGACCGCACGGCCTGCTGGACGCCCTGGCCGCGCACCTGGGCGACCGGGCCCGAGGGGTTCTGCACGTCGAACGGTTCACGCCCGCCCAGGACCCGGCCGAGGGCGGCGAGGCGTTCCGCGTCACCCTCCAGCGCTCGGGACTGGAACTCGACGTCCCGGCGGACAAGTCGATCCTCCAGGTGATGGAGGAACAGGGCATCCCGGTGATCTCTTCCTGCCGGGAAGGCACTTGCGGCACCTGCGAGACCGCCATCCTCGCCGGAACGGCGGACCACCGTGACTCCATTCTCTCCGACAAGGAGAAAGCCGCGAACGAGACCATGATGATCTGCTGTTCCCGCGGGGCGGGAACGGGTCTGGTCCTCGACGCCTGAATTCCGAGCGCGCACGCGCACTTCATGGAAGGCGGAAAAACCCGTGAAAGACCAGACAGAAAGCGGCGAGAAGACGGGACCCGCGCGGAAGAGCACCGCGGTCGCACCCGTGGTCGTCGTGGGCGCCGGCCCGGTCGGCATGCTGAACGCGCTCGGACTGGCCCGGCAGGGCATCCCCGTGACGGTCCTGGAGCGCCACGCGGACGTCGTCCGCGCACCGCGCGCCGTGGTGCACCACTGGGCCACCCTGGAGGGACTCGACCGGCTCTCGGTCCTCGACGCGGCGGTCGCCGCCGGCTTCAAGAAGCAGGACTACTGCTTCCTCAACTGGCGCACGGGCGAGCGGGTGCGCTACGGGCTCGCCGCGCTCGACGGCTCCGTCGCCCACCCGTACAACCTGCACCTGCGGCAGGACCGGTTCGTCGAGGTGATGCTCGACGTCATCGAACGGGACGGTCTCCCGGTCGAGGTGCGCTTCGAACGCGAGGTCATCGGCGTGCGGAACCACGACGACCGGGTGGAGGTCACCGTCCTGTGCCCGGACGGGTCGGTGGACCGGCACCAGGCGTCCTGGGTGATCGGCGCCGACGGCGCCGGAAGTGCCGTACGGCGCCTGCTCGGCCTGCCCTTCGAGGGGTTCACCTGGTCGGAACGGTTCGTGGCGACCGACGTCGTCTACCCGTTCGAGGAGGAGGGGTACGACCAGACCACCTTCGTCGTCGACGAGACATACGGCGCGATCATCGTCAAGATCGACAACTCGTCCGACGCCGGGCTGTGGCGCTACACCTACAGCGACCCGGAGGCCGACAGCCCGGAGAGCGTCGAGCAGCGCATGGGCGGCTTCTTCGACACCCTGCTGCCGCGCGCGGACCGGCGCGCACTGCGCGCCCACAGCCCGTACAGGATGCACCAGCGCTGCGCCCCCGCCTTCCGGACGGGCCGGGTGCTGCTGGCCGGCGACGCGGCGCACGCCACCAACCCCACCGGCGGTCTCGGGCTGACCAGCGGGCTCTTCGACAGCTACCTGCTGATCGACGCCCTCGCCGCGGTCGTCCACGGGCGCGCGGACGACCGGGTGCTCGACCGGTACGCCCACGAACGCCGCCGGGTCTTCAAGGAACTGGTCTCACCGGCCGCCTCCGCCAACAAGAAGATGATCTTCGGTTCCACGGCGACCGACGAGGGCGCGGCGGCCTGGGACCGGGTCCGGCGGCTCGGCCGGGACGAGGAGGCCGCACGGGCCCGGCTGATGTTCCCCAAGTCGCTGGAAACACCGGCCCGCACGGCCTAGGAGACCCGATGGACGACACAGTGGACAAGGCCGCGGTGGTCACCGGCGGAGCCAGCGGCATCGGCTTCGCGCTGGCCCGCGCGTTCCTCGCCGAGGGAATGAACGTCGCCGTCGGCGACATCGAGGCGAGCGCCCTGGACGACGCGGTGGCACGGCTGCGGCAGCACGCCGGCGACGCCGAAGTCATCGGCATACGCACCGACGTGACCAGCACCGAGGGCGTCACCCGGCTCTGCGACGCGGCCGAGGCGGCCTTCGGCCGGCTGGACGTGGTGTGTGCCAACGCCGGGGTCGAGACCGGCGGCCGCGTCCTGGACGTCGCCGACGAGGCGTGGCGCTGGGTGATGGACGTCAACTACTTCGGCACCCTGAACACCGTGCGCGCGGCCCTGCCGCTGCTGGAACGGTCGGGGGACGGGCACCTGGTCATCACCGGGTCGCTCGCCGGATTCGCCTCCGGCACCCCGTTCATGACGCCCTACTGCGCGACGAAGATGGCGGTCCACGGACTCGCCGAATGCCTGGAGATCGAGTTGCGCGCCTCCGGCAGCGACGTCCACGTACACCTGCTGGCGCCGGGACCGGTCCGGTCCCGGATGATCGACGCCGAGCGGAACGCGCCCGCCGGTGTCCCGATCAACGAGGACGCCGCCCGGCGCGCGGCGATGGAGGAGTTCCGGGCCCGCCAGAGCGCCGAGGGACTGCCCGCCGAACACGTCGCCGGCCTGGTCCTCGACGCGATGCGCGAGCAGCGCTTCTTCGTCCTGCCGCACCCCGACCGCGCGGTGGCGGCGGTGCGGCGGCGGCTGGAGTGGATGGAGACCGGCCGCACCCCCGCCAGCCGCGTGCCCGGCACCTGAGCCCGCCCGCCGCCCCCTTCCGACGAGTCCGGAGGAACCCACCCATGAGCACTGCCCCGACCACCACCCGGCCGATACCGGGCACCGACATCGACCCGTTCGCGCTCGACAGTCTGCGGGACCCGTTCGCCGCGGACGGCGCAGTGCGCGAGATCGGCCCCGTCGTCCACGTCGAGAAACACGACTACTACGCGGTGACCCGCTTCAAGGACATCCGCAAGGGACTGCGCGACTGGCGGACCTTCTCCTCCACGGACCGCCCGTTCTACGAGGACTCCCCGTTCCGGCCGCGGATCGTGCTCTTCGAGGAGCCCCCGGCCCACACCCGCACCAAGTCGGCCATCATGGACGTACTCGGCCCCAGGAACCTGCAGTGGATGGGCGAGTACTTCAAGAAGCAGGCGGACGCGCTGCTGGACCGGATGCTCGACCGGGACACCGTGGAGGGCGACGGCTACGCCGACCTCGCGGCCGCCTATGTGCTCAAGGTCTTTCCGGACGTCATCGGCATGCCGGAGGAGGGCCGCGAACTGCTGCTGAAGTTCGGCAGCGCGGGACTGAACGCCTTCGGGCCGCCGAGCGAACTGCGGGACCGCAAACTGGCGGCGGGCGCCGAGGCCGTGGCGTGGGTGGAGCGGAACATCGACCGCGAGTCGCTGACCGAGGGCGGCCTCGGCCGGCAGCTCTACGCGATGGCCGACGAGGGCCGGATCAGCGAGGAAGAGGCCCGGGACCTGGTCAAGACGGTGTTCGCGGCCGGCTTCGACACCTCCACCAGCGGTATCGCCTCGATGCTGCGCGCCTTCGGCGACCACCCGGGGGAGTGGCACAAGCTGCGCCGCGACCCCGCGCTGGTGGCCGGCGCGTGGGAGGAGTCCGTCCGGCTCTACCCGCCGAACCGGTTCGGCGGGCGGTGGACCCCGAACGGCGCGGTCGTCGACGGACATCACATCCCGGCCGGCGCCAAGGTGCTGATGATGTGGCTCGGGGCCGCCCGCGACCCCCGAGAGTTCGACCGGCCGGACGACTTCGTCATCGACCGTGAGATGCGCAACGGGCACCTCTCCTTCGGGTTCGGGCTGCACACCTGCGCCGGCAACCTGGTGGCCCGGCTGGAGGCGACGACCCTGCTGCGCAGCATGGCCGAACGCGTCGCGGACGTGGCGAGCGCGGGGGAGCCCCGCACCGCCGTCAACTACCAGGCGTTCGGGCACGAGTACGTGCCCCTGCGGCTGCGCCGGGCCCGCGCCTGATGACGCCCGCCCGCGCAGGTGCCCCGATGAACCACAACGAGACCGCGGACCACCGGCCGCCCCACGCCCGGGTCGCCCCCGCGCTGCGCCGCAGAGGCGGCTTCTTCCTGGCGGACGAGTGGGACGAGGAGGCGGGCAGGCCGGTCGGACCGGCCTGGGTGCAGTGGGAGGCACCCGCCGCCGAGGACGACTGGAAGCTCCCGGTCGTGCTCGTGCACGGCGGGGGCGGACAGTCCACCGACTGGATGTGGGCCGTCGACGGCCAGCCGGGCTGGGCCGAACTGTTCGTCGCCGCCGGGCACCCCACCTACCTGCTGGACCGGCCCGGCCACGGCCGCTCGCCGTGGGACGACCGGGACCTGGGCCCGCGCGACCCGGCCCCCGGCGCGGAGGCGCTGGGCCGGCTGTTCCGGCTCGACCCGGCGCGGCTGCGGCCGGACGGCGCCTTCACCGCCGTCGCCGCCGCCGGCACCGCCCTGCCGCCCGACCCGGCGACCGCCCAGCGGCTGGACGCGGCCCGCCTGTCCCGGCTGCTGGAACTGACCGGTCCGGCGATCCTCGTCACCCACTCCGCCGGCGCCCCCGCCGGCTGGCTGGCCGCCGACCGCGACCCCGGCCTGGTCCGGCTGGTCGTGGCGGTGGAACCCCTGGGACCGCCCTTCGGCGGCCCGCACCACGCCCGCGCGCTCGCCGAGGGCCTCACCGCCCTGCCACTGGACGCCGCCCGCCAGGAGCCGGACGGGCCACCGCGGGGCCTGGCCCGGGTCCCCGTCGTCGTGGTCACGGCCGCCGCCTCGGGCCACCTCGACGCGGACGTGGCGACCACCGCCTTCCTGCGCGGGCTGGGCTGTGACACCGAACACCTGAAGCTGGCGGAGCACGGCCTGACGGGGGACGGCCACGGCGTCGTCTTCGACACCAACTCGACGGCCGCCTTCCACGTGGTGCACGCCCGGTGCGTCGCCCGCCCGGCCGGCGCACACCGATGCCGAGAGGAAGAGAATGCGCAGCTACGACCTTGAGTCCCTCGCCTCGAACGACTCGTACAAGCTCATCACCGGAGTCGTCCAGCCCCGCCCGATCGCCTGGGTGTCCACGGTGTCCGCGTCCGGTGTGCGCAACCTGGCGCCGTTCTCGTTCTTCACCATCGCCTCCCGCGATCCGGTCACCCTGTTCCTGTCCATCGGCGCCACTGGCCGGCCGGGGCACACGGCGAAGGACACCCTGGCCAACGTGCTCGCGACCGGCGAACTGGTCGTCAACGTCGTCTCGGTGCCGGCACTGGCCTCGGTGGTCGCCTCCTCGGCCGAAGTCCCCGAGCAGGTCGACGAGTTCGACTACGCGGGCCTGGACGCCGTGCCCTCCCGGGACGTGGCACCGCCACGCGTGGCCCAGGCACTGGTGGCGATCGAGTGCCGCCTGGACGAGGTCCGGCGGATCGGCACCGACACGGCCGTGTTCGCCAGGGCGGTCCGGCTGCACGCCGCCGACGGTGTCGTGGACGCCGCCCACCACGTCGACAGCGCCGTACTGCGGCCGGTCGGCCGCACCGCCGGGGCCACCTACTGCGCCGACGCCGCCGTCCTGCCCTCCCCGCCGGTCCCGCGCTGGCCGTACGCCGAGACCCGGCCGCCCCGGGAGGTCCGCCCGGCATGACACCCTTCACCGCGGCGGCCGTCCAGATCACCGGCACCCCCCTCGACCCGGAGGACAACGCCCGCCGCATCGAGTCCCAGGTGCGCCGCTGCGCGGACGAGGGCGCCGCCCTGGTCGTCCTGCCGGAGCTGTGCGACACCGGATACGTGCTCTCGCCCGGCCTGTCCCGGGTGGCCGGCACGCTCCCGGGCCGCACCGGCGACCTGCTGTGCGCGCTCGCCGGGGAGCTCGGCGTCACCCTCGTCACCGCGACCGCCGTGCGCACCGGGTCCGGCGAACTGCGCAACACCGGCCTCATCGTCACCCCCGACGGCATCGCCGCGACCGGCGCCAAACGGTGCCTGTGGGGTGCCGAGCCCGACTACTTCACCCCCGGCCCGCCCGCCGAACAGGCGGTCGCGGACACCCCGGTGGGCCGGATCGGGGTGGCGATCTGCTACGAGGGCGGCTTCCCCGAGGTGGCCCGGCGGCTCGCCCTGGCCGGGGCGCGGACCATCGCGGTACCGGCCGCCTTCGGCGCGGCCCGGTTGCACGCCTGGAAACTGCTGACCCGGTCCCGGGCCCTGGAGAACGGCTGCCACCTGGTCGCCGCCAACAACACCGGCTCCTCCGCCGGCCTCACCTTCTGCGGACACTCCACCATCGTCGGCCCGCAGGGCGAACGCCTGGCCGTGCTGCCCGCGGGCGAGGGCCGGGTCCTCGCCCGTCTCGACCCGGCCGCCGCCGACGAGGCCAGGGCCGCCATCCCCTACCTGCGCGACCTGCACCGCGTAGCCGTACCCGGTCCCCGCACGGACACCGACCCACCCACGCAAGGGAGTTGAACGATGCCGAACCTCGCCCCGATGGACCTGGTGGAACTGTTCCGCAAGGAGTTGGAACTGTGCAAGGTGACCGAGGGGGAGTCCCTGGTCATCCTCGCCGAACCGGCCAGCCGCAGCGAGTACGTGGAGGCCGCCTTCGCCGCCGCGCTGGCCCTGAAGGCCCACGTCATCCAGGCCACCCTGCCCGGCGGCTCACCCGTGCCGCTGCCCTCCTCCCGGACCGGCTCGGGCGCCGGCCTGACCTCCCTGGACGACAACCCCCTGGCCCTGTCCCTGCTCCAGGGCGCCGACATGGTCCTCGACCTGACCAACGAGGGCTTCATCCACACCGAGTCCCTGGGGAAGATCCTCGGCGCCGACACCCGGATGCTCTTCGTCGCCGACCCGCCGGAGGTGCTCGCCCGCAACCTGCCCACCGCCGAGGACAAGGCCCGGGTGCGGGCCGGCGCCGCCCTGCTGAAGGCCGGCCGGGAACTGCGTGTGACCTCCGTGCACGGCACCGACCTGGTGGCCGACCTCACCGACGCGCACCCCGGCTTCCAGTGCGGCATCGCCGACGACCCCGGCCGCTGGGACCACTGGCCCTCCACCATGGTGCTGAGCTGGCCCAAGACGTCCACCGGGCAGATCGTGATCGCGCCCGGCGACATCCTGCTGCCGTTCAAGACCTACGTGCGCGACGAGGTGACCCTGATCATCGAGAAGGGCTACATCAGCGAGGTCAAGGGCACCGGCGGTGACGCCCGGCTGCTGGAGATGTTCTTCGCGGACGCCGACGACGAGGAGGCCCGCTTCCTGTCGCACATGGGCTGGGGGCTGATGAAGAACGCCGACTGGTTCGCCATGGCCCTGTACGACCGGGAGTCCCTGATGGGCATGGACGCGCGCGGCCTCGCGGGCAACTTCCTGTTCTCCACCGGTCCGCACCCGTTCATGGACCGGCACACCTACAACCACCTCGACATCCCGCTGCGCGGCTGCACGGTCGCGGTCGACGGACACACGGTCGTGGACAACGGCGTACTGGTCGAGACGGACTGAGGGGACCACGACGATGGCACAACCACGAGACGACGAGCGGCGGGCACGGGCCAACGCGGCGGCCGTCACCGCCATGACCGCGGCCGAACCGGTCCTCACCGACGTCGTACCGGCCCTGGACGCGCTGCCGGGCATGACCCCGAACACCATCCTCACCTCCGGCGCGCCCCTGCCGTGGGCGCGGTACGCGGGCGGCCAGCGCCGCGCCGTCCTGGGCGCGGCCGTCTTCGAGGGACTGGCCGCGACGGTGGAGGAGGCCGACGCCCTCCTGCACGACGGCAAGATCGCGGTCGAACCCTGCCACGACCACGGGTGCGTCGGCTCGGTGACCGGAGTGACCTCCGCGTCGATGCCGGTGTGGGTGGTGTCCGACCCGGTGTCGGGCAGCCGCGGCCACTGCCTGCTCTACGAGGGCAGCGACCGTCAGCGGCTGACCTACGGGGTGTGGAACGAGAAGGTCCGCCGACGCCTGGTCTGGATCAGGGACGTGCTGGCCCCCCACCTCGCGGCGACGCTCCGCACGACCGGCGGCATACCGGTCAAGCCGCTGATCCGGCGGGCCCTCGGCATGGGCGACGACCTGCACAGCCGGAACACCGCGGCCACGGCCGTGCTGTTCCAGCGGCTCGCCGGGCCCCTCCTGGACGCCAACGGCCTCACCGCCGCCAGCCGGGAGGTGCTCGACTTCGTCAGCGGCAACGACCTGTTCTTCCTGCACGTCGCCATGGCCGCCGGGAAGTGCGTCGCGGACACCGCGGCGGGCACCGGGCACAGCAGCATCGTCACCGCGATGGCCGTCAGCGAGCACGAGTTCGCCATCCGGGTGGCCGGCACCGGCGACCGCTGGTTCCGCGCCCCCGTCCCGGAGCTGAGGGCCAAGCTGTTCGACGGCATCACCGCGGACGACATCGCCTTCATGGGCGGCGAGAGCCTGATCACCGAGACCGTCGGCCTCGGCGGTCTCGCGGCGGCGGCCGCGTTCTCCCTCCAGGACTACAGCGCGGGCTCGGCGCCGGGCATGGTGGCGGCCACCGAGGCGATGTACGGCATCACGCACGGCGAACACCCCGAGTGGAAGATCCCCTACCTGGGCTTCCGGGGTGTCCCGTTCGGGATCGACGCCGCTCTCGTGGCCTCGACCGGCGTCACGCCCAGCATCCACATGGGTGCCGCCCTGCGCGAGGGCGGGCACGCCGGCGCCGGACTGCTGATCGCCCCCGCGCAGCCGTTCCAGGACGCCGTCGAGGCACTGGACGGCTGACTCCTCCCCACGCCCCCACGACGAACCCCATGGCCGCCGGGACGGTGCGCCATGGGGTTCGTACCGCTTCCCGGTGACCGCCCGCGCCGGCCCCTGCCATACACCGCCGCTTAAGCCCCATACGGTCGGTGAATCTCAGTGAACGCCGTCCCACGTGCTCCCTAACATCACCCCTACCGTGGTCCGGATCACACCAGATGGCGTTCGAAGCCACCACACGTGTCGGAGTCTCACGAGACCGGGAACCGCGGACCGGTCTCCCCGACAGCGGTGGTGCCGAGGCGACGGCCGACGACGGCCGCGCACCGTTACGTGACCGTAACCCGGCGATCCGGGTCACTGTCCCAAGATGTCCCTCTATCCACGCGGTGATCCCCGACCCGCTCCGACCGCCCCACACGGTCACCGGACGCGTCGCGATCCCCGACTTCCCCAGAGGCAGCCCATGGTATCGAACCCTTCCCTCGTGGAGACCGGTGAGGCGTCGCTCAGGCGCTCGCCCTCCCGTCACCCCAAGTCCCTGTGGACCCTCGCCCTCACCGAACTGTGGGAGCGCTTCAGCTACTACGGGCTGCAGGGCATCCTGAGTTTCTACCTGCTGTACTCGCTCTCCGAGGGCGGCCTCGCCCTGGGCGCCGCCACCACGGCGAGCATCGTCGGGGCCTACGGGGGTGCCGTCTACCTCTCCCAGATCCTCGGCGCCTGGGCGGCCGACCGGCTCGTCCCGCCCCGCCGGCTCGTCCTGCTGGGCGCGGTCATCATCACCCTCGGCCACCTCGCGCTGGCGCTCCTGCCCGGGACCGCGGGACTGGCGGCGGGTCTCGTCCTGATCGCCCTGGGCACCGGCGCGCTGAAGACCAACATCACCTCGATCGTCGGCATGCTCTACGCCGAGGACCGCGACCGGCGCGACGCCGGCTTCTCGTACTTCTACATGGCCATCAACGCCGGGGCCTTCCTCGGCCCGGTGCTCACCGGGCTCACCCAGAGCACCTGGGGCTTCCACCTGGCGTTCGGGCTCGCGGCCGTCGGCATGGTGTTCGGGCTGGTCCAGTACAGCCTGAGGATGGGCGAGCTGCCGGCCGAGTCGGCCGTCGTCAAGAACCCGATCGACCACGCCGGCCTGGTCCGCGCGCTGAGCGTCGTGGCCGGCGGGCTCCTGCTGGCCGGCCTGGTCTGGTGGACGGGCCTGGTCGACAGCGAGAACCTGGTGAACGTCGTCACCGCGGTCGTCTTCCTCGCCGCGGCGGCCTACTTCACCGTCATGCTGCGCTCCCCCGCGGTGGACACCGACGAGAAACGGCGGATCCGCGGCTTCCTGCCGCTGTGGCTGGCGAGCACGCTGTACTACGGTCTGCTCTTCCAGCAGTTCACCACGGTCGCCGTGTTCATCGACGAGCGCGTCGACCTGCACGTCGGAAGCTGGGAGATGCCCGCCTCCTGGCCGGGCTCCGCCAGTTCGCTGGCGGTCATCCTGGTCGCCCCGGCGGTGGCCGCGCTGTGGATCAGGATGGGGTCCCGCCAGCCGGTCACCGCGGCCAAGTACGCCATCGGGCTGGGTGTCATCGGCGTCGCCTACTTGCTGATCCTGCTGCTGTCGTCGCTCTTCCCCGGGCAGACGGTGCCCGCGCTGCCCCTGCTGCTGGTGCTGGCCGTCGCGGGCACGTCGGAGATCTTCGTCGGGCCGATGGGGCTGGCCGTCGCCACCCGCATCGCGCCGCGGCGGTTCCGCAACCAGACGGTGGCCCTGATGATGCTGGCCCTGGCCGGCGGCTCCTCCCTGTCCGGTCTGCTCGGTACTTTCTACACCGCCGTCCCGGCCGGGGGTTACTTCGCCCTGGTCGGGGTGGTTCCCCTGGTGCTGGCCCTGGCGCTCACCCGCTCGGCGAAACGCATCGACACGCTGACCCGCTGACCGTGGGCCGGCGGCCCGGCCGTACAGCGGCCGGGCCGCCTTTCACGGGCGCATCAGGAGCCGCGCGGACCAGATCCGCAAGTATCCGTGCTCGCACGGGAAATCGATTCCGCAACGGCACTGGAACCTTCATTCCGCTCACCCTCAGTTTTGTCCGTGACATGACAGGACATGGTGGTCGCGGCGCACCCCGCACGCCCCTGCGAGGGACTGGCAAGGTGAGCGAAGACAGCGCGCGTCGGAAGTCACCGGGCGGCTGGAAGCGGGCCGCGGTGGCCCTTGCCACGGGCGGGGTCCTCGCCCTGGGCGGGGTCCACGCCCACGCCGACGCCGCGGGCGGACGGCGCGACGCCGCTTCGGCGGCGTCCGAGACCGCCGCGGCGGTCTCGGACGGGGTCGCCGCGGCCGACGCGTTCACGGACACTCCGTCCGCCGGTCGGCAGGGCCAGGTCCTGCTGGACTTCACGGAGGTGAACGCCTCCGTCTGGTCGGACCTGTCCTGCCGCTCGTCCTGCCGGATCGGCATCCAGCTCGGCTCGCTCGGCAGCGCACGGCTGACCGCCGCCAGGGCGGTACGAAGGCGGACGCCGGCATCGCGAGCGGCACCGGGTGCGACCGGATCCAGCAGGCGCCGGCCGCCGGTGCCGTCCTCGGCCGGAGCGGCAGCGGCGACCACTGCCTGGCGTTCCCCGGTGCCCCGGGCGACACCGTCCCACGCGACAGCCGGCAGCCGCCCTGGTGCATGAGCCCAGAGTCGGGCGTGTTCCGCCAGGCGACACCGGTGCGGAACTTCCGCGCGATCCCGTTCAGGGCCCCGCGGTCGACCAGCCGCTTCCGTCCCCGCAACGACACGGGCGGCAACGGCCGAGCGGGCTCCCGCTCTCCGTCGGACAGTTCGCGGCGGCGCATCGCGACACCACGATCCGCCGGCGGTGATCACTGGAAGAAACCGCTCAGGACGATGGTGTCGAGCGGCGGTCGGCGGCGCACGTGGGATGCGACGCCGGGGATCGAGGAGCGCGACGGCACGGGCGAAGCGCTTGTCCGAGAAGTCCGTCCGGGTGTCCGTGGCGGCGCCGGCGCGGGCGTGGTTCCGGGAGAGGTGGCACCCGCGTCCCGGTGGGTCCGGGTCCCGAAGGCGGCGGGCGCCGGCAACTGCTTCGCCGCTCCATGACGGGAGGGCGTTTGATCGATCATTCTCCAGCTCTTGACGCCCGCTTCACGCGCAGGCAACATCCAACTGCTCACTGAACGATAAGCGTTATCACGCAATGATAATCCCCTGTGCGGGTGGCAAGGAGACCACACATGCGCGTCGGAGTGCTGGGACTGGGTGAGGCGGGAAGCCTCTATGCCGCGGGGTTCCTGGAGAACGACTGGTCGGTGACGGGCTTCGACCCGGGGGACGTGCCCACTCCGGAGGGCGTCGAGCGAGCGGACAGTGTCGAGGCCGCGGTGCGCGGCTGCGACCTGGTCCTCGGACTGACCGGGGCGAAGGCGGCGCTCGCGGTGGCCCGGGAGGCCGCTCCGCACCTGGGGTCCGCCACGGTGTACGCGGACATGAACACCACCGCTCCCGGACTGAAGGGGGAGATCGCCCAGGCGGTCGCCGCCTCGTCGAAGGCCGTCTTCGCGGACGTGTCGGTGATCGGTTCCGTTCCCAAGTACCGCCACCGCACGGCACTGGTGGCCAGCGGCCCGGGCGCCACCGTCGTCGCCGACTACTTCGGCACGCTGGGGGCGCCGGTGGAGGACCTGGGCTCGGAGCCGGGGGCCGCCTCGGCCCGCAAGCTGCTGCGCAGCGTGTTCATGAAAGGTCTGGGCGCGATCATCGTGCAGACCGTGGAGGCGGGCCGCGCCGCGGGCGACGAGATGTGGGTGCGTGAGCAGATCGCGTCCGAGCTGGCCGGCGGTGAGAGCACGCTGGACCGGCTGTACAGCGGGACCGTCAAGCACGGGGTGCGTCGCGGCTTCGAGGCGTTGGCCGCCGCGGAGCTCATGGCCGACCTCGACCTGGACGCCGAACTCGCCCGTGCGATCGGCCATGTGCACCAGCTGGCCGCCCGTCCTGAGGGGCTGCGTGACATTCCGCAGGTCACGGACGAACTCCTGGCCGCGCACCAGGACGTGGCCACGGCCAACATCGGCGACGCGGTCGACCGTCTCGCCCTGCTCGACTCGGGCATCCGGCCGCTGTGGCCGGGAGCGCGGGCGGCCGGGCGGGCCCTGACGGTGTGGACGCGGGCCGGCGACAACAAGGCCATCCACGAGGCCGTCAGGATCGCGGCGCCCGGCGACATCATCGTGGTCAACGGCGAGGGTGACACCTCCCGCGCCCTGATAGGTGAGCTGATCGCCGAGCGCGCCAAGGCCCGCGGTGTGGTGGGCATGGTCCTCGACGGTGCCGCTCGTGACGTCGACGTGCTGGCCGAGATCGGCTTCCCGGTGTGGGCGCGGGCGGTGACCCCGGCCGGTCCCTACAAGTTCGGCCCCGGACACGTCAACGTGCCGGTGGCGGTGGGCGGGCTGGTCTGCCACCCCGGTGACCTGGTCGTCGCGGACAGCGACGGAGTTGCCGTGGTCGCCGCCGAGAAGGCAAGGTCGGTGCTCGACGCCGCCCGCGCGGTCGAGGCCGACGAGGCCGGCCGCCGCGCCCGGATCCGTGCCACCGCGGGCGGCCAGGCCACGAGCGGAGGAGAGTCGTGATCGCGGTATGGGCGCTGGGCTGCTACATCGCGGCCATCCTCGTGTGGAACTCCGTCCTCAAGCGCAACATCGGTGAGGCGCTGATCGTCGGGTTCCTGGTCACCGGCCTGTTCTCCGGCGGCGACATCCTCCACGTGATGTGGAGCAGTCTGGCCGAAGCGATGCAGGAGGAGGTGACCTTCGCCGCCCTGGCCTTCGTGTTCATGAGCTACGTGCTGGCCCGCACCCCGGTCCTCGACCACCTCCTGGACATCCTGAACTCGCTGCTCGGCCGTCTGCGCGGCGGCCCCATCTACACCTCGACCGTGGCCGCCGGTGTGTTCGGTGCCATCGCGCACGTGGGGGCGGCGGTCACCGCGGCCGTCGGCTCGGTGACCATCCCGTGGATGAAGCGCTCCCGGATCAGTGGCGAACTCGCGGCGACCGTCGCCGCCGGCGGCGCGGGCATGGGGGTCACCTTCCCCTTCAGCTCCACCATGTTCATCCTCATGGGCTCGGCCGGTGTCGCCTCGGTGGTGTCCACCGACGACATCGTGCTGCCGCTGTTCCTGGGCGGGCTGTGGTGCCTGGGCTACCGGCTCGTCGCCGCGTTCGTCATGGTCCGCCGGCACGGCATCCAGGCGGTGGACACCGGTGAGATCAAGCCACTGCGCCGCACCCTGGGGGTGGGCTGGACCAGTCTGCTGCTGTTCGGCGGCATCGCGGTGCCGCTGCTGCTGACCCGCGGGCCGATCGCCGGCGCGCTGGGCCGCTGGACGGACGGCGTGAAGATGTCCGACATGATCAGCCTGATCACCTGGATACCGGTCCTGATGATCGCCCTGGTCCTGGTGCTCGGCCGCCGCCACCTGCCCCGCACGGGCAAGGCGTGGTGGGACCTGCTGGGCGGGGCGGCCCCGAAGTTCGGCGTCCTCGGCGTCACCATCATCGCCGCCTTCGCCGCGGCCGGTGCCCTGGGCGAACTCGGCCTGCCCGAGCAGCTCACCGAACTGCTCTCCGGCGTGGACGCGCCGCTGTGGGTGATGGCCCTGGTCGTCGGCGTCCTCGTGGTCGGCGTCGCGATCCCGCTCACCGCCAGCGCCACCATGGCCGCCATCGGCCCGGTCGCGGTCGCCGCGCTGATGGGCGCCGGTGTTCCCCCGGCCACCGCCTGCGTCGCCGTCCTGATCTTCGCCTCCACCGAAGGCGCCTCACCCCCGTCCGGCGCGCCCATCTACGTCGCCAGCGGCATCGCGGGCGTGGACCCGTCCCGCACCTTCGTCCCGCTGCTCACCTACTACTGCATCCCGATCCTGCTCATCGGCGCCGCCGTGGCCACCGGCGTCCTGCCCGTCTGAACCGGAGGCCCCCATGCCCGTCCGACAGCTCCAGTTCCTCTTCCGCCTCACCCTCATCGGCTTCCTCGTCGGCGGCCTCCTCCTCGTCCTCGGTCAGATCCTGGGTCTCATCGTCGGCGACGCCGGCTGGGTCGCCGCCGTGGAGGAGCACGCCGGACCGCCCACCTTCGTCGTCGCGGGCATCAGCGGACTGATCGCCTTCCTCCTGTCCTACCTCGAACCCGAGGAAGCACCGGACAGCTCCGGCCCGGCCAAGGAACTGCAGCCCGCCGGCAGCCCTCACGCGTAGTCGAGACGGGGGCCGGAGCCGCACAGGCGGCTACCGCGCCTACCGGTAGCGGCGGTCTGATAACTCTTATCGGACCACGGCACACCGAGTGCCACGCCGACTGCCACAGGAGACCCGCCGATGGCCACCACCTCCGCCAGCACCATGCGTTCGGTCGACCGGGCCCTGGATGTGCTGGGAGTCCTGGAGGACGCTCGTCTGCCCCTGCGTCTGAGTGACGTCGCCCGCCGTGCGGACCTCCACGTGGCCACCGCCCAGCGGATCCTGAACGTCCTGGTCGACCGCGGCTATGCGGCCAAGGAGGACACCGGCTACGTGGCCGGCCCTGCCGCCGTCGCCACCGCTCACGCCTTCCTGGTCAACAACCGGCTCACCCCCGTGGCCCTGCCCGTCCTCCAGGAACTGGCCGCCACCACCGGCCTCACCCCGACCCTGTTCGTCCGCGTCGGAACCGCCCGCGTGCCCGTCGCCCGCGTGGAGGGCCGCAACCCGCTCCGCTACCAACTGCCCATCGGAGACAAGCTGCCCCTCCACCTGGGCGCGGGCAAGGCCTTGCTGGCCTGGCTGCCCGAGAACGAACAGGAAAGCTGTGTCGCCGCCGCCGTGCCCTTCACCCGGGCCTCCGGCCGGCAGATCACCGCGGAGGACCTGATCGCCGAACTGCGCGACATCAAGAAGAACGGATTCACCCTGTCCCAGGGCGAACGCGTCCTGGACGTCACGTCCGTCAGCGCCCCCGTCCTCAAGGACGGCCACCTGCTGGGCGCACTCAGCGTCGTCGGGCCCAGCAGCGACCTGCCCGAGACCGACCACGCCCGCATCATCACCGAAGTCCGCCACGCGGCGGGGGCCATCGCCGCCCGCTGCCCCTGAACCGAAGGCCTGCCCGTGCCGCTCCTGCCGACCTACGACGAACTCCTCCACCGCACCGACGCGCCCTCCGGGTCCAGCTGGCACCTCTTCGACGGCGAACCCGAACGCGGCATGGCCAACCTCGCCGGCTCCCACCAGATCCTGCGCGCCGCGCAGTGCGTACGAGACGGCCGCGCCCTCAACCTCGACTACCCACTCGACGCCTTCGACCCGCCCATGTCCAAGGCGCGCGGTATTCCCCGGCACCGCATCACCGCCAAGCACGAGCAGGCCCGCGACGACGTCCTGGACGACTTCCACCTCCAGGCGAGCACCCAGATCGACGGACTGCGCCACCGCCGCGCCTCCGGACACGGCTTCTACAACGGCGTCCCCGACGAGGACATCACCCCGCGCAGCCCACGCCTGGGCGTCCAGCTGTGGGCCGAGACACCGCTGGCCGGACGAGGACTGCTCATCGACATCGACGGCCTGCTGCGCGACCGCGGCACCCCCCTCGACCACGCCGCAGGTCCCGCCCTCACCCCGGACCTGCTCGACGCGGCACTGGACGCACAGGGCTCCCGCGTCGAAGACGGCGACCTCGTCCTCGTCCACACCGGCTGGGCCCACTGGTACCTCACCACCGACCCCGCCATCCGCGCCGAAACGCGGGAGTCGCGGCGAGCCACCGGTTTCGCCCAGTCCCGCGACTTCGCCGCCTGGTGCTGGGACCACCGCATCGCCCTGATGGCCACCGACACCTTCGCCGTGGAGGTCCTGCCCGTCCTGCCGGACAGCGACTTCCTGCACAGCGCGCCCGAGGACGCCGGCATGATGCACCAGGAACTGATCGCCAAACTCGGGCTCCCCCTGGGCGAGTTGTGGAACCTGACCGCCCTGACCGCCGACTGCCGGGCCACCGGCCGCTGGGACAGCCTGCTGACGGTCAAACCACTGCACCTCACCGGCGGAGTCGGCTCACCCGCCAACGCCACGGCCCTGCGGTAGCGCGGAACGGGACGGACCTGGTTTCGTGCGCGGGAGTGCCAGGTGTCCCGCTCGGAGCGAGTGTGTGCGGGTAGCAGGCCATGGCCGCCTCCCGGCCTGCGAGCAGGCCGGGAGGCGGCCATCGGCGCTGCGCCTCGGCCGTTCGTCCGGGAAGAGGCCGTGGACACGGTCGAGCGGGCTCAGGGCGACACCAGGCGCAGCGGCGCGACCGACGTCATCGACTCGATCTCGGCGTCGGTGAACGACCAGCGCGCGAGCGTCCGCTGCCAGACGGCCATGCCGCCGGAGACGAGGTCACCGCCAGGCCGGCCCAGGTCCGTGGTGACCACGGTGCTGCTCACTCCGCAGACCCGAATGCGTTCCTGGGCCGCCTGCTCGCCGACCTCTCCCCCCTGGACCGCGGAGAGGCGCCTCTCGATCAGGGCGCCCTGGCGCGCGAACTGCTTCTGCTCCTCGACCCCGATCGCCTGCCGCGGAAGGCCGGGATGCGTGACCATCACCTGCTCGATCCGCCGCCCGCGCGCCTCCGCCAGCAGGACCGACACCTCCCGCGCGTCCAGGTGGCCGGTCCCGAGGGCGAGGTCGTACTCGGCGACCACGTCGAGGGCATGGCGCACCTTCGGCCGCAACCGATTTCCGTCCAGGACGGTCACCGGAGGGCCGCATCCGGGTCCGGCGGCCATGTCCTGGTGCACGCCGCTCCACACGGGGACGGCGTAGGAGGGCGGAAGGCCGTGGGCGGCGCGTCGCGCACGGCTGTCCGGTGTGGCATCCACACCACGCGGGCGCCGCAGCGCGCCGCCACCTCGACCGCCGCCGCGTTCAGACCGCCGACCGGCCGGTTGAGGGTGATGCTCCCGACGACCTCCACACCGGGACACCGGGCGCGCACCGACACCGCCCGGTCGGCCGTGGACCCGATGCGGGACTTGATGACGAAGCCGCGCTGGCCGGAGCGGCGGCAGCCCTGGGCCACCTCCTCGTCGGTCTGGCCGCGGGGTGGGAGGTCGGACGCCGGATGGCAGTGGAGGTCGAACGTGCCGACGGCGGACTCACTCGCCTCGGCCCGCTCCTTCGGACTCCTCGATGCGCGACGCGGAGCAGCCGGAGCCTGTGGCGCTCCGGCTGCTGGGGGCGTGTTCACGCCGGTCCCGGCGCGGCGGCTCAGACGGCCGGTGCCTCGGCGGCGGAGGTCTCGGTGGAGCGCTTGCGTTCGGCGCGCGCGGCGACCGACAGGGTCAGGACGCTGACCGCGGCCAGGGCCATGAGCGGCATGAGCGCCAGTGTGAAGCTGCCGGTGCGGTCCTTGATACCGCCCACGACCCAGTTCCCGCCGAAGGCCGCGAGGGAGCCCAGGGAGTTGATGACGGCGATGCCCGTGACGGCCTCGCGTTTGCTGAGCCACTCCGTCCCGAGGCTCCAGAAGGGGCCCTTGGCGCTGTAGGTCCCCACGAGCACCGCGGACAGCACGGCAAGGAAGACCGGCAGGGAGGAGGCGAGCGGGACGAAGGCGAGGGCCAGCGCGGAGAGCGCGATGGGGATCACGGCGAAACGGACCCGCTCGCTCCTGCGGTCGGACGCCCTGCCCCAGAAGATCATCGCGACGGTGGCGACGGCGAAGGGAATGCCGTTCAGCCAGCCCACCTGGGTGTCGGTGAGTCCGAAGTCCTTCACCATCTGCGGCTGCCACACGGACAGTGCCTGACTGATCGCGGCGGTGGACGCGTAGACGAGGGACAGCAGCAGGACACGCCTGTTCAGCAGGACCCGCGAGAGCGGGGTGTGGCCGCTCTCGGTGGCCTCCTTCCGGGCCCGCAGTTCCGCCTCCAGCCAGGCCCGCTGCTCACCGGTGAGCCACGCGGCCTTCTCCGGACGCGAGGGCAGCACCACCAGGGCGACGACACCGAGTACGGCGGCGGGAGCGCCTTCGAGGATGAAGAGCCACTGCCACCCCTTCAGGCCGAGCAGCCCGTCGAGGCCCAGCAGATGGCCGGAGAGCGGGGAGCCGAGCACGCTTGCCAGCGGGATGGCGATGCTGAACAGGGCGATGACCCGGCCCCGGTAGGCCGGCGGGTACCAGAAGGTGAGGTACAGGAGGACGCCGGGGAAGAAGCCCGCCTCGGCGGCTCCGAGCAGCACGCGCATGACGACGAAGGACGTGGGGCCGGTGACGAAGGCCATGCCGGCCGCGACGATCCCCCACGTGATCATGATCCTGGCGAGCCAGACGCGCGCTCCGTAGCGGTTGAGCGCCACGTTGCTCGGTACTTCCAGCAGGACGTAGGCCAGGAAGAACACCGAGGCCCCGAAGCCGAACTGCGAGGCGTTCAGGCCGATGTCGTCGTTCATCTGGATCGCGGCGAAACCGACGTTGGACCGGTCGATGTAAGCGATCAAGTAGCCGAGCACCAGGAGCGGAAGCAGCCGGAAGGAGATCCGCCGCATCGTGGACCGCTCCGTCTCGGACGTCGCCGCGGCGGGAACGCTCTGGTCAGTCACGGGGCTGCTCCTGGGAATCGGAGGGAACGGCGGCACTCGCAGCGAGACCCATCCGGTAGACGGAGTCCGCGGTGCGGTGGAAGAGGTGCTCCCGTTCGGTGCGGGACAGGGCGGCGGTGGTGCGCGCGAAGGCGTTCCACAGCACGCGGTAGCTGAACATCCCCTTGTCGACGGGGAAGTTGGAGGCGAACATGCAGCGCTCGGGGCCGAACAGGTCCAGGCAGGTCTCGACCAGGGGTGACAGCAGCGAGGACAGCAGCGCGGAGTCCGGGGGTGCGGGGCGCTCGTCGAGGCGGAACCCGAGGACGCGCAGCCCGGCTCCTGACAGCTTCACCCGGACATTGGGCAGCCGCGCCAGTTCGGCCATGTCCCGGGTCCAGGCGGCCATGACCTCGGCGCGGGTGTGCGCGTAAGGGCCGACGCCGAGGGGACCGCCCATGTGGTCGACGACGACGGTCGTGTCCGGACAGGCGAGCGCGAGTGCCCGGACTTGCCGCAACTGGCTGTGGTAAGCCCAGATGTCGAGGCTCAGGTCACGACGCGACAGGCGCCGGGCACCCGCCTGGAAGGCCGGGTCGAGCAGGCGGTCGGCGCTCGAGGGGAAGGGGGAGCTGGTGACGGCCGGGTCGGCGTGCCAGGCCGTCTGGTTGCGCACACCGCGCAGCCGGCCGCCGGCCTCGGCCTCCAGGACGTCGAGGACGGCCTCCAGCCGGTCACCGAGAGTCAGATCGGGTGCCGCGACGACGGCTCGGCACGTCTCGGGGGCCGTGGGGTCGGCGTGCCGTACCGCTTCGGCGGTCTCCCGGGCGAACCGGACCTCGCCCGCCGGACGCAGTTCCTCCGGGCCGTCGGCGCGGTAGGCCGACCGGCACTGGACGTAGACGGAGGCGCGCACGGCGGGCACCGTGCCGAGGTCCCTGAGGAACTCGTCGGCGAGGTAGCGGTGGTGGGGCCGGTCCCACAGATGGTGATGGGCGTCGACGGCGAAGAGGTCGGTGAGCAGGGGCGGCTCGTCGACGAGCGCGAGCCAGTCCTCCCGTACGGGAGCGTGTACCTGGGGAGTCGGTCCGGTGGCCGTCGCGGCGGGGGCGGACTGCATGGAAGCACCACATCCTTGGGGGCTCTGAGGCGTGTCGCAGGGGCGGCGTCCCCTGGGGGATGGTTGTTCTCAGGCCCCGGTGGGGAAGGCGTCGAGTCCGAGCAGCGTCGCGATGTCGTGCCGCTGGGCGTCTTCCTGGCGCTGCTTGTCCTCGGCACCGGCGACGACCGCTTCGGCGCGCTCCAGGGGCACGACCACGACACCGTCGTCGTCACCGAGGACGTAGTCACCGGGACGTACGACGACGTCGGCGACGGCGACGGGGACGTCCAGCGCGCCCGGGCCGTCCTTGTAGGGGCCGGCCGGGGTGACGGCGCGGGCGAACACGGGGATGCCGAGCGCGCGGATGACGGTGACGTCCCGGACGGCGCCGTCGATGACGATGCCGGCGCACCCCTTGGCCACGGCTTTCCCGGCGATCAGTTCACCGATCAGGGCGCGGTCGGTGTCGCCGCCACCGGAGACGACCAGGATCTGTCCCGGCTGGATCTCGGCGAGGGCCTTGTGGATGTACAGGTTGTCGCCGGGCCGGGTGAGCACGGTGTACGCCGGGCCCGCCAGGGTCTGCCCCGGGCACATGGTGCGCAGGGCGGCCTTGCAGACGTTGAGCCGGTCCATGGCGTCACCCACGTTGGCGACGGGCAGAGCGGCCAGGCGGCGCAGGATGTCGGGGGAGTCGGTCACGGGAGTGCTTCCTTGCGTCGTGAGCTCCCGCGCCGCGGGGCGTGGTCAGCTCAATCGGGTGGAGACGGCGTCGGCGGCCCGCCGCACCTCGACCACGAGGGCTTCGGCGCGGGCGTCGTCGATGTCCTTCGACAGGCCGGTGACGGAGACGATGGCCAGGTAGCGGCCGTCGGTGTTGTCGGTGACGGGTGCGGCCACCGCCGCGGTGCCCGCCACGCGTTCGTTGGCGGCGACGATCCAGCCCCGCTCGCGCAGTTCCGGCAGCTGGGCCAGGAGCGCGGACAGGTCGACGTCCTCGCGTTCGGCCGGCGGTGCGGTGGCCAGTGAGGCTGTCACGAGCTTCTCGACCTGGTCGTCGTCCAGGTCGGCGAGGAGCAGTTTGCCGATGCCCTTGTGCAGGGGCAGGCGCTGTCCGATGGGCAGTTGGTAGCGCAGGGGAGTGGGCCCCTCGATGCGCTGGACGGCGACCCGCGCATGGTCGATGCGCACGAAGAGGGACGCCGTCAGACCGGTGGCGATCATGAGTTCTTGCAGGACGGGTGTGGCGATCAGGGTGAGCCGGCTGGTGGTGAGGTAGGTGTGGGCGGCCAGCAGCGGCGCGAGTCCTACGCGGTAGTCGCGGTCGGTGCGGCTGACGTAACCGCGGCGCTCCAGGACGGTCAGGATGCGCTGTGCCGTGGCCAGGTGCAGGCCGGTCCGCTTCGCGATGTCCGTGAGCCGCAAGGGTGTCTTGGAGTCGTTGAAGGTCTCCAGTACGTCCAGGGCCCGCTCCAGCGCCCGCAGGCTGGCGTTGCCCTTGCCGTCGCCCGGGGACTTCGTGGTCTCGTCCGTCACGCGCTCGTCACCTCACCGTTCATCTGTGGGAGAACTGTTCTCACCAGGCGAGAGACTATCCGGCCGCCACGGTCGGACCACCGGCCCGCGGGCTACCGGGCCGCAGGCTGCCGGACCGGCGGATCGACGACGTTCCGGGGTGGCTCCCCGCGCAGTACGCGCAGCACGTTGCGGGCCGCCTCCAGGCCGCTGCGCCGGCGTGCCTGTGCGGTCGAACCGCCGATGTGCGGGGTGACGACACAGTTGTCCAGCGCCCGCAACGGGCTGTCGGGGGCCAGCGGCTCCCCGTCGATCACGTCGAGCCCGGCCCCGGCCAGCCTGCCGCCGGCCAGCGCCGCGGCGAGCGCCGCCTCGTCGACCACCGCGCCGCGGGCGGTGTTGATGACGTGGGCGGTCGGCTTCATGCGGGCCAGGCGGTCCGCGTTCAGCCAGTGCCGGGTCTCCGGCGACAGGAACAGGTGCAGGCTCAGGAAGTCGCTGCGCTCCAGCACGTCGTCGGCGGTCGTGAACTCGACGCCCGTGCGGCGCGCGAACTCCAGGTCGGGGTACGGGTCGTGGGCGAGCACCGTCATCCCGAACGTGAGCGCCAGCTCCGCGACGGCCTGGCCGATACCTCCGCAGCCGATCAGTCCCAGGGTCGCCCCGCGCAATTCGCAGCCCGGCAGCCGACGCCAGCCACCGGTCCGCACGTCCTCCAGGTTCTCGGCGATCCGACGGCCGCTCATCAGCATGAGCAGCAGGGTCATCTCGGCCACGCTGTGCCGGTTCACGCCCGGTGTGTTGCACACGGTGATGCCGAGTTCGGCGGCCGTCGCCAGGTCGATCGAGTCGTACCCCACACCGGTGCGCGAGATGACGCGCAGCCCGGGGGCCGCCCGCAGCACCTCGGCGGTGAAGGGGTCCGCACCCACGATCGCCCCACGCGCGCCGTCCAGCAGCCGCTCCAGCTCGCCCGGGGTGCGGCGCCCGGACCAGGGGGAGTACCGCGGACGGCAGCCTTCGGCACGCAGCAGCGTGTCGACCTCATCGCCGGGACGCAGGTACTGGGTGGTCACCAGCACCTCTGGCTGTGGCTCGGACACAGGAAGACCTCCTTGTCATGTGACGACCCTCATCTAAGACCGGAAGTATCCGTTGTGCAAGATCTGCTCTCATCTAACGATAGTTACTTTAATTTTCCGAGCGCATCTCTTGATTTCTAAGAGTTATGTACGTCATGGTTCGGGAGTTGGAGCGAGCGCCGATCGCGCCCCGGCAGGCCCGCGTGAACGATGAGCCACCTGCTGCCGGTGTCCGGGGGCATGGACCGTCTGACAGCGGCCTCGGTCCACTGCTCGGACGGTCGCGCGGGCGGCCCGCGTACGCCTCGACGGTCGAACCCGGCCTCTTCGGGACGGTCGAGCGTGCCGGCTCGGCCCTCACCGCGAGCGGCCCGTGGCCTGCGCCGCCCCGGTCGGCGCGGGGATGCCACCGGTCCTCGCGGCGGGACGTGTGCTCGTCCCCCACGGAGGGCACCCCACCGCCTGGTGCGCCACCCATCCGCGTCGCGTCCGGCATCGGCCCCAGCGCACCGTCCGACCCGCCGGCGGGATCATCGAGGCCACGCGGCCGACTGCTGGCCGAGGCGGTGAACGGGATGTCCCCAGGCGCCTCGACGGACGTGACCCGGTGCTGTTCGTCGGCGGTTGGCGACGGCGCCGCCACTTCAGGCGGTTGACGCGCCACTGGGCCGACCGTCCGCGTGTTGCCGAGCACCGGCCTCCGCGTCCGCCCCGCCCTCACCGCCCCGCGCGACGGCTGCCCGCCGCCGCGAGCCGGCCCCCGAGCCTCAGCCGACTGCCCACGGCTGGACGCGCACGCCCGTCACGTGGCGGTGCGCCGCCGTGAGGAGTCGCGGACGACGAGCCCGCACGGAACCGTCACGCTTCCGTGATCCTCGTCCGCGGCGCCGCCGAACAGCCGGTGGGCGGCTTCCCTGCCCAGTTCCCCGAGGCGCATGTCGACACTGCTGAGGGGCGGGCGGGAGCCCAGGGTGAGGGCGTCCCAGTCGTCGAAGCCGACGACGCCGAGGTCGTCGGGGACCCGGCGGCCCAGCTCCCGGGCCGCTTCCACGGCACCACGGGCGAGCTGGTCGTTGCCGCAGAAGATCGCGTCGACGGTCGGGTCCTCGGTGAGGAGCATGATCGTCGCTGACAGGCCCCACTGCTCGCTCCACTCGCCGACGTAGGGGCGGGAGCCGGCCGGCGCGAGGCCGTGGGCCGCGAGCGTCCTGCGGACGCTTTCCAGGCGCACCCGTGTGGCGTGGAACGTGCTCGGCCCACTGATGTGGGCGATGCGCCGGTAACCCTGCTCGATCAGGTGCTCGATCGCCTGCCGGGCGCCGCCGGCCTCGTCCGGGACCACCGAGCGGTCCCGCGGGTCGGACGAGGGGGCGTAGGCGTAGACGACCGGCATCCGCGCGGCATGTGTGACCGGTGGCCGTGCGTCGGTGTGCCGGCCCAGCATGATCACGCCGTCCGCCTGGTGCCTGGCCAGCATGTCCAGGTGGCGGCGTTCCAGATCCGGGTCGCCGTGGGAGTCGCACAGGAGCACCGCCATCTGCTCGGAGCCGAACGCGTGGGACGCGCCCATGAGGACGGGCAGGGTGAACCGCCCGACGCCGTCGGCGGCGATGATGCCGACCGTCCGGCTCGTGCCGTTGCGGAGGTTCTGGGCGAAGGCGTTGGGGGAGTAGGCGAGTTCACGGGCCGCCGCCAGCACGCGCCGCCGGGTGGCCTCGTTGACCTGGGCCCTGCCGTTGAGCGCCTTGGAGGCGGTCGAGGGGGACACCTGTGCGCGCCGTGCCACGTCGGAAATGGTCACCGCGCGCTCCATGGGGCCTCCTGTCCGGGTGGGCTGGGTCACCCAAGGTACTTGACACGGTGACCGGCACTCCTGGCTAATGGCGACGGACAACGATTTCGGTCAGCGGTAGTGGGGTGCGCGACAAGTGCCGTTCTCACTGTACTCGCGCGGACGAAATCGTTGTCGGAGCCGATGGGCGCGGGGAGGAAGATGTGCACAACGGAGTGAGCACGTGTCCCACCGTGGCCCTCTTGGCCGTCGCTCCCGCGGCGATGCCGGCGGGGTGCCAGTCCGCGCCCCGGGCGAGCGTGGGAAGCGCGGCGATGGCCACCACCGCGGTCGGCGACGGGACCGAACTGACGCTCTGGACCCGGCTGGCCGCCGACTCCTCGCTCGGCCGGCCGGTGACCCGGTACAACGCCACGCACGGGAACCGGGGCGAGCTCACGTCCGTGCCGGGCGACTCCTGCCCGCGGAAGGCCGGAGCCGCAGCCGGCAGCGGCGCCCTGTCCGGTCCGCTGGCCACCGACGTCGTCCACACGTCCGGGCTCGCCGCGAAGGACGTGCTGCTCGGCCCCACCCGGCGGGTCGGCTCACTGCCGTACCGGGACCGGCCGGCGCCCGGGCCCGTCGAGGCGTCGACCGCCGGCGGGAAGCTGTACGCGGTACCCGCCGTGGAGGACGTCTCCGCGCTGTTCTGCAACAAGGTGCCCTGTGAGAAGGCCGGACCCGGCCCCGGCCGGCCGCCCACCACCCTTGCCGAAGAGGTCACGCAGGCCAAGAAGATCCACGCCCCTGGCGGCGGAGTCCGCGGCTCCTGCTCCGCGGGGAACCGCCCGGGGCGCACCATGCTCACCGGCCGGCCCCCCGTATGGGCCGGCGGCGAGGAGCCACTCGGCGCGGACGGCTCCACCGCACGGCTGGACTCGACCCCGAGCCGGGCCTGGTTCCAGGCGTGGCAGGAGATGTACGACGACGAGGCCGTGCCGGCGGCGGCACGCCAGGAGAACGGGGCGGCCTGGACCGTGGCGTTCCAGGCCGGCACCGTCGGCCCGCAGCGGTTCGGTGCCCTCGGCTGTACCACCCTCCAGCAGGACGACAAGCTCCGGGTCAAAGCGACCGGCAGCCCCGGGAGCGGCGGGAAGCGGTCCGCCTGCGTGGGCGGTGACGTCATGGGCGTCTTTGCCACGTCCGGCGAGGCCGCGCAGGCCCGGGACTTGCTGAAGTGGACCTTGTCGGAGCAGGCCCAGGTGGACGTGGTGGCCGAGAGCGGCGCACTGCCGGTCCGCACCGACCTGGCGGACGACCGCTATGCGGCGGCCGACCCCGGCACCGTGGAGCCGAACAGGCTCGTCGAGACCGGGTACACCCCGTTCCCGCCGGCCTTCGGCCAGGTCTTCACCGGCCCCAACGGACCGTGGCACAAGCTGTTCCGCGACGCCGTCCTCTCCGGTGCCGGTCCAAGACGCTCGCCGAGGACGACCGGGCGATCACGACCGCGCTGCGGATCGGCGGCTGACCGACATGGCCACTGTCGTGCCCGCGCGCGTGAAGGTCTGCGCGCACACCCGCGACCGCTCCCGGGCCGGGATGCTCTTCGCCCTGCCCACCGCCCTTGCCGTCATCGTCTTCTTCGTGGTCCCGCTCGGCCGCCCCCCTGGCCATCCTGATGGTGCCCTGCGCCTCGCTCCCGCTGCCGCTGTACATCCTGCTGGGCTGGCTGGGCCCGCGGAACACCGTCGTCGGCGTGGCGCTCGCCATGACCGCACTCCAGCCCCCCTTCAGCCTCTCCATGGTGCGCGGCGTCTTCTCCGCGCTGCCTCGCGAGATCGAGGAGGCCGACATGGCCGACGGCTGCGGTCTCGGCAGGACCTCCCGGGTGCTGCCCGGAGCGCTGCCCGGCACCGTGACCGTCGCGCTCCACGCGGCCCCGGCCGGCTGGGACGAGTTCATCGGCCCGCTGATCCTCCTCTCCGACGGCAGCAAGGCCACCCTGCCCGTCGCCCTGGTCGCCCCGTGCTCCGGAACCCTCGGACAGATCGACTTCAGCTCCCTGCAGGCGGGCGTCATCATCGCCGCCGTCCCCTGCGGCCTGCTCTTCCTCCTCCAGTGTCACTACGTGAAGGGATTCTCCTCCGGTGCCCTCAAGGGATGACCACACCACCTGGACGTTCGGCAGGGGCAGCGTGACGCTGCAGGCCGGCGCGCCCCGGCAGTTCACCGACCCCGCCCAGCCAGAGCGCCGCTTCCTCCTGGACGAACGCACACCCTGGCATTCCGTCGAGCACACCTGGGGCTCCGGCCACTTGGTGACCGACGCCGGCGCCGGCCGCTGGAACGCACCCGAGTCCGTGGACACCGCGGCCGGCCGCGTCCATGTCCGGCACGCCCCGATCGCCGGCATCACGCCGGAGACGACCCGCTGGGTGGAGGGCGACAGCTATCTGGAGCGGTACGCCTTCACCAACACCGGGCCCACCCGGCGCACCATTCGCGGGCTCGGCATCCAGACCCCCTTCGCCGACCTCTACGAGAACGCGTCGGCCGCCCTGCGCAGCGCTGTGCACGCCCATGTCTTCACCGGCGGCGCCGGGTCCTGGGTACTGGCCCAGCCGGTGCGGGGAGACGGCCGCTGCCTCGGACTCACCCTGCGCTCCGGCCGGCTCGCCGGCTACTCGGTCGAGAGCCGCAACACCAGCACCCTGTCCAACGCCCGGGGACACCTCGTCCTCAACGTGACCGATCACGCCGCCCATCCGACCGCCTTCGGCGGACAGCCCCTCATCGAACTGGCCCCCGGCGACACCCACACCCTGGAATGGGCCCTGGTCTGGTACGAGTCCCCCGAGGACTTCGAACGGCACAACCCCGCGCCGCTCGACACCACCTCGCTGGCCACCGGGGTCGGCCAGGACCTGACCGTCCCGGGCACCGACGTCACCGCCCTGTCCCACCACGTGAGCGTCCGCCGCGAGGGCGACACCACCGTGCTCACCTCCGCCGTCCACGGACCCGTCACCGTCCGCGTCGGCGACACCACCACCGAGGTCCTCTTCCACCTGCCGGTACCCGACCTCGTACAGCGGCGCGTCGCCTACATCGTGGCCCACCAGCGCTCGCCCGAGCGACCGGGCCTGCTGCGCCACGCCTTCGTCCCCGTGGACACCACCACCGGCCTGTCCACCCTGACCAACGGGTGGTCCGACTGGACCGACGGCTCCGAACGCATCGCCATGCCGCTCCTGCTGCTGCTGGCCCGGCAGCGGGGCTGGATCAGCCCGGAGACCGCCGACCCGCTCGTCGACGGCTGGGCCGAGTTCGCGCGGGCCCACCTGCTCGACGACACCCTGGCACCCCGCCGCGGCTCCCAGGCCCACCACGTCGGGGTCCGGCTCTACGACTCCCCGTGGCTGGCCTCGTTCTTCCTGGAGCACCACCGCGTCCACCACCGCCCCGAACACCTGGAGACGGCCGCCGCCATCATCGAACGCGCCTATGAGCTGGGAGCCGGACGCCATCTGGCGATCGGCCTGTCCGAGACCGTCATGGACGTCTCGAACGCCCTGGACGGGGACGGTCAGAAGGAACGCGCGGCGCGGCTGCGCGAGGAGATCGTCCGGTCGGCGCACCACTTCATCGGCCTGGGCGACGAGCTTCCCGAGCACGAGGTCGCCTACGAGCACGCCATCGTCGCCCCGCTGCTGAACCTGCTCATCGACGCCTGGCGCATCACCGCCGACCCCGCGCTGGAGGAGGAGATCGCCGCGCGGCTGCCCTGGCTGCTGGCCTTCAGCGGACGCCAGCCGCACATCCGCCTGCACGGCGTCGCCATCCGGCACTGGGACGGCTTCTGGTTCGGCCAGGACCGGCTCTTCGGCGACGTCTTCCCGCACTACTGGAGCGTGCTGACGGCCGGCGCCCTCTACCGGCTGCCCCCGCGCCTGCGCACCGCGCACACCCGGCACGTCGCCCGCTCCTCCCTGCTGGCCAACCTCGCCAACTACCGCCCCGACGGCTCGGCGACCTGCGCCTTCGTCATGCCCAGCACCGTCGACGGCCGGCCGGCCCACAAGGCCGACCCGCTCGCCAACGACCAGGACTGGCACCTGGTCACCTGGCTCAGACTGGCCCGCGACCACGACGTCCCCCTGGCCTGACACCGCCCTCGGGCACCGGTCGGCGGGGGTGGGAGCAGGGCACGACGACACCGCCGGCCGGCGCTGCGTACGGGCGAGGCCGGCGGGGCCGACGGTGATGCCGCCGGCTCCGAGCGCCTCGTACGACTCCTGGGCGGAGGTGAAGCCGGCCCGCTGGTGCGGGGCGGCTTCACGGCCTTCCGCCGCCGTGTCGGGTGCAGCGGTGTCGCCGGTGTTTCGCGCGGACCGCCCGCCTCCGTGGCGATTTCACACGTGGCAATCATTTCTGACAGGAGGTCACCGCCCCGACGGGCGTGACGACGCGGGCCCCGCGCGTCCGTCGGGGCGGCGTGCGGGGAGGGCCGGTGTGCGGAATCTTATTGAATATGGAAGTCATTACTGATTATGGTGTGGTCGTCAACGGGCGGCCGCGCGGGCGGCAGCAGGGGAGGGGCCCTCATGACCTTGGTGGACCGGGCGTCCGAAGCCCGGAAGATCAGAGCCGAGCGGGACCGGTGCGTGGGGGCCGGGCAGTGTGTGCTCGCCGCGCCGACCGTCTTCGACCAGGACGAGGAGGAAGGGCTCGTACTGGTCCTGGACGAGAAGCCTCCCGCGTCCCAGTCGGACGCGGTGCGTGAGGCCGTGCGGGCCTGCCCGGCCGGCGCCCTGACCCTGGGGTAGTCCGCAAGCGCCGCGGCGGTCCTCGAGCGTCGCGCGACCCCGCGAGCGCCCGGAGGCGACGGGAGCGGTGCACCGCGCCGCCGAGCGCGCTGCCGGCCTGCCGGTCACCGGTTCCCGCCGGGCCCCACCGCACACGCCGTGGCACCTGCCACGGCTTCCTGATCAGCTCAGCGGAACGTCAAGGAGAAGCATGTCCAGACAGATCGATCGCCGTGCCTTCCTTCGCCGCGGCGCGGCGGGGGCCGCGGCTCTGGCGGTGGGCCCCGGCCTGCTGGCGGCGTGCTCCACCGACGAGCCCGCCCCCGACCGCGCGTCCGGACCGGGTTCCTCGCCCCGCTCGGGCGGCACCCTGCGGGCCGCCTTCGTGGGAGGCGGCGCCTCGGAGACGCTCGACTTCTTCAACGGCCCGTCGGCTCTCGACCTGGTGCGGGCCCGAGCCTGGCACGGCACCCTGGGCAACCTGGACCCCAGCGGGCCCGACGGGGTGCGGTACGGCGTGCTCAAGGGCATCGACATCGCCGACGACCTCTCGGCCTACACGCTGCACGTACGACCCGGCGTCCGCTTCACCGACGGCTCCGAGCTGACCGCCGCCGACGTCCTGCACTCGCTCAGCACCCTCGCGGCCAACAGCAAACTGCCCGTGTACCGGCTCGCCGCCGCCAACTTCGACCTCGCGCACGCCAAGGCCGACGGTGACCTGAAGGTCGTACTGCCCACCCTGCGGCCCATCGCCGACGGCCGCATGATCCTCTGTCAGGGCAACTTCCTCGTCGTCAAGGACGGCACCAAGAGCTTCCGCGAGGCCATGCCCAGCTGCGGTCCCTTCCGGCTGACCGAGTTCACGGCCGGCCAGGGCGCGGCGTTCGAACGCTACGACGACCACTACGGCCACGTACCCCACCTGGACGGACTGGAACTGCGGTCGATCGCCGACTCGACCGCCAGGGCCGGAGCGCTCACCGGCGGTGAGATCGACTTCGCGCACGACCTCTCACCGGTCACCGCGCGCACCCTCGGGGAGAACGGGAACGTCGAACTCGTCCCCACCGGGAGCCCGTACCTGGTCGGCCTGTCCTTCCAGATGAACATGGGGGTCAAGCCCTTCGACGACCCCAGGGTGCGCGAGGCGTTCAAGCTCGCGGTCGACCGGCAGGCCATGGTGGACACGGTGTTCTACGGCAACGCCGAGGTCGGCAACGACCTGCCCTCCATCGGCTTCCCCGACTACGCCGAGGGCCTGCCCCAGCGCGCCCACGACCCGCAGAGGGCTCGGGCGCTGCTCAAGGAGGCGGGGGCCGAGGGGATGAGGGTCACGCTGACGACCGGCCCGGAGACGCCGGGCATGGCCGAGGCGGCCACCCTGTTCGTCGAGGACCTGAAGAAGGCCGGTGTCCGGGCGTCGGTGCGTGAACTGCCGGCCGGACAGCTCTACGCGGACTTCCCCGCCTACGCGGCGCTGCCGCTGGCGGGCTCTTACCAGATGCCCGTCCCCGCGCTGTCGGCCTACCAGATGAGCACGGCGGGTGGATCCCCGTCGGCGTTCGGCTGGAAGGACTCCGGGACCGACACCCTCGTGGCGAAGGCCCGCGCCGAGAGCGACCGGGCCGAGGCCAGGAAGTCGGGAACGCGGGCGCAGCGCACGCGCTGGGAGGACGGCAACCAGGTGCTTCCGGTCTTCAAGCCGAACCTGAACGCCCAGGCCAAGGGGGTCCGTGGGATACGGGACGATCTCTTCGAGCAGTTCCCCGGCTTCTCCCGGGCGTCGCTGGCGTGAGCCTGATCGCGTTCGTCGGCCGTCGCCTCGCGGGGGCGGCCGTCCTGCTCGTCGTGCTGTCGGCCGTCGTCTTCGCGGCCACGGCGGTCCTACCGGGGGACGCGGTCAGCGCGGTCGCCGGGGTGGACGCCTCCGAGGCGCAGCGCTCCGGTGTCCGTGCCGAACTCGGGCTGGACCGGTCGGCCGCCGACCGGTACGCGGACTGGGTGGCGGACGCCGTCCGGGGGGATCTGGGCCGGGGCTTCGTGGGGGACCGGCCGGTCGCCGACGTCCTTGCCACCCGCCTGCCCAACAGCCTGCTCCTGGCCGGACTGACGCTCGCGGTCACCGCGCCGCTGGCCGCGCTGCTGGGCCTGTGGACCGGACTGCGCGGGGGCGGCGCCGACCGCTTCGTCTCGACGGCCGCCCAGGTCCTGGCCGCCGTACCGGAGTTCGTCGTCGCCGCGCTGCTCGTCGCGGTGCTGGCGGTGTGGCTGGAGCTCCTGCCGCGTGTGTCCGTCATCCCCCTGGGCGGTACGCCGCTCGATGTGCCGCACGCGCTGATCCTGCCCGTACTGACGCTCAGCGCGGTCGGACTCGCGGTGGCCACCAGGCTCCTGCGGGTCTCCGTCGCCGACGCGGCGGCCACCCCCTACTGCGAAGCGGCACGGCTCAACGGAGTACGCGGAGTACGGCTCGCTGTCCGTCACATTCTGCCCAACGCCGCGGGCCCCGCCGTCCACGCGCTGACCCTCACCACGGGCGCGCTGGTCGGCTCGGCGGTGGTGGTGGAGAACGTCTTCGACTATCCGGGCATCGGCCGGGAACTGCAACTGGCCGTTGCGGCACGCGACATACCCATGGTGCAGGGCATCGCCACCGTACTCGCCGGGGTGATGCTCGCGGTGCTGCTGGTGGGTGACATCTGCGCGCGTCTGCTGGGCGCACGGGAAGGACACGGCCGATGACGACCGTCCTCGCACCACCGGAGAGGCGGGCGCGCACCGCCCGCTCGGGCACCCTCCGGCGCCGCCGGCCACCACTGCTCACCGGGGCGGGCACACTGCTCGTCCTCCTGCTCGCCCTGCTGGGCCCGCTGGCCGCGCCGCACAGTCCCACCGCACAGCTCGCCGCGCCCTTCCAGCCGCCCGGCGGTCAGTTCCTCCTCGGCACCGACGTGCTGGGCCGGGACGTACTGAGCCGGGTCCTCGGCGGCGGTCGCACCGTCGTGCTCACCGCGCTGGCGGGTACGGCCGCGGCCGGGGCCGTCGGGGTGGCCGCCGGCGTCCTGGCGACCATGGTGTCCCGCCGCCTGGGCGACCTGCTGCTCCGCTGTGTCGACGCCCTGGCGGTCCTCCCCGCCCTCCTGGTCGTCCTCGTCCTCGCCGCGGGGTTCCCCGGCAGCGCCACGGCCCTGGTGGCGGCCGTCGCCCTCGCCACCGCCCCGTTCTCGACCCGCGTGCTGCGCGCCGCGGCGGACACGGTGCTCAGCAGCGGGTACGTCGAGGCCGCCCTGGCCCGGGGTGACACGCGCAGGGCCGTACTGCGCCACGACGTGCTGCCCAACATCGCCGGACCGGCGCTGATGGACACCGCGCTGCGGCTGGTCGCTTCCCTGCACCTGACCGCCACCGCGGGATTCCTCGGCCTCGCACCGGGCGGGGCGGCGCCGGACTGGGGGCGCATGGTGAGCGAGAACGTTCCGGGGGCGACACTGGCCGCCGTGCCGTTCCTCGCCCCGGCACTGCCGCTGGTGCTGCTGTCCGTCTGTGTCGGCCTGCTGGCCGGGCGGCTGGCGGACACCGTGGGGAGGGGAGCCGCATGACCGGCCGCGGGGCCGCTCCCCTCCCCGGCGCCGGTCGGCTCGCGGAGATCGACGCCCTGACGCTGGGCCCCGCGGCCGGTGGGCCGCCCGTTGTGCGCGACGTCTGCTTCTCGGTGTCCCGGGGGCAGGTGCTGGGTCTCGTCGGCAGGTCGGGGTCGGGCAAGAGCAGTCTGGCGCACAGTCTGCTCGGCCACGTCCGCCCCGGCCTGCGGGTCCGTGGCGGGACCGTCCGGGTGGCCGGTCTCGATCCGTTCGACCGGGCGGACGTCCGTCGGCTGCGCGGCCGGGTGGTGTCGTTCCTGGGGCAGGACCCGGCCTCGTCGCTCAATCCCGCGCTGCGCATCGGCACGCAGATCGCCCAGGTGGTGCGGCTGCGTTCGTCCGTGGCGGGGAGGGCCGACGTCTCCGCGCGGGTCGGGGAGTTGCTGTCGTCCGTGCGACTGCCGGCCGACCGGGCGTTCCGGCGACGGCTGCCCTGGCAGCTGTCGGGGGGACAGGCCCAGCGGGTCGCCCTCGCCCTGGCGCTGGCCGGGCGGCCCAGCCTGCTGGTCCTCGACGAGCCCACCAGCGGCCTGGACCCGGTCCTGGCGGACGGCATGCGCCAACTGGTGGCCGAGGCCCTGTCCGAGGGGGACCGCGCGGCGCTGCTGGTCAGTCACGACCCGGCGTGGATCGCGTCCGTGGCGGACGACGTGATACGTCTGGAGCAGGGACGGATCGCGGCACGCGGGAAGCCGGGGGCGTCACCGCCCGTCCGGCCGGCCGGGAATCCCCCGGCCGGTGGCCTCCGTCCCAGGGCCCCTCGCGTCACCGCCGCGGGTCCCGCCGCGCCGGGAGGGCTTTCCGCACGGGGGCTGCATGCCGTCCACGGACGGGTCCGTGTGCTGCACGACGTCTCCCTCACCGTTCCGGTGGGTTCCTGCACCGCCGTCGTGGGTGCGTCGGGGTCGGGGAAGACCACCCTCGCCCGATGTCTCGTGGGGCTGCACCCGCCGGTACGGGGAAGCGTCGAGTGGCGGGAGGACGGTGTGCCGCGCGGACGCGGGGCTCCGGTGCAGTTCGTCGCGCAGGACTCCCGCGGGGCCCTCAACCCGCGCGAGTCCGTGGCCGACGCGCTCGTCCGCCCCCTCAGGGGGCTGGGGAACCGGTCGGCCCAGGAGGCGTCCGACGAAGCCGTACGGCTGCTGGGCCTGGTCGGGCTGGGAGCCGATGTACTGACACGCCGGCCGGGGGAGTTGTCCGGCGGGCAGCGTCAACGCGTCGGGCTGGCCCGGACACTGGCCGCCGAGCCGCGTGCCCTCGTCTGCGACGAGATCACTTCGGCGCTCGATCCGCGGACCGCGAGCGGGATCCTGGACCTGCTGGACTCGCTGCGGCGCACGTCGCGCCTGACGGTCGTCATGGTGACGCACGACCTGACAGCCGTCGCCGCCCGCGCGGAGCAGGTCGTCGTCCTGGACGCGGGACGGGTCGTCGAAGCCGGTCCCGCGGACCGCGTCCTGGTGGATCCCGGGCACCCCGTCACCCGGGGACTGCTCGCCCGCGAGGACGGCCCCGCCCTCGCCGTGCCGGAGTAGCCGAGGGCGAGGGGCGTCCCACGGCCGTCGGGAGGAGCACCCCGCCCCGTGGGCGCTCCCGCGCGACACCCCCTACGGCCGGAGCAACGTCCGCGCCAGCGCGGCCTTGTCGACCTTTCCGACGGCGGTGAGGGGGAGGCCGGCCACCTGGACGACCTCGTCCGGTGCCTTGTGTCCGGCCAGCCCGCGCTCCCTCAGATGAGCGGCCACCTCCCGCGTGCCGGGAGCTTCGCCGTCGCACAGCACGAAGGCGACGGACCGCTCACCCCAGCGCTCGTCCGGCACGCCCACCAACGCCGCGGCCGTGATCGCCGGATGCGTGAGCAACTGTTCCTCCACCTCGACGGCGGCGATCTTCTCACCGCCGCGGTTGATCTGGTCCTTGATCCGGCCCACCACCACCAGGTGCCCGCTCGGCAGCCGGCGCACCACGTCGCCCGTCCGGTAGTAGCCGTCCGGGGTGAACGCCGTGCGATCGTGCTCCTCGGCGCGGTAGTAGCCGCGCAGCGTGTACGGGCCCCGGGTGAGCAGTTCGCCCGCCGTGCCGTCCGGCACGGGCCTGCCGTCGGCGTCCACCACCAGGATCTCGTCGTCGGGGGAGACGGGCCGGCCCTGGGTGGTGCGGACGAGGTCCTCGGGGTCGTCGAGGCGGGTGAGGTTGATCAGCCCCTCCGCCATGCCGAAGACCTGCTGCACGGTGACCCCGAGCGCCGGACCGAGCCTGCGGGCGTGCTCCTTTGGCAGCCGCGCACCGCCGACCTGCACCACCGAGAGGCTGCCGAGGTCCCACGAACCGGAGGCGGCCTCGTCCACCCAGTGGGTGACGAGCGGCGGGGTCAGGGAGGTCAGGGTCACGCCCTCCTGCTCGACGAGCGCGAACGCCGTCTGCGGACTGGGATCCGGGGCGATCACGACGGTCCCCCCGGCCATGAGGGTGCCCAGCACACCGGGGCAGGCGAAGGTGAAGTTGAACCCGACCGGCAGCACCGCCAAGTAGACGGTGCGTTCGTCGAGGGCGCAGACCTCGGCACAGGCGCGGGCGTTGTAGGCGTAGTCGTCGTGCGTTCGCGGGATGAGCTTGGGAAGGCCGGTGGTACCGCCGGACAGCAGCAGAAGGGCGACGTCGGCGGGGTCCGCTCCGCCGTCGTGGGCTCCCGGCGCCGGCCGGGCGTCCGGCGCGGTACGGCCGGGCACGGGGAGCGGGGCCGCCCGCAGGGCCTCGAACGGTACGAAGCCGCTTTCCGGACCGGGATCGCCGACCACCACGACCGTCCGGAGCGAGCCGCCCGGCCCCTGCTCCGCCCGTACCCCGCGCATCAGCTCCCGGTGATCGAACCTGGCGTGCCGGTCGGGCACCACACAGGCCACCGCACCCGACACGCGCACCAGATGACCGACCTCCCGGCGCCGGTGGCCGGGCATGGCGTGCACCGGGACCGCTCCGAGGCGCTGCAGACCGAACCAGACGAGCACGAACTCGGCGCGGTTGGGGAGCTGGACCACGACGCGGTCCCCCCGCCCGACGCCGAGCCCGCGCAGCCCGTGAGCGATGCGGTCGGCCTCGCCGTCCAGATCCGCATAGGTCCACCGCCGGTCCCCGTCGACCAAGGCGACACGGTCTCCATGGTCGGTGCTCGCCTGACGCAGACGAGCACCGAAGGTGACCCCCTGCCAGTGGCCGACGGCCCGGTAGTGCGCCGCTTCCGCCTCCGACCAGCCTTTTCGCGTCTCGGTCATGTGGTTCTGCCTCTCTTTGCCGGCCTCGGACCCTGGTGCCGCGGCCTGTTGTGTGACTACGATGTGAAGTGTAGAAACGATAATCATTTCAATCTAGGGTGGTGTTCGGCCCGGCGGGCGAGAGCCCGGTTCCGACGCCGGCCCTCGACAGGCCACCCCATCCGACCGGAAGGCCCCCTCAGTGAGCGATGAAGCAGCCGTCCAGGCGCGGACGGCGGAAGGTGACGGAGCCCTTCACCGGCCGGCCACGGTGCGCGAAGCGGTCGCACGCGCGCTGCGGATGGCGCCCCATGAGCTGGACGACGACCGGGACCTCTTCGAACTCGGCCTCGACTCACTGATGTTGATGTCCCTGGCCGGCACCTGGCGGCGCGCGGGCAGCACGGTCACCTTCCAGGACCTCACCCGCACCCCGACCCTGGCCGCCTGGACGGCCCTGCTGGGGCGGGGAGCCGGCGCTGGGGCATCCGCCACCGCGCCGCCCGCCCCGCTCGACGCGGTGACGGCCGAAGGGCGGACGGAGACGTTCCCGTTGGCGACGATGCAGCACGCCTACTGGATCGGCCGCCAGGACGGACAGCCCCTCGGCGGCGTCGCCGCGCACTTCTACGTCGAACTCGACGGCCACGGGGTCGACCCCGCCCGGCTCGGCACCGCCGTGCGGGCGCTCGTGCTGCGGCACGGCATGCTGAGGGCGGTCTTCGACGAGGAGGGACGGCAGCGCTTCGGCGCCGCGGGCCCTTCCCTCGCTGTCCACGACCTGCGGGAGCACACCACCGACGATGCCGAGGCCGAGCTGGAGCTGCTGCGCGAGCGCAACACCCACGCCCGCCCCGACATCACCTCCGGTGACGTCTTCCGGGTGGCCCTGTGCCTGCTCCCCGACGGCCGAACCCGGCTGCAGATCGACCTGGACATGATGGCCGGTGACGCGCTGAGCCTGCGGGTCCTCCTGTCCGACCTGCGCCGCTTCTACGAGTGTCCCGACGACCAGCCCCGTGAACTCGCCCTCGACTACCGTCGTTACCTGGCGGAACACGACGCCCGACGGAAGGCGGAACGCGAGCGGCACGCCGCCTGGTGGCGGGAGCGACTGCCCACTCTGCCCCGCGCTCCGCGCCTGCCGACGACCGTCGACCCGCTGACGCCGGTGAGCGCCGACGACACCGCGCTCACCCACTCCCGCCGCCTGCACCACTGGCTGGGCCCCGCCGACAAGGCCGCGCTGATCAGCGCGGCGCGCCGGCACGGCGTCACCCCCGCCGCCGCGCTCGCCACCGCCTTCGCCGAGATCGTCGCCGCCTGGAGCGACAGCCGGCGCTTCCTGCTCAACCTGCCGCTGTTCGACCGGGAGATGTTCACCCCGGACGTCGCAGGTCTGGTCGGAGACTTCAGCAGCTCGATCCTGCTCGACGCGGACATGAGCGCGTCCCTTCCCTTCTCCCGGCAGGCCCGCGGTCTGCAGGAACGCCTGCAAGAGGGCATCTCCCACGGCGCGTACGGCGGGGTGGAGGTACTGCGCGACCTCGCGCGCCTCGAGGGAGCCCCGGTGCTGGCCCCGGTCGTGTACACCAGCGCCATCGGACTGGGGGAGATCTTCGAGCAGGACGTGCAGAAGTCCTTCGGCCGACCCTCCTGGATCATCTCGCAGGGCCCCCAGGTCTGTCTGGACGCCCAGGTCACCGAACTCGACGGCGGCCTCCTCCTCAACTGGGACGTGCGGGACGGCGTGTTCGAGGCCGGTGTACCGGACGCCGCGTTCGACGCCTACCGCCGCCTCGTCACCCGCCTGATCACGGACCCCGGCACCTGGGCCCGGCCGGTGGACGGCCTGCTCGCCCCCGACGTCCTGCCGAGGCGGGCGGTCGCGGCGCTGCCCCCCGCCCCCGTCCCAAACCGCGCCCTGCACACCCGTTTCTTCCGGCTCGCCGAGACCGAGCCGGGCCGCACCGCGGTCGTCCGTACCACCGGCGACACCCTCACCTACGGCGAACTCGCCCACGCGGCCCGGCAGGTCGCCGCGCTCCTGCACGACCACGGCGTACGGGAGGGGGACACCGTCACGGTGACCCTGCCCAAGGGCGCCGACCAGATCACCGCGGTCCTCGGCGTACTGGCCGCGGGCGCGGCGTACGCTCCCGTCGGCGTGGAACAGCCCGCCGTGCGCCGGCAGCGCATCCACTCCGTGGCCGGTGCCTCCGCCGCCCTCACCGACCGGGACCACGCCCCCCTCTGCGCGGACGTCCCGGTCCCGGTGCTGCTCCTGGAGGAAGCGACGGGGTTCCGGCCCGCACCGGTCGCACGGCCTGACCCCGCCCTGCCCGCCTACGTGCTGTTCACGTCAGGCTCCACGGGACTGCCCAAGGGCGTCGAGGTGTCGCACCGGGCGGTCGTCAACACCGTCGAGGCGATGGCGGAGCACCTCGGGCTCAAACCCGCCGACCGCACCCTCGCGATCTCCGCGCTCGACTTCGACCTGGCCACCTGGGACATCTTCACCCCGCTGTCTCTGGGCGGTCAGGTGGTCACCGTGGGACAGGACCATCGCCGGGACGCCCACCACTGGGCGCGGCTGGTCCGTGAGCACGGGGTGACGCTGGTGCAGTGCGTGCCCGCCCTGCTGGACCTGCTGATGGCCGCGGGCGAGGACGAGGGCCTGGGGGACTCCCTGCGCATGGTGCTGCTCGGCGGGGACTGGGTCGGGCTCGACCAGCCCCGCAGGCTCCGCGCGCTCGTACCCGGCTGCCGGTTCGTGGCGCTCGGCGGCATGACGGAGGCCGCGGTCCACTCCACGGTGTTCGAGGTGCGGGAGACCGACCCGGCCTGGAAGTCCGTCCCCTACGGCGTCCCCCTGCGCAACATGCGGGCACGGGTCGTGGACGGGCGGGGACGCGACCGCCCCGATCTCGTCCCCGGCGAGCTGTGGATCGGCGGCCCCGGCGTGGCCAACGGCTACCGCGCGGACCCCGAGCGCACAGCGGAACACTTCGTCGAGTACGACGGCGAGCGCTGGTACCGCAGCGGTGACCTGGCCCGGTACCGGACCGACGGGACACTGGAGTTCCTCGGACGCGCCGATCACCAGGTGAAGATCGGCGGCCACCGCGTCGAACTGGGCGAGGTCGAGTCCGCGCTGGAGGACGACCCCGCCGTCCTGCACGCGGTCGCCACCGTCCTCGACACACCGGTACGGCACCTGGCCGCGGCCGTCTCCGCACGCGGCGGGGCACCCGGCCCGGACGAGGTCCGGCTTCGGGCGGCGCGACGGCTTCCCGCCTACATGGTGCCCGAGCGCGTCCTCGTCCTGCCCGGCCTGCCGCTGACCGCCAACGGCAAGCTCGACCGGGCGGCGGTCCACCGGGCGCTGACCGAGGCCGCCGGGCAGCAGGGGCCGCGCACGTCGGCGCCGGCCGGTCCGGTCGAGACCGCCGTGGCGGCCGAGTGGGCAGAGCTCCTCGGCGTAACCGGAGTGGGACGGGAGAGCAGCTTCTTCCTGCTGGGCGGTGACTCGCTCGTCGCGACCCGGATGATCGGCCGGCTGCGCGCCGCCGGGTTCCCCGGAGCCCGCGTGGCCGACCTGTTCGCCCACCCCGTGCTCCAGCACTTCTGCGAGACCCTGCGCCCCGCGGCGGCCACCGAAGCGGAGCCGTCGCCCGCTCTGGTGCCCGACCCGGACCACGCCCACGAGCCCTTCCCCCTCACGGACGTCCAGGCCGTCTACCACACCGGCCGCGACCCCCGCTTCACCCTCGGCGGCGTCGGTACCTGGCACTACACGGAGTTCGACGGCACGGATGTCGACCTGGAGCGGCTGGAGCGCGCCTGGAACACCCTTGTCCGGCGGCACGGGATGCTCCGCGCGGTCGTGGCGGACGGACACCAGCGCGTCCTGCCCGACGTGCCACCGGTGCGCGTACCGGTGGAGGAGGCCCGCCCCGGTGGAGCGGCCGAGGCACTGGCCGGGCTGCGCGCCCGCCTGTCCCAGCAGGTCCGCGACCCCGCCCGGTGGCCGCTCTTCGCCATCGAGGCGGTGCGCTACCGCGAGGACGAGGGCACCGAGAAGCGCGACGGCCAGGTGCGGACCCGTATCGGCGTCGGCCTGGACTACCTCGTGCTCGACGCGCTCTCCATCACCACGCTCTACGCCGAACTGAGCGCGCTCTACGCCGACCCGGATCACGAACCGCCGCCCGTGGACGTGTCGTTCCGCGACTACCTGACCCGCCTCCCGGCCAACCCGGAGTCGACCGCGCGGGCCCGCGCCCACTGGCGGACACGGCTGTCGGAACTGCCGCCGCCCCCGGCCCTGCCCCTCGACCGGGACCCGGCGGCACTCGACGCGCCCGTCTTCACGCGGCGCCGGCTGAGCCTGCCCGCCGAGGACTGGCAGGCGGTCAAGCGAGAAGCGGCCCGGCACGGGCTGACCCCCTCCACCGTCCTGCTGGCCCTGTACGCGGAGGTCCTGGAAACCTGGAGCGGGACCGACGCCGTGACCGTCACGCTCACCCTCTTCAACCGGCGGGACGTCCACCCCCACATCCAGCGGGTGCTGGGGGACTTCACTTCCCTGTCCCTGGCGGGTCACCGGCGCGAAGGCGTGTCCTGGCTGGCCGCGGCAGTCGCCCTGCAGCGGCGTCAGGCGGAGGACCTGGACCACGCGGACGTGCCGGTCGACTGGCTGCTGCGGGAGTTCGGCCGCCGCACGGGCACGGTGGACGCCGCCGCGCCCGTGGTGTTCACCAGCGCCATCGGCGTCGGGGACGCGACGCTGGCCGCACCGGGCACCGGCTTCCCCGCGAAGGTCTGGGGCATCTCCCAGTCCCCGCAGGTCTGCCTGGACAACCAGGTCACCGAGGAGTCCGGAAACCTGGTCGTCACCTGGGACGCCGTCGACGAACTGTTCGCCGAAGGGGTGCTGGACGCCATGTTCGGCGCCTACGAACGGCTGCTGCGGCACGCCGTGGCCGGTGACTGGGACGCACCGCTGCCCGACCCGCTGCCCGCCTCCCAGTACGAACGGCGGGCCGCCGCGGCACGGGAAGCCGCCCTGGAACCGGTGACGCCGCGCCCGCTGCACCAGATGTTCTTCACCCACGCGACGGCCGCCCCCGGCCGCACCGCCCTGGTCACGACCGCGGGGCAGGAGGTGACGTACGGAACACTCGCCGACCAGTCGCTGCGGACGGCCGCCGCGCTCGTGGACGCCGGCGTGCGGCCGGGAGACCTGGTCGCGGTCACCCTCCCCAAGGGACCGGAGCAGATCGCGGCGGTCCTCGGCGTGCTCGCGGCCGGCGCCGCCTACGTGCCGCTGAGTTTGGAACAGCCCTCCGCACGGCTGGAACGGGTGCGCGCCGCCGCCGCTTTCCACGTGGTCGTGGGCGAGTGGCCCGCTACAGGAGGAACGGCCCCCCGCACCCTGTCCTTCGCGCACGCGCAGGGCCACGAGCCGCTGCCCGCGCCGCGGGCGACGCCTCCCCGGGCACTCGCCTACGTGATCTTCACCTCGGGTTCCACGGGTGAGCCCAAGGGGGTCGAGATCACCCACGCAGCGGCCTGGAACACGATCGCGGACATCAACGCCCGGCACGGCGTCCGCGGGGACGACCGCGTCTTCGCCCTGTCGGCGCTGGACTTCGACCTGTCCGTGTACGACATCTTCGGCCTGCTCGCCGCGGGCGGTTCCCTCCTGCTGCCCACCGAGGACCAGCGCCGTGAACCGGCTCGCTGGCCCGGCCTGCTGGAGCGGTACGGCGTGACCGTGTGGAACACCGTGCCCGCCCTGCTCGACCTGCTGCTCGACACCGACGAACAGGGCGGCGGGGAAGGCGGCCCGACGGGAAAGCTGCGGACCGTGCTGGTCTCCGGCGACTGGATCGGCCTCGACCTGCCCGTCCGGCTGAGGGCCCGCACCGCGCGGTCCTGTTCCTTCGTCGCCATGGGCGGGGCCACGGAAGCCGCCATCTGGTCCAACACCCTCACCGTCAACGAGCTGGACCCCCGGTGGGTCTCCATCCCCTACGGACGGCCCCTGACCGGGCAGCACTACCGCGTGGTCGGCCAAGACGGCCGGGACTGCCCCGACTGGACGCCCGGCGAACTGTGGATCGGCGGCGCGGGACTGGCCCGCGGCTACCTCGCCGACCCGGCCCGCACCGCCGAGAAGTTCGTCACGCAGGGCGGCCGGCGCTGGTACCGGACGGGTGACCTGGGCCGGTTCCGGGGCGACGGACTGCTGGAGTTCCTCGGCCGGCTCGACAGCCAGCTGAAGATCGCCGGGCACCGCATCGAGGCGGGAGAGATCGAGGCCGCCCTGGAAGCACACCCGGCGGTGGCGCGGGCAGCCGTCGTGGCCGTGGGGGAGCGCGCCGCCAAGCGCCTGGTCGCCTTCGCGGTACCGCAGGACCTCACCGCGGGCGCCGCACGCGCTGAGGAGCGGGATCCCCACGGGCCCGTCGAGGACCCCGGGCTCACCGAGAGCCTCTTCGCGCTGCTGGCCGAGAGGGTTCCCGGCTACGCCGTCCCGTCCCGCATCCGGCTCCTGCCCGCGCTGCCCCTCACCGCGAACGGCAAGGTCGACCGGGCGGCCCTGGCCGCTCTGGCGGGACCGGAGACGGTGTCCGCGGGGGCCGAGCCGCCACGCGGCCGCACCGAGGCGGTCCTCGCCGGACTCTGGAGCGAGTACCTGCCGCACTGGGTGCCGGACCGCAACGCCAACTTCTTCACCGCCGGCGGCGACAGCCTCACCGCACTGCGCCTGCTGACCGCGATCGAGCGCCGCCTCGGGGCCGCCGTGCCCGTCCGGCGCTTCTTCGCCGCACCGACCGTCGCCGCGCTGGCCGCGGACGTCACCCGAACGCTCGCGGCCCACGAGACCGCCTACGAGACCGGAGAGCTGTGAACATCGCTGAACTGCTGGCCCGCTACGCCGACGACGGCGTGGTGCTGTGGGCCCAGGACGGACAACTGCGTTTCCGGGCCCCCCAGGGCCGGCTCACCGACACGCACCGAGCCGAACTGCGCACGCACAAGGAAGCCATCCTGCGCCACCTGGAGGCCGGGGAACCGGCCCTGGCCGCTGACCCCGACAACCGCCACGAACCGTTCCCGCTGACCGACATCCAGGCCGCCTACCTCGTCGGCCGCACCGACGCCTACGCCTACGGCGGCGTCGGCTGCCACGCCTACGTCGAACTGGAATACCCCGACCTGGACGTCGACCGCGTCACCTCCGTGTGGCGGGAGCTGGTCCAGCGGCACGACATGCTCCGCGCCGTCGTCCACCACGACGGCTACCAGCGGGTCCTGGCCGACGTGCCGGCCCTCGACGTCGGAGCCGACGACCTGACCGCGTGCCCGCCGGCCGGAGCCGAGGAGGAGCTGCGGCGCACCCGGGCGCGGCTGTCCGCCCGCCAGGCGCCCACCGACCGGTGGCCGCTCTTCGACGTGCACGTGACCCGGACCGCCGAACGAGCCGTACTCCACCTCGCCTTCGACATGCTCGTCGTCGACCACGCCAGCCTGCGCGTCCTGCTCGCCGAGTTCCAGCGGGGCTACGGCGGCGCCGCCCTCTCCGACGCACCGCACATCACCTTCCGCGACTACGTCCTGGCCCGCCGCGCCCTCGCCGACAGCGACGCGCACACCCGCGACCGCACCTACTGGCAGGGCCGCCTCGACACCCTGCCACCCGCTCCGGAACTGCCCCTCGCCGAAGCCTGGGAAGCAGCGGTGAGCGATCCGGGGGAGACCGGCCCCACCACGGCTCCCGGCAGCCCGGTCACGTTCCGGCGCCAGGAGACCCTGCTGTTCGCCGCCGACCGGGACCGCCTCGCCGAACGAGCCGCGCGGCGCGGGCTGACCGTGTCGACGGCCCTGCTCACCGCGTACGCCGAAACGGTCGGCGCCTGGTCGCGCACCAGCCGCTTCACGCTCAACGTGCCCACCGTCGACCGGCCCGCCCTGCACGAGGACATCGGCCGCCTCGTCGGCGACTTCACCTCGCTCGAACTGCTCGCCGTGGACCTGGACGCCCCGGTCACCTTCGCGGAGCGGACGAGGACCATCGGGGAGCGGCTCCTCGAAGACCTCGCACATCCCCTGTTCACCGGCTCGGAGGTGCTCGCCGAGCTCTCCCGCAGGGCCGGCGCGCCGGTACTGATGCCGGTCGTCTTCACCAGCGCCCTGGGCACCGGCGCCACCTCCGAGGGCGTACCCCCCGAGGTGACGTACGCCGTGACCCGGACACCGCAGGTATGGCTCGACTGCCAGGTCATGCGCCGCGGCGACGCGCTGAGCCTGTCCTGGGACATCCGGGAGGGCGCGCTCGCCCACGGGGTGGCCGACGCCATGTTCGAGGCGTACACGGCACTCGTACGGTCGCTGTCGGCCGCGGGCGAAGCCGGGGAGGCCGCCTGGGACGCCCCGGCACGCATCCCCCTGCCCGAGGCACAGGCGGCACGCCGGCGCGCGGTCAACGCGACCGAGGGGCCCCTGCCGGACGCCCTGCTCCACGAACCCGTGCTCGCCCGGGCACAGGCCGCACCGGACGCGATCGCCGTCCGCACTCCCGAACTCGGCCTCACCTACCGGCAGCTCGTGGCCCGCGCGAGCGCTCTCGCCGAGGCACTGACGGCAGCCGGGCTGCGCGGCGGGGAGCCCGTGGCCATCTGGGCGGACAAGGGCTGGGAGCAGGTCGTCGCGGTCCTCGGCGTCCTCATGGCGGGCGGCGCCTACCTGCCCGTCGACACCGCCCAGCCACCGGCCCGCCGGGACACGATCATCACGGACGCGGGCGTCCGCACGGTCCTCACCCAGTCCTGGCTCGCCGAGGTCGACGACCTGCCGGAGAACGTCACGGCCGTCGCCGTCGACCTCCTGCCCGAAGACACCGCGGCCACGCCGGGGGAAGGCGGAGCGCGGCGCCACCCGGACGACCTCGCCTACATCATCTACACCTCGGGCTCCACCGGCACACCCAAGGGCGTGATGATCAGTCATCGCGCCGCCCTCAACACCGTCGAGGACATCAACCGCCGCTACGCCGTCACCGAACGCGACCGCCTCCTCGGCATCGCGGGACTCGGCTTCGACCTGTCCGTCTACGACCTGTTCGGGCCGCTCGCGGTGGGCGCCACCCTCGTCCTGCCCGAGGCCGGCCGGCGAGGCGACCCCTCCCACTGGGCCGAGCTGGTCCGCGACTACGGGGTGACCGTGTGGAACTCGGTCCCCGGTCAGCTCCACATGCTGTGCGACTGGCTCAGATCCGAGCCGCCCGCCGACGACACCTCGCTGCGGCTCGCGCTGATATCCGGCGACTGGATACCTGTCTCGCTGCCCGACCAGGCCCGCGCCCTCCTGCCGGGGCTGGAGATCGTCTCCCTCGGCGGCGCCACCGAGGCCTCCATCTGGTCCATCGCCCAGCCGATCGGGGACGTGGACACGGCCCGTCCGAGCATCCCGTACGGCAAGCCCCTGACCAACCAGACGTTCGCCGTGCTCGACCGGCATCTGCGGCCCCGCCCCGAATGGGTGCCGGGCGAGCTGTACATCGGCGGCGCCGGCGTCGCCCTGGGCTACTTCGGCGACGAGGAGCGCACGGCACAGCGGTTCCTCACCGACCCCGACACTGCGAAGCGGCTCTACCGCACGGGCGACCTCGGACGGTACCTCCCCGACGGCACCATCGAGTTCCTGGGCCGCGAGGACGCCCAGATCAAGATCCGTGGATACCGGGTCGAGCTCGCCGAGGTGGAGGCCGCCGTACAGGCCCACCCGGCGGTCGCGGCGGGTGCCGTCGTGGTCGACGACTCCGCGGCGGGCGGACGACGCCTGGCCGCGTTCGTGGAGAGCGCCCGCAAGGACGGTGGGACGACCGGTCCTTCCGGGGCGGCCCCCGGGGGCGGCGACGAGTCCGCCGCGGCGGGACGGGCCCAGGCGCGCGAGGCGGCGGCCGACGCCGTGAGCGAAGCCTCCGCGGCCGTCGACGCCGCGCGGCTCACCGACTTCCTGGCCGCCCTCGACGAGGTGGCGATCGCCGAGATGACGCGCGTCCTCGTCGCCTCCGGAACGTTCGCCGACGAGGTGCCGCGCACGGCGGAGCAGGTGGGCACGGCCCTGCGCGCCACCCCCCGGCACCGGCACATCGTCCGGCGTTGGCTGCGCGCCCTGGCCGCCCGCGGCCGGCTCACCCACCGGGAACCGGACGGCACCTACACCGGCCTCGTCCCCGTCTGCGGCACCGAGAGGGAGCGTCTCTGGCAGCGGGCCGCAAAGCTGGAGCACGAACTCGGCTGGAGCACGGAGCTGCTCACCGTCATGCGGACCTGTGCCGAGCGGCTGCCCGAGCTGGTCTCCGGCGAGACGGGCGTCCAGGAACTGCTCTTCCCCGGCGCGGCCACGGAGGTCGCGGACGCCGCCTACCGGGACAACCTCGCCATTCGGCACCTCAACCGAGCGGTGGCCGCCGCGCTGCGCGAGATCGCCGCCGGTCACACCGGCGAGGAGCGGCTGCGCGTCCTCGAAGTGGGCGGCGGCGTCGGCGGCACCACCGGCGAACTGGTGCCCGTCCTCGCCGAGTACGGCGTCGACTACCTGTTCACCGACGCCTCCGCGTTCTTCCTGAACGAAGCCCGCGAGCGCTTCGCCGACCACTCCTGGATCCGCTACCAGCGCTTCGACGTCGACGAGGACCCGCGCGCCCAGCACCTGCTGCCCAACACCTTCGACGTCGTGATCTGCGCCAACACACTGCACGCCGCCGCCGACGCGGACGCCGCCCTGGGCAGGCTGCGGGAACTGCTCGTCCCCGGCGGACAGCTCGTGTTCGTGGAGAACACCCGCGACGAGAACCTCCCGCTGCTCGTCTCCATGGAGTTCCTGGAGGTCGCCGGCCGGACCTGGACCGACGTGCGCGCGCACACCGGCCAGTCCTTCCTCACCCACACCCAGTGGCGCGAACTCCTCGACACCCACGGGGCGTCCGAGGTCACCTCACTGCCCGACGCCCGGGACGCCCTGGCACTCACCGGCCAGGAAGTCTTCTTCGCCACGCTGAAGGACGACCGGTGTCACATCCCGGTGGGCGAGCTGGCCCGCACGGCGGCCACCCGGCTCCCGGAGTACATGCTCCCCTCGGTGTGGCAGGTCGTCGACACCCTGCCCCGCACGGCCAACGGCAAGACCGACCGCGCGCGCCTGCGGACCTGGCTGCCCCGCGAGAACGCACCGGCCGTCGTGGACGAGCAGCCGAGGGACACACTGGAGAGCAGCCTCGCCGAGCTGTGGACGGAACTCCTCGCGGTCGAACGCGTCACCCGGAATGACGACTTCTTCGACCTCGGCGGCGACTCACTCCTCGTCGCACGCATGGTGGGCCGGCTGCGCGAACGCGTGCCGCAGGCGGCCGACCTGGAGTGGGAGGTCGTCCTGCGCCACATGCTGCGCCGCCCCACGGTCGCCGGCCTCGCCGGGTTCCTGCGCGGCCTGGCCGGCGCCGAGGAGACGCCCGCGGCGGCCGTGCGCACGGACCCGGTGATCCACCTGCACGGCGCCCGCTCCGACGGCGAGCCGACGACCGTCCTGGTACACGCGGGAACCGCGACGATCATGCCGTACCGGGCGCTGATCACCGAGATCAGGCGCCGCTCGCCGGGCCTCGCCGAGGTCGTCGGTGTGGAGGTCCCGGACCTGAACGGGTTCCTGGCCGCACCACCGGAGGGACTCATCGAGCAGATGGCGGCCGACTACGCGCGGGCCCTGACGGCGGACGGGCGCAGCCGCTTCCACGTCGTCGGCTACTGCCTGGGCGGCCTGATCGCCACCGAGGTCGCCCGCGACCTGGCCGAGTCCGGGGCCGAGGTGGAGAGCCTCACCGTCATCAGCAGCCACAGCCCCCGCTTCCGGCTCGACGACGAACTGCTCGCCGAGTACTCCTTCGCCGTCATGATGGGCATCGACCCGGCCGCCCTCGGCTTCCCGGGCGACCAGTACCGGGTGGCCGCCGCGGCCGACGCCGTCCTGGCCGCCAGCCCCGGTGTGCTGCCGGACGGCGGACTCGCCGCACTGCCCGAGGAGTTCGAGGATGTCGCGGGCTGCTTCCGGCGCCTCGCCGAAGTCCCCCGCGCCACCCGGATCGCACGGATGTGCGAGGCGGTGCCCGCCTCGGCCGGCACCTACGCGCCCGACCACATGACCCGCCTCTTCCTCGCCTTCCGCCAGAGCGTCTTCGCCATCACGCGTTACGACGCCGAGCCCTACGCGGGTGACATCACCTTCCTGCGCCACGACGGCGCCTACCCCTTCCCCGGCAGCAAGGACGCCGTCACCGCCTACTGGGAGGAACTCACCCTGGGCGACCTGGACATCGTCGACATCGGCGGCGACCACTACAGCTGCCTGTCCGTCGAGCACGCGCCCGGCATCCTCAAGACCCTCGGCGAGCTGACCCAGGGGGCGATCACCCGATGACCAGGCCCGTGATCGGGGTCCTCGGCGCGTCCGGAGCGGTCGGCCGGGCCGCCGTGCGGGAGCTGCGCGCGCTCGGCCACACCGGGCTCCGCCTGGGAGGGCGGACCGTGTCCGCGCTGCGCGCGGTCGCCGAGGAGGAGCCGGCCGGCCACGACGAGACGGTCTGGGCCGACGCCACCGCACCGGACGGCCTGCGCGCCTTCACGGAGGGCTGCGACGCCGTGCTCAACTGCGTCGGCCCCACCTACCGACTCCGCGCGACGGTGGCCTTGGCGGCGCTCGCCGCCGGTGCGCACTGCGTCGATGTGGCCGGGGACGACCCGGCCGCCGAAGACCTCCTCAAGGGTGGCGATCCCGCCCGCGACGGCCGCGCCGTCGTCCTTTCGGCGGGAGCGCTGCCCGGGCTGTCGAGCCTGCTGCCGCGCTGGCTGGCCGGGCGGGGACTGGACGGCGTCACCGCTCTGACCGCGTACTGCGGTGGCCTGGAGCCCTGTTCACCGACGGTGGCACACGACCTTCTGCTCTCCCTCACCTCCGGCGGCGCGGACGGTGCGGCCTACGGTGAGGCGCTGGCGGCCGTCCGCGGCGGGCGCCGTGTGCCGCGCGCCCTGCGCACCGACGAGGACACGGAACACGAGGCGTTCCCCGGCCGGGTCGCCGTGCAGCCCTACCTCAGCGGCGAGAGCGAACGGCTCGCCACCGTCCTGGGCCTGGACCGGCTCGACTGGTACAACGTCCACCCCGGTCCCGCCGTACGCACGCTGCTCAACGTCCTGCCGGCACGTCTCGCCGCCGGTGACGACCCGGACCGGCTCGCGGAAAGGCTGATTCTCGCCGCCGGCCTCGACCTGGCCGGGCGCAGGCCCTACTACGTCATGGACTTCGCACTGGCGGGCACCGCGGCCGGGCGGCCGGCGACCGCGGGACTGACTCTGCGCGCGGCCAGCAGCTACCGCCTCACGGCGGCGGTGGGCGCGCTCGCGGTGGACGCGGTCCTGCGGGGCGAGGTCACGGCGGGCGTGCACTTCGCCTGTGACGTGCTGGACGCGGACACCGTGGTCGGACACCTGCGGTCACACGGGGCGGCCGACTTCCGGCTCACCGGCGCGGCGGCCGACGCCGACCAGACGGAAGAAGGTGTGCTGTGAGTGAACCGTCGCCGCTGCGCGTGGTGGTCTGCGGCACCAACTTCGGCCGCTTCTACGCCGAGGCGGTACGCCGGCGCCCCGGATACGTCCTGGCCGGCGTCCTGAGCCGGGGGTCGGCGGCCTCCCGGGCGTACGCCCAGAGCCTCGGCGTCCCGTTCTTCACGGCTGTCGACGACCTCCCGGCGGACGTCGACGCCGCCTGCGTCGCGGTGAGTTCCTCCATATCGGGCGGCCAGGGCACCGAGCTGGCCCGGGCACTCATGGACCGGGGCGTCCACGTCCTCCAGGAGCATCCCGTCCACCTCACCGAGCTGACGGGCAACCTGAGACACGCCCGCGAACAGGGAGTGCAGTACCGCCTCAACACCCACTACCCGCACGTCGCCCCGGTCCGCGCCTTCGTCGAGGCGGCCCGTCGGCTCGTCGCACTGCAGCGACCGCTCTTCGTGGACGCCGCCACCCCGGTCCACCTGATGCACCCCCTGGTGGACATCCTCGGTCAGGCGATGGGCGCGTTGCGGCCCTGGCGGTTCGCGGACCCGGCGCCGCTGCCGGCCGGGACCGGGCCGCAGCCGTTCCGCTCCCTGCACGGCGTGTTCGCCGGCGTGCCCCTCACCCTGCGGGTGCACCACCAGCTCGATCCGTCCGACCGGGACAACCACGCCCTGCACTGGCACCGGATATCCGTCGGGACCGAGGGCGGAGTGCTCACCCTGGCCGACACCCACGGTCCCGTGCTGTGGAGCCCCCGGCTGCACATCGGGCGGGACGCGGACCGGCGGTTCGTGCTGGACGGTCCGGGCACCGGCCGTCTGGGGCTCGGGACCACGGCCGTGGTCGGCACCCCGGGGTCCTTCCGTACGGTCTTCTCCGACCTGTGGCCCGAAGCGATCGGCACGGCCCTGGACGGACTCCGCGACGCTGTCGCGCGGGGCGGCGACACCTTGCGCGCCGGCCAGTACGACCTGGCCGTGTGCCGCGTCTGGACCGACCTCGCCGCCCGGCTGGGACCACCCGAGATCGTCCGGCCGGCCACGCCCCGGCCCCTGGCGGTCAGCGACCTCTTCCCCGTGGCGGAAAAACCCTCGCGCGACACCACGGCCCGCCCGGAACCCGCCCCGCCTCCCGGCGGCCGGTCCGTCGCAGGTCCGCTCCCCGCCGGAGAGCCGGCCGGCCCTTCGGCGAAGACCGCTGCGGCCCGGTTCGCGGACGCCGCCGCGTACTCCCCGTCGGCCGAGTTCTTCGACCTCGTCGCCGCCGGGCACACCGCGACCTCCAGTGCCCCCGCGGTCGCCGCCCTGCTCGCCGACGCCGATCTGAGCACCGGACCGGTCGTCGACATCGGCGCGGGCACCGGTCTGGTGACCGAGGCCGTCGCCCGGGCCCGGCCGGACGCGGAGATCATCGCCTGCGAACCGTCGGTCGGCATGCGCGCCGTGCTCACCAGCCGGGTCTTCAGCGACGAGGACCTGCGCGCCCGGGTGACCGTGACCGCGGACTCCGCCCCGGACCTGGAACTCCCGGACCAGATCAGCGTCGTCCTGCTCTGCGGAGTGCTCGGCCACCTCGACGCCGAGGAACGGGCCAGGCTGTGGGCGCGGTTGACCCGGCGGCTGGCGCCTGACGGGCTCGTGATCGTCGAACTGATGCAGTTCGAGGGTCCCTCGGCTCTTCCCGAGACCCGGCTCGCCACCGCCAGAGCCGGACGCCATCGCTACGAGTGGTCGTTCGGCGCGGCACCGGACGACACGGACGACACGGTGATGCGCCTGCGCTCCACCTGGCGGGTCTACCGGGACGACGCTGCCCGGGCGGAACGGGTGGTACGCGACTCCTACCGCTGGGCGCCCCTCGGACTGAAGGACGTGGTGGCCGAGTCCGGCCTGACGGCACGTGCCCTGCCCACCCGTCCCGGCGCCCCTCCGCTGGCCGTGCTCACCCGGACACCGCACAGCCCCGGCACGGACGCCGGGCCGCGACCGCCGCGCCCGCGGACCGCGTCCGGCGGTCCGAACGCCCCGCGCACCGCCACTTCACCCGCCCCTCCTCCACCGACGGCCAGGAGCACCCCATGAACACCCCCGAGAACTCGACGGCGCCCCACGTCCTCGGCCCGCCGCGCGCGGACGCCGCGCCGGAATCCGCTGCCCCGCCCCGGGACTTCCCGATCCGGCGCGGCTGCCCCTTCGCCGCGCCCGCGGAGTACGCCGCCCTGCGCACCCACGATCCCGTCGCCCGTGTCACCCTGCCGACCAAGAAGGAAGCCTGGGTGGTCACCCGTTACGACGACGTACGCGAACTGCTCTCCGACCCCCGTGCCAGCGCCGACATCCGCCGCCCCGGCTTTCCGGCCCTCGGCGAGGGCGAACAGGAGGCCGGGGCCAGGTTCCGCCCCTTCATCCGCACCGACGCCCCCGAGCACACCAAGTACCGGCGGATGCTCCTGCCGGTGTTCACGGTGCGCCGGGTCCGGGCGATGCGGCCCGCCGTACGGGCACGGGTGGACGAGATCCTGGACGGCATGCTCGCCGCCGGCGGCCCCGTGGACCTCGTCTCCGCCTACGCCAACGCCGTCTCCACCTCGGTGATCTGCGAACTGCTCGGTATTCCACGCGAGAACCTGGAGTTCTTCCGGGACGTCACCCGGATCTCCGGGTCCCGGAACAGCACCGCCGAACAGGTCTCCGAAGCCCTCGGCGGCCTTTTCGGCCTGCTCGCCGAACTGGTCGGCAAACGGCGGGAGGAGCCCCGCGACGACCTGATCTCCCAGCTCGTCACCGAGCACCTCGTCCCCGGCCACGTGACCATGGACCAGCTGCTGTCCACCCTCGGCATCACCATCAACGCCGGCCGCGAGACCACCACCAGCATGATCGCCCTGAGCACCCTGCTCCTCCTGGACCGGCCGGAACTGATGGAGGAACTGCGCCACGACCCTTCCCTCATGCCCGCCGCCGTCGACGAACTCCTGCGCGTCCTGTCCGTCGCCGACTCCATCCCCCTGCGCGTGGCCGCCGAGGACATCGAACTGTCCGGCCGGACGATCCCCGCGGACGACGGCGTCATCGCCCTCCTGGCCGGAGCCAACCACGATCCCGAGCGGTTCGACGAGCCGGAGCGGGTCGACTTCCACCGCACCGACAACCACCACGTCGCGTTCGGCTACGGCGTCCACCAGTGCGTCGGGCAGCACCTGGCCCGGCTGGAGCTGGAGGTCGCCCTGGAGGCACTGGTCCGACGCGTCCCCACCCTCCGCCTCGCCGGGGACCGGGACGACGTCGTCGTCGTCAAGCACGACTCGGCCACCTTCGGCCTCGAAGAACTGAGGGTGACCTGGTGACCGTCCCACCGAAGGCGTCCGCGCGGCCCCGTGCCCGCGCCACCCGGGCCGACAGCCCCTGGACCAGGCGGTGGAGCGGCGGGGCCGTCCCCCGGTACACGCTCGTCTGCCTGCCGCACGCGGGCGGCAGCGCGGGCTTCTACCGGCCCTGGGCCGCGCTCCTGCCCCCCGAGGTCGAACTCCTCGCCCTCCAGTACCCCGGCCGCGAGGACCGCTTCGAGGACCCGGAGGCCGCCGACATGGGCGAGCTGGTGAGCGCGGTGGCGGACGCCCTCCAACCGCTGCTCGACCGGCCGTACGCCCTCTTCGGACACAGCATGGGATCCGCCGTGGCCTGGGAACTGGCCCACGAGCTCACCGGCCGCGCACTCCCCGGCCCACGCCGGCTGTTCGCGTCCGGCCGGGCCGCTCCCGGCACCGCGGTGACAGGAGATCTGCACCGCCAGGACGACGAGACGCTGGGCGCCGAACTGGCCCGCCTCGGCGGTACCAGCCGAGAGGTCCTGGACGATCCCGGGCTGCGCTCCCTGGTCCTCAGGGCGGTACGCCACGACTACCGGATCATCGAGACCCACCGGCCGGCGGACCGGCCGCCGCTGTCCTGCCCCCTGCACGTCCTGACCGGCAGCGCGGACCCCGAACTCGGCGAGGAACGCAGCCGCGACCGCGCAGGCGGCTGGGCGGACCTCACCACCGCCCGCACCGAGGTACGGGTCTTCCCCGGCGACCACTTCTACCTCACCCCCCGGCGCCGCGAGGTCGTCGCCACCGTGCTGCGCAGGCTGGATCCCTCGCTGACCACCGGCGGCGCACACACCTGGCCGAGCACCCCGTGAGCCGTGACCACGCGGCCGGGCCGGTCCCGCGCCCCACGCCCACCTGCGCGGCCACCCGCGCACGGCCCGCCGTGCCCGCCCCCACCCGGAGAACGTCGTGATCGACTACTACTCGACCTCGGCCGAGTTCTACGAGCTGGTCGCCACCCGGCACACCGCCAGCAGCGGCCCGCCGCTGACCCGCGTCCTCATGGGCCTGGACGTGTCCCACGGCCCCGTCCTGGAAATCGGCGCGGGCACCGGGCGCGTGACGGAGGTCATCGCCTCCGCGCTGCCCGGGGCGGAGATCCTCGCGGCCGAGCCGTCGGCCACCATGCGCGCCATGCTCACCTCCCGGGTCGCCCGCGACCCGGACCTGCGCAGGCGCGTGACCGTCGTCGACGGGGCCGCCCAGGACCTCGTCCTGCCCGAACGGCTCTCCGCCGTCGTCATCTTCGGCGTGGCCGGTCATCTCACCGCCCCCGAACGCGTCGCGCTGTGGAAGCGGCTCGCGGACCGCCTTCCGGACGGCGCGCCCATCGTCGTCGAACTGATGGGTGTGTCCTCGCCGCGCGTCATCCCTCCCGTGATGTCTCTCAGGGAGACCATCGGACGCCAGACGTACGAGTGGTGGATCGGCGGAGAACCCACCGGGGGCGACGCCATGCGGTTCACCACCACCTGGAAGGTGCTGCGCGACGGCCGCACCGTGCGCGAGGTCTGCGACACCTACGACTGGCACACCTTCGACGTCGCCCGGCTGGCCCGCGAGGCCGGCATGACCAGCCGCCGCATCACCGAGGCCGGCGGCAGGCCCATCCCCGAAATCGGAGTACTCGTCAAGTGAAGTCACAACCGCCCGAGCCCGGCCCGGCCCCGGCAGCCCCGGACCCCGCTGCCGGCGGCACGGGCACTCGCGTCACCCCGCCCCCGCTGCGCGCGCTCGCCGAGCCGGTCCGCGGGCGGCTGGCGTCCGCCATGGTCCTCCAGACCGTCGCCGCCCTCGCCGGAGTGGTCCCCTTCATCGCCGTCTCCCGCATCGCCGAGCGGCTCACCGGCCAGACCCCGGCCGACGGTGACGCCCTGTGGCCGCTGGTGGCACTGGCCTGCTCGTCGGGCTTCGCCGCCCTGGTGTGCGGCACGGCGGCCGGTGCCCTCGCCCACATCGCCGACAACGACCTCCAGCTCGCCCTCCGTCGGCGGCTCGCCCGGCACATCGGGCGGCTGCCGCTCGGCCGGCTCGTCGACCGGGGCACCGGCGAGGTCAAACAGGCCGTGCAGGACGACGTGAGCGCGCTGCACACGCTCTTCGCCCACACGCTGCTCGATGTCGTCGCGGTTCTCACCGCCCCCGTTCTGGCACTGGCCTACCTGTTCACGGTCGACTGGCGTCTCGCCTTCGTCAGCGTGGTGCCCCTGCTGCTGGGCGTGTTCCTGTTCAGCCGGGCCATGGCGGGCGCGGCGGCACAGATGGCCGAGTTCGGTGCCGCGGTGGGCCGGATCTCCGTCGCAGCCGTGGAGTTCGCGTCCGGCATCGCCGTGTTCAAGAGCTTCGGGCGTGGGCGCAAGGCCCACGAGCGTTTCGTCCGCGCCACCGAGGGCTTCGCCGACTTCTTCTCCGGCTGGGTCCGGTCCACCCTGGCCAGCTCCACCGCCGCGGTCCTGGTGGTGGCACCGGCCGTGGTCCTGCTGCTGCTGTCCGTGCCGGGCGCGGTGCTCGTCACCCAAGGCCGGATGACCGGCGCCGAACTCGTCCCCTTCCTGCTGCTCGGCCCCGCCGTCGCCGCGCCCATGGGCGTCGTGGGCCCCCGCGTCCAGCAGATCCGGGCCGGTCAGGCCGCCGCCGTGCGCATCACGGAGCTGCTGCGCGCCCCCACCCTCCCCGAACCCGCCGACCCCGCCCTGCCTGACGGTCACCACATCTCGATGCGCGGGGTGTCCTTCTCCTATGACGGGCAGACCGACGTCCTCAGCGGCGTCGACCTCGATCTGGCCCCCGGAACGGTCACCGCGCTGGTGGGACCGTCCGGTTCCGGCAAGTCCACCCTGGCGTCACTGCTGCCCCGCTTCCACGACGTCACGGCCGGCACGGTGACTCTCGGCGGCGCCGACCTGCGCGACATCCCCGCGACCGAGCTGTACCGCCGGGTCGGCTTCGTCCTCCAGGACGTACGGCTCCTGCGGGCGAGCGTCGCCGACAACATCCGCCTGGGCCGCCCCGACGCCACCGACGAGGAGGTCGAGCGGTGCGCCCGCGCCGCCCGCATCCACGACCGGATCACGGAGCTGCCGAACGGCTACGCGACCGAACTCGGCGGGACCGTCACCCTTTCCGGCGGGGAGGCACAACGCCTGTCCATCGCACGGGCGTTGCTCGCCGACGCCCCCGTCCTCGTCCTCGACGAGGCGACGGCGTACGCCGACCCGCACTCCGAGGCGCTGATCCAGGACGCGCTGTCCGCGCTCGCGGCCGGCCGCACCCTCCTCGTCATCGCCCACCGACTGCCGACGATCCGCTGTGCCGACCGGATCGTGGTCCTGGAGGACGGACGCGTCACCGAACAGGGCCGTCACGAGGACCTGCTGGCAGCCCGGGGCCGGTACGCCGCGCTGTGGGAGGCCCAGGGCGCCACGGGCCCGTTCGGGAGCGACGGCACGCCGCACCACCGGTCCACCCCCGCGGGGACCGACCGCGCGGCGGACGACATCCGGGAAGGAAGCGCACGATGATCCGCCAGCTCTACCGCGTCCTGGGGCCGGAAGGCTCCCGTCCACTGAACCGGCTGCTGATCCTCCAGTCGGGCGCGGCCGTTCTCCAGGGCGTCGCCTTCGCCCTCCTCGTGCCCGTCCTCGAGGCCCTGCTCGGCACGGACCCCGACGACGTCTGGCCCTGGCTGTCGGCGTTCACCGGCTGCGTGCTCGCCTACGCGGCGCTCCAGGGCGCCGCCCTGAGCGGTGGGTTCACCGTCGGCTCCCGGCTCTCCCGGGTGCTGCACCGCCGATTGGCCGACCAGGCGCTGCGGCTGCCGCTCGGCTGGTTCACCGCCGGCCGCACGGCCGAGTTCAGCAGGCTGGCCGGCCAGAACGTCATCCAGGTGATGAGCACACCGGCCCACCTGCTGCGCCCCTTCATCACCTCTCTCCTCACCCCGGCGACGCTCGTCGTCGCCACCTTCTTCTTCGACGTCCGCACCGCTCTGGTGCTCCTGGTCTGCGCGCCCGTGCTGTTCGCCGTCCAGCAGGCCGGCACGTCGCTGATGCGCCGGCTCGACCTCGGCCGCGACGCCGCGATCGGCGAGTCCGCCGACCGGGTGCTGGAGTACACCCGCAACCAGCCGGTCCTGCGGGCGTTCGGCCGGACCGCGCAGGGGTACGGAGCGCTGGAGAAGGCCCTGGTGGCCGAGGCACGCGCCGACCGGCGGCTCATCGCGCGCGGCCTGCCCGGCCTGGTCTCCTTCACCTTCGCCACCCGGCTCGTGTTCGCCCTGCTGCTCGCACTCGGGGTGTCCTGGCAGCTCGACGGGTCGCTCACCGCGCCCACCCTGCTGGCGCTCCTGGTCCTGCTGGTCCGCCTCATCGACAGCGTGTCGTCCGCCGCCGAGGCGGGCGCGGGCATGCGCATCGCCCGCAACACCCTGGACCGGGTCGGCGCCGTCCTCGACGAACCGCCGTTCCCCCAGCCCGCCCAGCCGAAGACACCCCGCGACGCGAGCGTGGAGTTCACCGGGGTGGGCTTCAGCTACGAGGACGGGACGGCCCACGCAGCCGCGGCACGCCCGGTCCTGAACGACGTGACCTTCCGCCTGCCCGAGCGCAGCATGACCGCGCTGGTGGGGCCCTCCGGCGCGGGCAAGAGCACGGTCGCCGCGCTGATCGCCCGCTTCCGGGACGCCACGAAGGGCACCGTGCGCATCGGCGGCGTCGACGTCCGCGAGATCGCCGCCGACGACCTGGCCGCCCATGTCTCCCTCGTCTTCCAGGACGTCTACCTCTTCGACGGGACCATCGAGGAGAACGTCAGGATCGCGGCCCCGGACGCCGGCTTCGACGCACTGGCCGAAGCCGCGGCCCTGTCCGGCCTCGACCGGGTGATCGCGGAGTTGCCCGACGGCTGGGACACCCGGGTGGGGGAGGGCGGCGCCCGGCTGTCCGGCGGGCAGCGCCAGCGCGTGTCCATCGCCCGCGCGCTGCTGAAGGACGCGCCGATCCTCGTCCTCGACGAGGCCACCGCCGCGCTCGACCAGGAGAGCGAGGCGCTGTTCGCCGAGGCCGTGCGCACCCTGGCCGGCCGCAGGACGCTGCTGGTCATCGCGCACCGGCTCGGCACCGTCGTGCACGCGGACCAGATCCTGGTCCTGGAGGACGGCGGGATCACCGAGCGGGGCACGCACGACGACCTGGTCGCGGCAGGCGGAACCTACGCGTCCTTCTGGCAGCGGCGGGCACGGGCCCACGGCTGGCGGCTGGAGGCGGCACGGACATGACCCCGCACCCCGCACCAGCGACCCACCGGACCCAGCCGCAGCGTCACAGGGAAGGCACGACACGATGAGCACCGCTCTGAGGAACAGCTGGGACTCATGGGCGGGTTCCGTCCCCCCGCTCGCGCGCTCGAGCACCCTGGAGCCCTGCCACGACCCCGCGGCCGCCGCCACCCGCCTGGCCCGAGCCGCTCTCGCCGGCCAGTACGTGGTCTACGAGGCAGCGGACGGTGTCTGGTACTTCGCCGCGGGCGCTGCCGTGGAGCTCACCGCGCACCCGGCCACCATCACCGCGCGGGCGGCGGGGCGCACCTGGACCTCTCCCACCGGCGGCAGGCCACTGACGGTGTTCGCCGACGCACTGGGCGCCCTGTCCGCGGCGCACGGCGGCGGGCGTCACTTCTACGGCTGGGCCGCCTTCGAACTCGCCCACCTCCTCCACGCCGACCCCGGGGCCACCGGTGACGGCCCACTGCTGCACGCGCTGGTCCCGTCCGTCGAGGTGACCCTCACCGGCGACCGGAGCGTGGTCCGCGCGGTGGACGAGGCGTGGCTCCGCAAGGTCGCCGACCTGCTGGCGGAGCCGACGTCCGGACAGCTCCCGGCCGACGGGACGCCTCCGGAGGGCACCGAACGGATCATCGCGGCCGGCGCCGCCGCCTACGGCAGCGCGGTGTCCCGGACGGTCGAGGACATCCGCGCCGGGCTCCTGGAGAAGGCCGTCGTCTCCCGGAAGGTCCCGCTGCCCGCCGGACCGCCCGTGGACTTCCCCGCGACCTACCTAGCCGGCCGCCGGGCCAACACACCGGCCCGTTCCTACCTGCTGGATCTCGGCGGCTACCGGGCGGCCGGGTTCAGCCCGGAGACCGTCCTGGAGGTCGGGGAGAACGGCCGGGTCAGCACCCAGCCGCTCGCCGGCACCCGCGCCCGCGGCACGGACACGTCGGAGAACGAGCGCCTGCGCGCGGAACTGCTCACCGATCCCAAGGAGATACACGAGCACGCCGTGTCCGTGCGCCTGGCCTGGGACGAGATGGCGGCCGTGTGCGGACCCGGCTCCGTCGCCGTGGAGGAGTTCATGACGGTCCGGCCGCGTGGTCCGGTGCAGCACCTCGCCTCCCGGCTGACCGGCCGGCTGCGGTCCGGCGCCGGGCCGTGGGACGCCTTCGCCTCCCTCTTCCCCGCGATCACCGCCACCGGCGTCTCCAAACGCTCCGCCCTCCGGGCACTGGCCCGCCATGAGGAGGGGCCCCGCGGTCTGTACGGCGGCGCGGTCTTCCGGGGGAGCACCGGCGGAGCCCTCGACGCCGCCCTCGTCCTGCGCACCCTCATCGGTGAGGGCGACGAGACGTGGCTGCGCGCGGGCGCGGGAGTCACCGCTCAGTCCAGCCCCGAACGCGAGATCGAGGAGACCTGCGAGAAGCTCCGCAGCGTCGCCCCGTACCTGAGGTTCGCCCCGGGCTGACCGCGGCCCGCGTGATCCAGGCGCCCCTTCGGCGGCCGGGACCGGGCCCGTCTCGCCGGAACGCCGGGCGCGGCGGGCCTTCCCGGAAGGAGGGTCCGGCCCGGTCCCGGCGCGGCACCGGCCGGTTCGGGCGGGAAGCCGGCGGCGCCCACGCCCCTGGCCACCGTGTCCAGCCGGGCCAGGCCGCCGAGGGCGGCGGCCACCGGCACGGGCTCGGAGACGCCGGAGGAATCGGCGGGGAGGCGATGGAGCGGGTTCCGGGAACCGGTCGGGGACCACACGGTGCGCGCGGGCGGACGGGACGCGCGGTAGCGCGCATGGCGCACCCGTTCTCCCCCCTGAGGACGGGCGAGATCGTTTCTGAGGGGCGACCGGCGGGTCAGGGGCCGTGGGCTCCGGGGCGCGGTGCCCGGACGCAGACGGTGATCCGCGCCCCGTTGACACGGGTCGTCCCGTGCGCGCGGACGCGGCGCCGCAGGGTGTTCGTCCTCGCTTCCTCCTGTGGGCCGGCCGGCGCGTGCGCGCCCGCCGGGTCGCGGACCACGACGATCCGGTCGAACGCCAGCATGCGTGCCGCCACGTCGCGGGCGGGAAGCTCGACCCCCGCGAGCGTGTTCGACGAAACGGGGTCCTGCGCCAGGGTCAGATCCGTGCCCCGGGTCACCGCAGGTCCCGGCGGCTGTTGCCCTCCATGACCTCCACCAGCCGCCGCAGCGCTTCGAGGACCCGCTCCCGGTCCTCCCCGAGCCCTGCCAGCAGCCGCCCCTCGACGGCCAGTTGCCGGGGGAAGAGGTCGTCCACGGTCCGGGCGCCCTCCTCGGTGATGGTCACCAGCACCGAACGCCGGTCGGCCGGGTTCGGCGTACGCGCGATCAGTCCGCGCTTCTCCAGTCTGGCCAGCGTCTTGCTGACCCCCGCCGGTGACAGGCCCAGGCGTTCGGCGAGCCGGCGGGCGATGACCGGCCCGGTGGCGTGCCGCAGCGGCACCAGGGTGCCGATCTCGGCCGGGGTGAGACAGACACCCTCGTAGAGCGGGTCGAGGGCCTGGTCGAGCAGCCCGACCGCGTGCTTGAGCGCGGCCACGACCTCCATCGGCGAGGTGTCGACTCCCGGGAGCCGCGCCGTCCACCGGGCCCGGGTCTCGGCGGGGGAGGGGAACATGCGGCCGCCTCTCACTGGGCAGGACAGAGTTATGTTTACCGGTGAACCATTGGTTACCGTTGTGCTCATGGTATCGCCGTCCCCTTCACGAACCTCCGCGCCCGCCGGGCCGGCCGCCCCCGCCGTGCGCCCCGCGCTGCTGGTCACGGTCCTGGCCGCGCTGACCGCCGTGGCCCCGCTCGCCATCGACATGTACGTGCCGGGTTTCCCCGCCATGGGAGACGCGCTCGACGCGAGCAGCTCGGCCGTCCAGCTGACCATGACGGCGTTCCTCGCCGGCCTGGTCGTCGGGCAGTTGCTGATCGGACCGGTCAGCGACAGCCTCGGACGCCGCCGGCTGCTCCTCGCCGGAACCGCCGGCTTCGTCGTCTTCTCCGTGCTCTGCGCCGTCGCCCCCGGCATCACCCTGCTGACCGCCGCCCGCTTCCTCCAGGGCGTGGCCGCGGCGGCGGGCATGGTGCTCGCCCGCGCCGTCCTCACCGACCGCTTCCACGGCGCCGACCTGCCCCGCTACTTCGCGGTCCTCTCCCAGATCATGGGCGTCGCCCCGGTCGCCGCGCCGGTACTGGGCGGGGCCGTCCTGTCGGCCTCCACCTGGCGCGCGGTCTTCGCCGTCCTCGGCGTCATAGGCGTCCTGCTGCTGCTCGCGGTGGTGCGGGCCGTTCCCGAGTCCCTGCCGCCCGAGCGGCGCCACGGCGGCGGCGTCGCCAGCACCTTCCGCGCCATGGGAGCCCTCCTCGGCGACCGGCCCTTCATGGGGTACGTGCTCGTCCTCGCCTGCGTCTCGGCCGCGCTGTTCTCCTACATCAGCGGCTCGAGCTTCGTCTTCGAGGAGATACACGGCGTCTCCTCGACCCTGTACTCCCTCATCTTCGCCACCAACGCCCTCGGCATCCTGTCCGCCGGCTTCGTCTTCGCCAGGCTGGCCGGACGGCTGCGGCTGGACACCCTGCTGTCCGCGGGCGTCGGCGTCGTCGTGCTCGGCGCGCTGGCGCAGCTGCTGCTGGCCGTCACCGCGGGGGAGACCCTCGCCGGTACCTGGGCGACGCTGTTCGTGACCTGCTTCGGCATGGGCATGGTCTTTCCCGGCACCATGAGCGCCGCCCAGGCGCTCGCCCGGCACGCCCCGGGAGCGGCCTCCGCGCTGCTCGGCGGGTTCCAGTTCCTCTTCGGCGCCGCCGCCTCGCCGCTGGTGGGGCTGTTCGGGGAGGACAGCTCACGGCCGATGGCGACGATCATGCTGATCAGCGCCGCCGCGGCGGCGCTCGCCCTCGTGGGACTCGCCCGCCCCTGGCAGGGGCGCGGCGGACCGGAGGGCGGCCGCCGGGGCGTCCGCTGAGCGTCAGGCCACGCAGCCCACGTGTGCCAGCGCCTGCTTCAGCAGGACGCCGTGACCGCCGGGCATCTCGCTCTGCACCGCCGCTGACAGCGCCTCCTGGGGGCTGAACCAGACCAGGTCCAGCGCGTCCTGCCGGGGCCGGCAGTCGCCGGTCACCGGCACGACGTAGGCGAGGGAGACCGCGTGCTGGCGCGGGTCGTGGTACGGGGTGATGCCCTGGGTCGGGAAGTACTCGGCCACTGTGAACGGCTGGAGCGAGGCCGGGACCCGGGGCAGCGCCACCGGGCCGAGGTCCTTCTCCAGGTGCCGCAGCAGGGCGTCGCGGACCCGCTCGTGGTGCAGCACCCGGCCCGAGACGAGGGTCCGGCTGACCGTTCCGTCGGGGCCGATGCGCAACAGCAGGCCGACGCTGGTGACTTCGCCGCTGTCGTCGACCCGCACGGGCACGGCCTCGACGTACAGGATGGGCATACGGGCGCGCGCCGATTCGAGCTCGTCGGTCGTCAGCCAGCCCGGCGTGGTTTCGGTCATGTCAGACATCGCTTGATCATACTTTCAGCGCCCGCCGCCGGGGAGTACGTCAGGCCGGGAGCTTGTCCGGCGTGAGCCGGCCGGCCCGCTCGCGGGCGTCCTGCGCCACCTTCTTGTCCACCGACGCCCGCACCAGCGCGGCGGCGAGCGCCGCCGGGTCCGTCCGCCCGGCGGCGGCCAGCAGGCGGCCGGGGTCCGCGGGCAGCCCCAGGCGTTCCGCGCCCCGCAGCGCCTTGCGGTCCAGATACGGCGCGGCCTCCGGCCAGACCCGCTGGACCTCGCGCAGGAAGATGTCGGCGCCGGTCGGCCCGATCCCGGGGAACTCCTGGAGCAGCCGGCGCAGCACCGCTACGTCGCCGTCCGCCTCCTCGCGGAGCCGGCGCAGGTCCCCGCCCCAGCGGTCGCCGAGCAGCTCCGCCTCCTCGCCGAGCTGGGTGGCGGTGCGTTCGTCGTAGCGCCGGTAGCCGCCCCGGCCCAGCGCGTCCACCCGTTGCCGCCAGGTGGCCTCCGCCATCCGGCGGGGGTCCCGCAGCCCCGCCTCGCGCAGGGCGCGGGCGGTGGCCACGGCGACCGAGCCGCGGATGCGGGCGCTGAGCAGATGGGCCAGCACCAGCAGGTGATAGAGCGGCTGCGGGGTGTCCTTCAGCCGGACACCCGCCTCCTCGGCGTACGTCCGCCCGTGCGCGCCGACGAGTTCGCGTACGACGCGCGCGTCGCGGTCCACGGCTACCCCTTGAGCGGGTCGTGGCCCAGGGTCATCAGCCGGTGCCGTCGCCCGGCGTCCTCGGCCGCGGGCTCGTTCTCCACGTCCGCCTCCTCGGTGACCGTGTCCACCACCGCCCGCATCACGCCCAGATCGTCCTCGGTGAGGTCGGTGCGGCGTTTCTGGAGGATGGCCAGGACATGCTGCCCGGTGGGCGAACCCGCCTGGTCGGGCAGCGGCTCGGTCGCCTCGTCGGCGTCGCTGACCCGCAGCCAGGCGGACAGCTCGGCGGAGGTCATGTTCACCACGCGGTGGAAGTCCTCCCACAGCGCGTCGAGTTCCAGGGCGTCGGCCATGAGGTGCCCCTCTTCGTGGTGCGTGCGGTACGTGCGGTGCGGGCGGCTGCGCCGGTCAGTCCTCCTTCGGCCAGTTCTCGGCGTCGAACATCCAGCGCTGCTTCTCCAGTTCGGCGGTGATGGAGATCAGCAGGTCCTGGGTGACCGGGTCGGGCTCGTCGGTGGCCTTGATCCGCTCCCGGAGCCGGGCGATCGCCGCCTCCAGCGTCTCGCTCATCAGCGCGACGGCGTCCTCGTCCCGCACCCAGCCGTCCTTCGGGGACGGCAGCGTGAACGCGGACGCGATCGTCTCCGGGCGGCCGTCGGCCGGCATCCCGAGGGCCGCCGAGCGCTCGGCGACGGTGTCCGCGTACTCCCGGGCCGTCGAGACGACCTCGTCGAGCTGGAGGTGGATCGAGCGGAACCGCGGCCCCACGATGTTCCAGTGCACCTGCTTCCCGATCAGGGAGAGCCCGAGAAGATCCACGAGCGTGCTCTGCAGCGCGTCCCAGGTGACCTGACGGGCCGGCTCCGGAATCGTGCTCTTCACGACAGTCATACGGTGCTGCTCCTCGCGGCGTCGGTGGTGTGGTCGGAGCGTGCCGGACGCCGGATCCGGGCGCGGATCCGCTCAAGGGGACGTGGGGTGTGAGGCCCTCCCCGGCGGGGCCGTGCGGCGCGACCGCTCCATGGACACCCGTGTGCCCCGGCGGTACCTGCGCAAACAACCGGGCGGCTCAGCGGGCGAGCACGCAATCCAGGAAGGCGGTCAGGTCCGCGAACACCTCGGCGCGGTGCGTCTCCAGGAACACCTCGTGCCGGGCGCCCGGACAGATCCGCTCCGTCAGCTCCCCGCCGCACAGCCGCTCGACGCCGGGGCGGCTGCCGGACAGCGGCACCAGCCGGTCGTCGTCGCCGTGCAGCCACAGCAGCGGGAGCCGGCCGGCGGTGCCGCCGTCGGCGACGGCGTCCAGCGTCCGTACGAACGCCTCCACCGTCGGCCGCTTCATCGGACCGTGCCACACCAGCGGGTCCGCCGCGTACGCCGCCCCGACCGCCGGGTCCCGGGAGAGCGCGGCCGGGCTGATCGGAGTGTCGGGGATCTCGTCCAGGGCGAGCAGCCGGCGGGGCAGCTCCCAGTCGCCGATCACCGGACCGGACAGCACCAGCGCGGCGAGGTCCTCCGGGTGGCGCTGGGCGTAGCGGGCGGCGATCAGCCCGCCCATGGAGTGCCCGATCAGCACGGCCGGCAGGCCCGGGTGGGCGCCCCGGGCCAGCTCCGCCACGGCGCGCACATCGGTGACGACGTCCTCGAAGTCCTCGATCAGCACCCGCTCGCCGTCCGACCTCCCGTGCCCGAGGTGGTCGGGCCCGTACACGGCCGCGCCGTGCGCGCTCAGCACGCCGGCGACCTCCCCGTAGCGGCCGAGGTGCTCGCCGTACCCGTGCGCCAGCAGCGCCACGTACCGGGGACGCGCGGCGGGCCACTCGTGGACGGCGATCCGTCCCCGGGTTCCGGTCAGGGTGTGCTCGCGGGCCTGGGGCATCGGTCCTCCGGCTGCGTCGGTGAAGGGTCCGGGAGGGATCTTCCCAGGGAGCGGCCGGGCGGTCTATAGTCCAAAACTAGCAGTGCTAATTAACGGTCGCCGTGGACCGGCCCGCCGGCGCGGGCGGGGCCACCGGGCGGCCGAGCGACGACGGTCAGGAGTCCCTCGTGCGCCCCGTACCCTTCCCGGCCGCCCGCCGCGCCCCGGCCGCCGGGCCCCGTGCCGCCCGGCCCGCCGGACGCCCCGGCTCCACCGCCCGCGCCCGCACCGCACGGACCTGACCCCGTCCGCCCGCACGCCACCGCCCCGAGCCCGCAGAGCCGCAAGGAAACGGAGCAACACCCCATGGCAACCCTCTCCGTCGCCGCGATCCTCGCCGAGAACGCCCGGCGCCGCCCGCACAAGGAGGCCCTGGTCGAAGGGGACCTGCGGCTCACCTTCGCCGAGGTGTGGCAGCGGGCCCTCGCCCGCGCCGGGGCGCTGACGGGACTCGGCGTCCGCCCGGGGGACCGGGTCGCGCTGATGGCGCCCAACACCGTCGAGTTCCCGCAGGCGTACTACGCCGTCGCCGCGGCCGGCGGTGTGGTCGTCCCGGTCCACCTGCTGCTGTCGGCGCAGGAGGTGGAGCACGTCCTCACCGACAGCGGCGCCACCCTGCTGCTGTGCCACCCGGCGCAGGCGGACACGGGCGCGGCGGCGGCCCGCGCCGCCGGGGTGCGGGTCATCACCCTCGGCGAGGAGTTCACCAAGCTGGCCGCCGGTGCCGAGCCGCTCACCTCGTACGTCGCCCGCGAGGCCGACGACCCCGCCGTCGTCTTCTACACCAGCGGCACCACCGGCGTCCCCAAGGGCGCCGTGCTCAGCCACTTCAATCTGGTGATGAACGCCACCGTCAACGCCTTCGACGCCAACGACATCCGGCCCGACGACGTCGCGCTCGGCGCGCTGCCGCTCTTCCACGCCTTCGGGCAGACCGTCTCCATGAACTCCGTCTGGCGGGCCGGGGCCACCCTCGTGCTGCTGCCGCGCTTCGACGCGGCGCGCGCGATCGAGCTGATGGTGCGGGAGAAGGTCGACACCTTCCACGGGGTGCCCACCATGTTCGTCGCCCTGGCCGCCGCGGCGGCCGAGGCCGAGGCGCTCCCCGCCCTGCGGGTGTGCGTCTCGGGCGGCGCCTCGCTGCCGGTCGCCGTGCTGGAGCGGTTCGAGGCGGCGTTCGGCGCCAGGATCTACGAGGGGTACGGACTGTCGGAGACCTCGCCGGCGGCGGCCGTCAACCAGCCGGTGTTCGGCGCCCGGCCCGGCACCATCGGCCACCCCCTGTGGGGCGTCGACGTGGAGATCGCCCGCGCCGAGGTGGAGGGGCGGATCGAACTGCTGCCGCCCGGTGAACTCGGCGAGGTCGTCATCCGCGGCCACAACGTCTTCTCCGGCTACCTCGGCCGCCCCGAGGCCACCGCCGAGGCGCTCGTCGACGGCTGGCTGCGCACCGGCGACCTGGGCACCAAGGACGACGAGGGCTTCCTGCGCATCGTCGACCGCAAGAAGGACGTCATCATCCGCGGCGGCTACAACGTCTACCCGCGCGAGGTCGAGGAGGTCCTCGTCCGCCACCCCGGCGTCGCGCAGGCCGCCGTCATCGGGCTCCCGGACGACCTGCACGGCGAGGAGGTGTGCGCCGTGGTCGTGCCCGCGCCCGGCGCCGGCCCGGACGCCGCCGGCATCACCGAGTGGTCCAAGGAGCGCCTCGGCCGGCACAAGTACCCGCGCCGCGTGGAGTTCGCCGACGCGCTGCCGCTCGGCCCCAGCATGAAGGTGCTCAAGCGGGAACTGCGGGCGCGGTACGCCGACGCCGGTTAGGGCCCGGCCGGGAACCGCCCGGCGGGACGGCCCCCACGGCACCGGACGGACGCGCATAGCATCAGTCCCGTAATGGACATGATGACGCACTGGCACCTCACCGGCTGGGAGTTCGCGGCGCTCGCCCTCGCGGCCCTGCTCGTCGGCTTTTCCAAGACCGCCGTGAGCGGGGCCAACACGGTCAGCCTGGCGATCTTCGCGGCGCTGCTGCCCGCCCGCGCCTCCACCGGCGTCCTGCTGCCGGTGCTGATCGCCGGGGACGTGCTGGCCGTGCTCACCTACCGGCGGCACGCGCACTGGCCCACGCTGTGGCGGCTGTTCCCGGCGGTCGGGGCGGGGGTGGTCGCCGGCACCGTGTTCCTGAGGGGGGCCGGCGACGGCGCGGTGAGGATGTCGATCGGCGTCATCCTGCTGGTGATGGCCGGAGTGACGGTGTGGCGGCGGCGGACGGCCGGGGAGCGGGAGCGGCCACAGGAGGAGACCGCCACCCGGACCGGCCGGCTCAAGGCCCGCTCGTACGGCGTGCTGGGCGGCTTCACCACCATGGTCGCCAACGCGGGCGGCCCGGTGATGTCGATGTACCTGCTCTCCGCGGGGTTCCGCAAGCTGGGCTTCCTTGGCACCTCCGCCTTCTTCTTCCTGATCGTCAACGTCTCCAAGCTGCCGTTCAGCGTGGGGCTCGGCCTGATCGACGGGTACTCGCTGCTGCTCGACGCCGCACTCGTCGTGTTCGTGGTGCCCGGCGCGCTGCTCGGCACCTGGGCGGTGGACCGGATCGACCAGAGACTCTTCGAGCGGCTCGTCATCGCGGCGACGGTCCTCGGCGGCCTGCAACTGCTGCTGAGGTGAGAGGGGTGGTCAACGCCCGGCGGTCGCGCCGGCCGGCCGCCGCGCCCGCTGCGGCAGCCCGCTGCTCAGGTCCTCCACCAGCATCCGCTTGGCGATCGCGTCGACCGCAGCCCGGATCTCCGCGTCACCGGGGCGGCCGATGTCCCCCGCCACCCGGTCCTCCAGCCACGCCGTCCAGGCCCGCGCGATCACCGCGGCCTCACGGGCGCCCGCCCCGGTGTGCGAGAGCAGCGAACCGTCCCGGGTCAGGTACCCCTCCTCCACCATCCGGTCGAACACCGGCAGCAGCACCTCCGGCGGCACCCGGTGACGCGCGGCGATCAGACCGAGACCGGCGTGCCCGACCAGCCGCGTGAACAGGTCGACCTGCATCACCGCCCACGCGCCCGCGACGTCCAGGCGGGTGTCGCTGTCCGCGATGATCCGGCGCGCGGTCTCCAGCCGCGTACCGCCGATGATCTTCCCCACGGACGCTTCGAGCACCCGCCGGGAGTCGGTGTCGTTGGGTGAGGCGAAGCCCTCGCCCATGTCGGTGGACCCGGCCCGCGCGCTGTCGCGCAGCGGCACCTGTCTGAGGAACAGCGCGACCACGAAGCCGAGGCCCGCGACCGGCACCGTCCACAGGAAGACGGTCTGGATGGTGTCCGCGTAGGCACCGATGATCGGCGCGGCCGCCTCGGACGGCAGCCGGTGCACGCCCTCCGGGCTGGTCGCCGCCCGGCTGATGGTGGCCGGATCGGCGGCCCCGGTCGCCGCCGCCGAGGCGATCCCGTCCCGCAGGTCGGAGGTGAGGGAGTTGGCGTAGATCGTGCCGAAGACGGCGGTGCCGAAGGAGGAGCCGAGCGTACGGAAGAAGGTCACGCCCGAGGTGGCGGTGCCCAGCTCGGCGTACTCGACGGTGTTCTGCACGGCGATGACCAGCACCTGCATGCACAGCCCGAGGCCGGCGCCGAGCACGAACATGTACAGCGACTCCAGCGCCGCGCCGGTGTCCGGGCCCATCAGGGACATCAGGTACAGACCGAGCGCCATCACCAGGGCGCCGGTGATCGGGAACAGCCGGTACCGTCCCGTCCGGCCGACCACGGTGCCGCTGAGGACGGAGAAGGCGAGCAGCCCGGCCACCATCGGCAGCGTCCGCACCCCCGAGACCGTGGCCGAGTCGCCGTCGACGTACTGGAGGTAGCTCGGCAGGTACGTCAGCGCCCCGAGCATGGCGAAGCCGACGATGAAGCTGAGGACCGAGCAGACCGTGAACACCGGGTTGGCGAACAGCCGCAGCGGCAGCATCGGCTCGGCCGCCCGGCTCTCCGCCCAGCAGAACAGCGCGAGCGCGGCCACCCCGCCCGCGAACAGCCCGATGATCACCGGTGAGCCCCAGGCGTACTGGTTGCCGCCCCAGCTGGTGGCCAGGATCAGCGCGCTCGCGCCGATCGCGACCAGCGCGATGCCCAGGTAGTCGATGACCGGCCGGAGCGCCGACTTCACCACCGGGATGGCGCGGGCGGCGGCGAGCACGACCACGGCCGCGACGGGAACGTTGACGTAGAACGCCCACCGCCAGGACAGGTGGTCGGTGAACAGCCCGCCGAGCAGCGGCCCGACGACCGTGGCCACGCCGAACACGGCCCCGATGGCGCCCTGGTACTTGCCGCGCTCGCGCAGCGGGATCACGTCGGCGATCAGCGCCATCGCGGTCACCATCAGCCCGCCCGCGCCCACTCCCTGCATCGCCCGCCAGACGATCAGCAGCATCATGTTCGTGGCCAGCCCGCACAGGAACGAACCCACGATGAACACGATCGCCGAGACCTGGAAGACGGCCTTGCGTCCGAACAGGTCGCCGAACTTGCCGACCAGCACCGTCGCGACGGTCTCGGCGAGCAGGTAGGAGGTGACCACCCAGGACATGTGCTCGGCCCCGCCGAGGTCGGAGACGATCGTCGGCAGGGCGGTGCCGACGATCGTCTGGTCCAGGGCCGCGAGCAGCATGCCCAGCACGATCGTGACGAACACGACGTCGCGCCGCCGCCGGTCCAGTACCGGCGGCTGGGCGGCGGCGGTCCGCGGGCTCTCCTCGGCGACGGTCACACGGCCACGGTCACACCGCCGGCTTGGCCACGCACGCGGGCCCGGTCCGGCCGGGTGCCCCTACCCGCCGCCGGGGGCGCGGCGCAGCAGATACGTGTCCATGATCCAGCCCTTGCGCTCCCGGGCCTCGGCGCGCAGCCGCTCGATCCGCGGCGCCGCCTCGGCGACCGGACCGGAGTCGAGGATCTCGTCGGGGGTGCCGAGATAGGCGCCCCAGTAGATGTGGACGTCCTGGTCCGCGTAGGCCCGGAAGGCCTGCCGGGCGTCCAGCATCACCACCACGTCGTCCACCCCGTCGGGGAAGCCCTCCTCGGCCAGCCGCCGCCCGGTGGTGATCTGCACCGGCCGGGCGACCCGGTTCAGCCCGGTGCGGTGCCGGGCGGCCAGCGCCGAGACACTGCTGATCCCCGGGACGACCTCGTAGCCGAACTCCACCGACCCCCGCTCCAGCACCTCCTCCAGGATGCCCAGCGTGCTGTCGTACAGCGCCGGGTCGCCCCACACCAGGAACGCGCCGGTCCCGTCCTCGCCCAGCTCCTCGGAGATCAGCCGCTCGTAGACATCGGCGCGGGCGGCACGCCAGTCCTCGACGGCGGGGGAGTAGGCGCTGCCGCCCGCCGCCCGGTCCCGCTCCGGATCCCGCGCCTCCACGACGCGGTACGTCCCCTGCGGCACATGTGCCCGGAGCATGTCGTGGCGCAGCCGGGTGAGGTCGGCCTTCACCTCGCCCTTGTCCAGGACGAAGAACACGTCGGTGCCCCGCATCGCCCGCACCGCCTGGAGGGTGAGCTGCTCGGGGTCGCCCGCGCCGATACCGATGACATGGATCTTCCGCACCCCCCGAGTCTGCCGTACGCCCGTTCAGCCGCGCAGCCGGGGTGCGCGGGCCGCCGCGTCCACGGGCGTGCCGCCGCGCTCCACGTCCTGCGCCAGCTCCCGCGCCCACCCGGCGACGGAGGCGAGGTCGATCCCGTACGGCCGCCGCTGCGCGGCCCCGGCCGCCCACGCCTCGACCGCGCCGGCGCCGCGCCGCAGCAGCCGGGGCCCGCCCGTGACGTTGCCGCGGGCCGCGTGCGTCAGCCCCACCGCGAGCTGCGCCAGCCCCCGCCACAGCTCCCGGTCCTCCTCCGGCCCCGACTTCCAGGCGTCCTCGAACACCTCGTGCGCGTGGAACGGCTTCCCCTCGTCCAGCAGCCGCTGCGCCTCCACGACCGTCTCCTCGGGCTCGCGCACCACGCCCTCGGGCTGCCGGGGCACCCCTTCCGCGCCGTACGGCAGGGGCCTGCCGAGTCCGTCCCTCGGCCGGGCGTTGCGCGCCCTGCCCTCGTCGTCGCGGTCCCGGTCCCGGCCGGCGGATGCGCTGTCCATGCGCCGATTGTGCCGTGCCGGAGCCGCTCACGGGGCACCCCGGGGTGTGCGGTAAAGTATGGACCGCGTGATCGCGCGGAACGCCGTGCGCGACCGCACCGGGACGTGGCGCAGCTTGGTAGCGCACTTGACTGGGGGTCAAGGGGTCGCAGGTTCAAATCCTGTCGTCCCGACTGGAGACAGTCGCAGGTCAGGGCCGGTTTCGGAGAGATCCGAGACCGGCCCTTGATCGTTCTTGGGGACCAGTGGGGGACCAGTAGGGTATGTGGCGTTCTTGACCGGGGCAGCGGGCCATGGGGAGCGGGCGTGGGGCGCGGCCCGCGGTGAGGTGTGCGCGCAGCGCCGCACCGGCGGCCGTGGTCGTGCGGACGTCGGGGGGAGACAGCGCTGGGCGGTGACGAGTGATCCGTGGCCTCCCCCATGACCGCGCGCCGGCCGTGCTGGCGGCCTGCGGCTCCTGGGGGCTGTTCGCGCTGTCCCTGACCGGTCCCGAGAAACCCGGGGGCGTGATCGCACCGGCATACCGGTGCGATCGCCACGCTGCTGGTGGCGCAGGCCCTCGCGCCGGCTCCCGGCGCCGCCGTCCGGCCGCCTGCCCACACACGGTGGTCGCGTTCCAGCCGCTGGTGATGGTCCTGCTGGATTCCACGGACGCGATCCGCACCCCGCCCCAGCTCATCGCCGCCCGCCTCCAGGCCGGGCGCCGAGCGCGGGGCCGCCGTCCGGCCGGGGGCGCAGCGGCTGTGCGGTACGGCCCTGGACACCGACGGTCAGGGGCGACGAAACGGCTGGTCGTCATGGTAGGGGCCCGGCCGGGAAGCCGTGTCAGACCGCGTACTCACCGGTCAGCATCGCGGAGGCGAGTTCGACCCGCGAACGGAACCCGGTGCGTTTGAAGAGTCTGCCCAGCCGGCTCTCCACGCTCTTCTCGCTGCACCCGAGCGCGACCGCCAGTTCCCGGTTGGTCAGCCCCTCGGTGACCAGGACGGCCAGCAGCCGCTCGTTCTCGGCGGTGGTGAGGCTCCGGCCCGGCACGGTGACCTTGCGCGCGCGCATCAGGTTCCGCAACTGCGCCCTGCGCAGCAGCGCGTCGAGGTCGCCGTAGAGCGCGTACGCCTCGTGCAGCAGCGACGGGTCGGCCAGCCCGTAGCGGACCACCGCGGCCAGCGTGTCGGCCTGCTCCAGCGGCTGCGCGCGCTTGCGCGCGAGCCGTACCGCGGCGGTCGCGGACCCGTGGTCGCGGTGGACCGCGGCGGCGGCGAGCAGGTGGGACAGCCGGGACCGGCCGGTGCCCAGCAGCTCGGCGACCTCGCGCGCCTCCTGCGCGCACCGCCGCGCCGCCGCCAGGTCGCCCGCCGCCAGTTCCGACTCCGCCTTCAGCAGCCACAGGTCGTCCGTGCCGACGACCAGACCGCCCCCGGCGGCCAGGGCGAGCGCGTCCGTGACGACCTGATCGGCCCGGTCGGTCGCGCCCAGGGCCCGGTCCAGGTACGACTCCGGCACGGCCAGCAGATGGAGCATCACGGGCTGCACCGTCCGCGCCCGCTCGATCACCTCGCGCGCCCCGGCCAGCCGGCCGCGCGCACCGAGGATGGCGCTGGTCTCCCGGCACATCAGGGTGTGGGTGGGCAGGTCACCGATCGACAGGCCGACGGCCAGGCTCTCCCGGGCCAGACCGAGCGCCCGGTCCCACTGCCCGCTCTGGCTGTCCGCGACCACCCGGTCGGGAACGGGCCGGTAGGCGGAGGGCAGCCGGTGCACCGCCAGCACCTCCGCCGCCCGGTCGGGATCACCGAGCAGCATCAGCACCCGGGCCAGCTGCGACAGCCGCTCGAAGCGGTGCCGCGCCCCTTGCGTCCACAGCGGCCACCGGGTGGGCGCGGCGACGGCCCGCTCGAACAGTTCGGTCCTGCCGAGGACCGCCTGGACGCACTCGCTGAACAGCAGCCCCAACGCGGTGACGACATCGTTGTCGCCCCGCCAGGAACGCTGCTCGGCCTCCAAGTGCTCGTGCGCCTCCCGCCAGCGGTCCAGGTGGCACAGGGCGATGCAGCGGGTGAGGGCCCGGTGCCCCTCCCCGCCCGGGAACGAGCGCCAGCCGCCGGTACAGATCTCGGCGAGCGCCGCCATGTCGGAGGTCCCGCCGAGCGAGGCCACGTGGACCAGCTCCATCTCCAGCAGGGACTCCGGGGAGACCAGGTCGGCGTACTCGGACAGGACCGTCCACGCGCTCTTCAGCGCCTCGTGGTACCGCAGGTGGATCAGACAGGTGGAGGCGTGCATGATCAGCGCCTGGGCACGCCGCTCCGGCTCGGCGATCAGGTCGACGGCGGCGCGCAGCCAGCGCTCCGCGTGGTACCCGTCGTCCAGCAAGGCGGCGGTGCCCCTGGCGAGCAGTTCGACAGAGGCCCGCCCGGGGTCCACGAACCGGCCGGCGGCGACCAGTTGCTCCGGCAGGTACCGGTCGTCCGCGGCGTCGGCGCCCGCCCAGATCGCGGTGACCGCCAGCTGGGCGAGCCTGCGCCGCTCGTACGGCCCCAGGCAGGTGACCAGCGCGGACGCCAGCAGCGGCACCCGGAACCTCCAGTGGCCCGGCCCGGGCCCGTGCCGCAGGACCCCCTCGGCGTACAGCTCGGCCAGTGCCGCGCTGACCTCGCCCTCCGTCGCGCCCACCGCCTCGCCGGCCAGCCGGGGCGCGGCGGAGCCCAGCGGATGCAGTACGGCCATCGCCTTGGCCACCGGCCAGACCCGCCCGCCCAGTTGCTTGAGGTACTCCACCGGCGGCAGGTCGGACGGCAGCGACGGCGGCCGGTCCGACGCCGTCAGGTAGGCGTGCCGGTCGAAGACGCGCAGCGAGCCGCTCCTGCGGTGCCCCGCCAGGGCGGTGAGCACGGCGGCGGGCCTGCCGCGGCACTCCCGGCCCAGGTAGGCGAGCAGCGACGCCGACGGCTTGGCCTGCACGTACTGGGTGGCCAGGGCGCGCACCTCGGACCCGTACAGCGGACGCAGCGGCACCACCTCGGCGAGCCCGGCGGCGCGCAGCCGGTCCAGCGCGGCCCGCTCGCCCGGCGGGTCGGCCGGTGAGGGGCGGAGCGCGCAGACGAACGTGACCGGTCCGCCCGCCAGCGCGCGGACCAGGGGCAGCAGTACGGCACGGGAGTCCGGGTCGGTCCACTGCGCGTCGTCGACGAGGACGGTGAGCTTGTCGCAGGCGGTGAGGGCCGCCCGCAGTTCGGCGGCCAGCAGGCGGCCGGCGTCCCGGCCCGGCCCGGGGGCGGCGGCCCGCACCGCGCGTCTGACGTCACCGCCCGGGTTCCCCGCGGTGAGTTCGGCGGCCAGCCGGGACGCCAGGGAGCAGGGACGGTCGCGCTCGGCGCGCGCCACCCGCAGGGTCAGGGTGGGCAGGTCCCGGGCGGTCAGCTCGTCCTGGACGGCGGCCAGCACCGCGCCGCGCCCGATCCCGGTCGGGCCCGTGACCAGAACCAGCGGGGCGGCGGCCGGTGAGGTGGCGATGTCGACGATGTGCGCGACGGAGGTGCCACGGCCGTACAGCGGTTGCGCCGCCCGGCCCCGACCGGACGCGCCGCGCCAGTAGTTGATCACCGAAGCAGTATGCCCAGAGCGCCGGTCCGGTAGCACCTCCCGACGTTACAATCGCGTTGTTGACAGGCAGTTGACAGCGGGGCGAGCCGCCTCGGACGTCTCCCGGACACCTGGGCCCGAAGGGGCGGTGGGCCGGGGGAGTCCACGCCGCACCCGGCGGCACACGGCGTCACAGGCGCCACGAGAGGAGGCCCGCGGTGGCCCGAGCACGTGCCGCGATCCGGGGCAGGGATCAGGAACTGGCGGTACTGCGCGAGGCGTCGGCAGCCGGCGGTGGCGCTCTGGTCGTCCTGAAGGGACCGGCCGGTATCGGCAGGACCGCGTTGCTGGAGGAGGCCGAGCGGTCACTGCGCGCGGCCGGGGTCCGTGTCCTGCCGGTGCGCCCGGGCGCCGGCCCGGACAGCCGCGGTGACGACGCGTTCGCCCTCGCGCCGCTGGTGCGCGCCGTGCGCGACCGGTTCGAGCGGTTCCCGGAGGCCGGGCACGGTGACGCGCTCGGCACGGTGGCCCGGCTGGGCGAGGCGGCCGGACAGGGCACCGGCGGATGGCGGCCGGCCATGGGGACCGCGCTGGGCAACCTCTTCGAGAGGATCGGCGGCCGGGGCCGTACCGCGGTGCTCGTCGACGACGCGCACGCGGTCGCCGAGCCCGCCCCCGTGCTCACCGCCGCCCGCCGGGCCGGCTGCCTGGTGCTGGCCACCTGCGACGAGAGCGCCGCACACGCGCCGGGAACCGCCGAACTGCTGGCCGCCGCCGACCGGGTGGTCACGCTCGGACCACTGGCCGACGACGTCGCGGAGTCCCTGGCCCGCCGCGCCCACGGGGCACGCCTCGACGAGGCCGTGCCGGACCGCCTGCGCACGGCCCTGGGACCGCTGTTCGGCAACCCCGGCACCCTGCTGGGCACCCTCGCCGATCTGCGCCGGCGCGGCCGGCTGACCCTCTTCCGCGGCCGGCTGTGCCTGCGCGCCCCGACCGCTCCGGTCGGACTGCCCGCCGGTCACCACCTGTTGCGCCGGACCGCCGCCCTGGGCGCCCCGGCGGCGCGGCTGCTGCACTCGGTCGCCGTGTGGGACGGCATGAACGTCGACGACCTGCCGCTGTACGCCGAGGTGACCGGAGCCCGTCTCGACGACTGCGGCCGGCTGCTCGACCGGCTGGTCGACGCCCAGGTGCTGGTCGTCGACCCGGCGGGCGGGCTGAGCTGCCGGTGTCCGGCCCTGGCGGCCCGGGCCATTGAGGACGCGGGCGGCGACCGCGGTGCCGCCCTGCACGCGGCGGTCGCCGAGCGGCTGCTGTCCCGGCACCGGCGGGGCGGCGGGACCGACCCCGGGGCGCTCGCCGACCACATCGCCCGCGGCGGAGCGGCCGTCGTACTGGAACCGCCGATGGTCGCGTGGCTGCTCGACCGGGTCGCGGACGCCGAGCCGGAGCGGCCGGAGAGCGCCGCCCGGTGGTGCGTGGCCGCGCTGCGCCGCATGTCCCCGCAGGAACCGGAGCACGCCCGTACGCTGACCAGGCTGATGCACCTGGTCGCCCGGACGGGCCGGTACGAGCTGCTGGGCGACGTGCTCACCCAGTACGCGGAACAGGGCTGCGCCCAAGGCTCCCTGGTCCGGATCCGCCTCGCCGCGGTCCTGGTCGCCCTGCACTCCGGCCGGCCGCCCGCCGGGGACGCCGTGCGGTCGCTGCTGGACTTGGGGACCACCGGCCGGGAGCCGGCCGGATTCGCGCAGTGGTGGTTCGGCCGTCCGACGGCGCCCGGCCGGGAGCCCGTGCCGTGCGGAACGGCTGAGACGGCGGCCGACCCCCACGACCCGGCCGGACGGATGGCCCTGCTGAGCACCGCGCTGAGCGGTGACCCCGGCGCCTACGAGCGGGCCTGGCGCCGCTCCGGCCGGGCGGTGTCCGCCCCGGGACCGGGCCGGCCGCCCGCCACGGGCCCGACGGTCGACGTCGTCACCGTGACGCGGCTCGTCCTCGGCGCCCACCACCGCGCCCCCCTGGCCGGTGTGCTCGCCGTGTACCAGCGGGTGGTGCGCGGCTACGCGGGTGCCGACTGGAACCGGGCCATGTCCGCCGTACGGGAACTGGAACTGTCGGACTCCGAGGAGACGCTGGTGCACCACGCGGCCCGTCTGCTGGCCGCCGACATGTACGTCGCCCGCGGCGAGCCGCGGCAGGCGGCCCAGTGGCTGGCCGACGTGGCACCGGTCCCCGGCGTCGCCGTGATGCGCGCCTGGGCGCGCGTCGGTGTGCTCGGCAGCGCCGGTGACGACCGGCGGGCGGTGCGACTGGCCCTGCGGGTGAGCCGCCGGCTGCGCCGGGCCGGACTGCCCGAGGGCCTGCACCTGCTGCTGACCCGGGCGGTGCGGATCGCCGTGTTCGCCGACGACCGGGACGGCGCCGCCGAGCTGCTCCAGGAGATCGAACTCCTGCCCGCCGAGGCCGGGACGGTGGAGCGGGAGAGCCTGTTGCTGGCGCGCGGACTGGTGCACCGCGACGAACGGCGGCTCCGGCTGGCCACCGACCTGACCCGGAAGCGGGGCGACCTGCCGTCACTGCTGGCGTCGTGCCTCGTCATCGCGCGGTTCGCCGAGGACCCGCGGCCCTGGCTGCGCGAGGCCCACGCCCTGGCCACCCGGTGCGGCGCGTCCGCGCTGCTGGAACGCGTCCGCGCGGTGACCCGCGAACGGGGGGTTCCCGCGCCGCGCGCCCGCGGCCAGCGGGAGGCACTGGCGGTCACCGAGCGACGCGTGATCGAGCTGATCGGCGAGGGCCTGACCAACCGTCAGATCGCGTTGCGCCTGGAGGTCAGCGAGAAGACCGTGGAGAACCACCTGACCCGTCTGTTCGCCCGCACCGGCTGCCGGTCCCGCGTCGAACTGGCCGCGGCCAGCCTGGCGGGCAGGCTGGCGCGGACGGAGAGTTGAGCGCGGCTTCGGGGCCGGTTGCGGCTGTCGTCCCTCCGGCCCCTCCGACGGCCCCGCCGGCCCCCGTCGGGCCAGGCCGGAGCCAGGCCCGGTCCTGACTCCGGGTCAAAGATGCCATCCCTGGGGACCACTCGGGCCGAGGCCGGCCGCCGGTGACGACAGCCCTGGTACGGCCTGCCTAACGTCGTGTTCATGACCGACATCGATGTGCCTCAGGTCGCTGATCCCGAGGTGGCGTACATCGTGCGGACCGAGGTCGAGAACCGGTGGCCGCACGACGTTTCGGGGCTCGACGAACTGGTGCGGTACGGGCTGATGCCCTTCGGCAAGATGATGGGCCCCTGGCTGGTGATCCGGTCCAGTCTCGCGGTGGGAGGTGACATGGCCACCGTCCTGCCCGCGGCGGTGGCCGTCGAGTGCGTGCAGGTCGGCGCGATGATGCATGACGACATCATCGACAGCGACGGGGAACGGCGCAGCAAGCCGGCCGCGCACACGGTGTTCGGGCCGGCGGCGGCGATCGTCGGCGGGGACGGACTGTTCTTCCACGGCTTCGCCGCCCTCGCCGAGTGCCGGCAGGCCGGGGCCTGCCCGGCGCGCGTCGCCCGGGCGCTGACCGTGCTGGCCGAAGCCGGGCTGCGGATCGGCGACGCGGCCCTGCGGGAGATCCGGATGAGCCGGGGCATCTGCTCCGTCGACACCTACCTCGACATGATCGCGGACAAGAGCGGCGCCCTGCTGTGGATGGCCTGCGGGGTCGGCGCCACCCTCGGCGGCGCCGACGACACGGCCCTGAAGGCGCTCAGCGAGTACAGCGACCAGCTGGGCATCGCGTACCAGATACGCGACGACCTGATGGCCTACGACGGGACGCGGGCGGGCAAGCCGAACGTCTCCGACGTCCGCAACGGCCGGCCCACCCTGCCGGTGCTGCTCGCCCACGAACGGGCCGCCGCGCACCAGCGGCGGCGGATCGAGCGCCTGCTCGCCGACGTCTCCGTACCGGTCACCGAGCGCTACGAGGCCATGGTGGAGCTGGTCCACGCCCACGACGGCGTCGCGGCGGCCCGCGAGGTGTCGCACCGTCATGTGCGGATGGCCGCGACGGCGCTCCAGGCACTGCCGCCCGGCGTGCACCGGGACGCGCTGATGGACCTCACCGTGCCCGGCCGTCTGGTGTAGCGCGGAACCACCCCGAGGAGTTGGCCCGATGTCCTCCCCGACCTACGCGTCGTACCTGCGTCTGGACGAACTGCTCTCGTTGCAGCAGCCGCTCACCCCGGCGGAACAGCGGGACCTGAGCGACAGCGAACGGCTCTTCATCGTCGTCCACCAGGCGTCCGAGACCCTGCTCAGCCAGGCACTCGTCGACCTCAGGCACATCGAGTCCGCCCCGTGCGGACAGCGGTGCCTCACCGACCGGCTGGAGCGCGTGACACGGCTGGTGGACGCCCTGACCGGGCAGTTGACGCTGCTGCGCCACACGCTGCGCCGGGAGGACTTCCTGCGGTTCCGGGACCGGTTCGGTACGGCGAGCGGGCTGGACTCGGAGCAGTTCAGGGAGCTGTTCACCCGCGTCAGGCGGCTGACGAGGAACGGCGGCGAGGACCGTACGCCGCAAAAGGACCGGCTGGTCGGCGAGCTGGACGACGCCGTACGGCGGTGGCGGAGCACACACCTGGAGATGGTCAGGCACATGCTGGGCGAGCTGCCCGGCACGGGCCAGACCTCCGGCGCCGGCTTCCTGGCCGCCCGGCTGGACGGCCCACCGCGCCCCGAGCGGCCGGTTGCCCCGCGGGCCCACCCGGCCCCCGGGAACACCCCCCGGCCCGGGCCGCGGTCCGCCCCGTCCGTCCGCTCCCCGCTGGGCCACGTGGTCGTCATGGGCGGCAGTGTGGCGGGGCTGCTCACCGCGCACGTCCTCGCGGACCACGCGGAACGGGTGACCGTACTCGAACGCGACCACTACGAGGGCGGCCCCGCACCCCGCGCGGGGGTGCCCCAGTCACGCCACACCCATGTCCTGCTCACCAGCGGCATGCGCGCCCTGGAGGAACTGCTGCCCGGTCTGCTGCCCGAGCTGACGGAGGCGGGCGCGCCACGGCTCGCGGTGCCGGGGGACCTCGGGGTGTGGCAGGCGGAGCGGTGGATATCCCGCCGCAACCCGTCCCGGCCGATCATGACCCCGTCCCGCCCCCTTCTGGAACACCGCGTCCGCGGCCGGATCCTGTCCGACCCGCGCATCGAGGTGCGGACGGGGACCGAGGTGACGGGACTGCTCGGCGCTCCCGGACACATCACCGGCGTCGCCGTCCGGGACCGCGGCGACCACCCCGCGCGGCGGGAACTGGCGGCCGACCTCGTGGTGGACGCCACCGGACGGGCCAGCCGCACCCCCCGGTGGCTGACCGAACTGGGCGGCCGGGCCCCCGCCGAGGAGGTGGTGGAGACCGGACGGGCGTACGCCACCTGCGTCTTCCACGCCGACGACCCGGACGCCGGCCTCAGAGGCTTCTACATCGTGCCCGACGCCGGGCAGCCGTTCGGCGCGATCGTCCTGCCCGCCGAGGACGGCCGCTGGATGGTCACCCTCTCCGGACCGCGGGAGCGCACACCGCCCACCGACCCCGAGGGCTTCGTCGACTACGCCGGCCTGCTGCCGCACCCCGCCGTCCACAAGTGGCTGAGCACCGCCCGGCCGCTCGCCCGGCCCGTGGGGTACCGGCACACCGCCAACCGGCGCCGCCGCTACGACCGTCTGGGCCGGGGCGGCACCGGACTGCTGGTCGTCGGGGACGCGCTGTGCGCGCTCAACCCCGTCTACGGACAGGGCCTGTCCGCGGCGGCCGGGAACGCGGTCGCCCTCAGGAGGGAACTGGCCGGGCCGCTCGTCCCGACGGCGTACGCCCTGCAACGGGCGGTGCTGGACTCCTCCCGCTGGGCGTGGGAGGTGGCGACGGGCGCGGACAGCCCCATGCCGGGGGCCACCGGCAACGCGGTGCGCACCGGCCCGCTCGCCCGGCTGGTCGACCGCTACCTGGGCCGGGTGCGCGACCGCGTGCCGAGCGATCCGGTGGTGTGCGCCGCCAACCGCGACGTCCTCTTCCTGCTGGCCCCGCCCCGCACCCTGCTCACCGACCCGCGGGTCCTGCGGCGGACCCTGCTGGGTACCGCCCGGCCCGCCTCCCGTGACCTGCCCACGCCGTGACCGCCTCCAGCCGATGAAGGTGCAGCATGCGACAGAGCGCGTTCCCGGACCGTTCCCGCGCGGACCGGTCCCGGACGGTCCCCCGACTCCCGGTCCCTTCCCCCCACCGGCTCCCGGACCGGCTCCCGGCCCGCCGCGCGAGTGGCCGGTGGGGCTCATGACGACGACCCCGGTCCGCAGCGACTCCCCGGTGCTCGACACCGGCCGTACGATGCTCGGCCCCGCCCTGCGCGACGCCGTCCGCGCCCACCTGGGGCCGGAGACGAGCCGGATCGCCCAGTACCACTTCGGGTGGACCGACGCCGAGGGCCGGCCCACCGGCAGCTGGGGCGGGAAGATGGTCCGGCCCACCCTGGCCCTGCTGTCGGCGCGGGCGGCGGGCGCGTCCGCCGCGGACGGGCTGCCCGCCGCGCTCGCCGTGGAACTGGTGCACAACTTCTCCCTGCTGCACGACGACATCATGGACGGTGACCGGACCCGCCGGGGCCGGGCGACCGCCTGGACGGTCTTCGGGGCGCCGAACGCCATCCTGGCCGGCGACGCGATGGTCACCGCGGCCACCTCCGTGCTGCTGACCGCGCCGGGCGCGGGGGCCCGCTCCGCCACCGCGTCCCTGATGGCCGCCACCCAGCGGATGATCGACGGCCAGGCCTGTGACGTCGCGTTCGAACGGCGCGACGACGTGACCCTGACCGAGTGCCTGCGCATGGCCGGCGACAAGACGGGCGCGCTGCTCGGCTGCGCCTGCGCGCTCGGCGCCGACCTGGTGGGCGGCGGACCGGACCTGGTCGAACGGCTCACCGCCTTCGGCGAACACATCGGCCTCGCCTTCCAGCTCGTGGACGACCTGCTGGGCATCTGGGGCGACCCGGACCGGGCCGGCAAACAGGTCGGGGCCGATCTGCGGGTCCGCAAGAAGTCGCTGCCCGTGGTGGCGGCCCTCAACGCGCCCGGCACGGACGAACTGCGCGCCCTGTACCTGAGCCCCGAACCCCTCACCGAGCGCGCCGTCGAACGCGTCGCCGACCTCGTGGAGCGCGCCGGGGGACGGGACTGGGCCCAGGGCGAGGCGGCCCGGCAGATCACCGCGGCGCAGACGTGCCTGGCCACCGCCGAGATCCCCGACGACGTGCGCGGCGAGTTCCTGGAGGTCGCCGGGTTCGTACTCGGCCGGCAGCTCTGACACCCCACCCCCCTTTTTTTCCCGAACTCCTCCTTGCCGAACAGAAAGGCCGACCCATGACCGAGTCCACGGCGATCCCCATCGGGGGACGGGCCGACGGCTGCCCGTTCGCGCCCGTCCAGGAGCTGTACGAGGCGCAGAAGGACGGGGAACTGCGCCGGGTCCAGGTGCCCAGCCCGCTGCTGGGCTCCTTCGACGCGGTCGTCGTCACCCGGTACGAGGACGTCAAGAGCGTGCTCGCCGACGACCAGCTGCGCATGGGCGGGTCCATGCCGTACCAGGCGGGCAACCTGCTGAGCTACGACGGTCCCGAACACACCCGCCTGCGGCGCATGCTGACCGGATCGTTCACGACCAGGCGGGCCCGCGAGCTGCGCCCGCAGATCCAGGGCGTCGTCGACTCCTCGCTGGACGCGCTCCAGGAGGCCGGGCCCGGCGCCGACCTGGTGCGGCTGTTCTGCACCCCCATCCCCACGCTCGTCATCTGCGAACTGCTGGGCGTGCCCTACGACGACCGGGAGGAGTTCCAGCGCCGCACCGCCGTCGCGCTGGACTTCGGCACCAGCCGCGAGGTGCAGATGCAGAAGGCCGCCGAGATGGAGGCCTACATGGCGGGGCTGGTGGCCCGTCACCGCGAGGAGCCGGGTGACAACGTACTGGGCCGGGTGGTGCGCGAGTTCGGTGACCAGCTCACCGACAGCGAGCTGGCCGGCATCGGCAACATGCTGCTCATCGCCGGGCACGAGACGATCGCCAGCACCCTGTCGGCCGCCGTCGCCCTGCTGCTCCAGCACCCCGACCAGCTCGCCGTGGTGCGCGACGACCCCGACGCCGTCGACGGGGCCGTCGAGGAACTGCTGCGGTACTGCGCGCCGGCCACCGTCCTGCCGCGCCAGGCGTCCGGGACCATCCGCGTACGCGACCAGGAGATCAAGGAGGGCGAGCGGGTCGTGGCGTCCGTGCTCGCCGCCAACCGGGACCTCGGCCCGGCCGACCAGGACCTGGACCGGCTGGACGTCCGCCGCCCCCCGCAGCGCCACCTCACCTTCGGTTTCGGCCCGCACCAGTGCCTGGGCCAGCAGCTGGCGCGGATGGAACTGCGGGTCGCGCTGCCGGCCCTGTTCACCCGGTTCCCCACCCTGCGGCTGGCCGTCCCGCACGACGAGCTGGACTACCGGACCAACGCCCTGGTCTTCGGGGTGAACAGCCTGCCGGTCGCCTGGTGACCCGCCAGGAGAGGGAGACGGCCATGGAGGTCGAGGTCGACGCGAGCCGGTGCTTGGCGGTCGGCAACTGCGCCGCGGTCGCACCCGAGGTCTTCGACCAGAGCGACGAGGACGGCACCGTCGTCGTGCTCGACGCGGCGCCGCCGCGGCACCGGCACGAGGCGGTCCGGGAGGCGGCCCTGCGATGCCCGGCCGCGGTCATCACCCTGCGCGAGAACCCACCGGTCCACCATGAGTGACCCGCTCGGACAGAAGCCCGCCCGACCCCTGAGGGAAAGCAATGCGTGACACAGAGGTGCCCGTTCTCGTCGTCGGCGGCGGCGGCTGCGGACTCGCCGCGTCGGTCTTCCTGTCCGGCGCGGGCGTGCGCCACCTGCTGGTGGAGCGGCGCGAGTCGACGTCGGTCCTGCCCCGGGCGCACTACCTGAACCAGCGCACCATGGAGATATTCCGGCAGTACGGCATCGCCGAGGACGTCTACGGGATCAGCTGTCCGCCGGGCAACATGAGCGAGGTCGTCTGGAGCACCTCGCTGGCCGGCGACGGCCCGGTGGACGCCCGGGAACTGCACCGGATGGAGTCCTTCGGCGGCGGCAGCCCCACCGGGCCGTACGCGGCCGACAGCACGGGCCCGTCGACCAACCTGCCGCAGCACCGGCTCGAACCGCTGCTGCGCCGGCACGCGGAACGGCGGGCCCCGGACAGCCTGTTCTTCCACCACGAGATGACCGGCTTCACCCAGGACGAGCACGGCGTCACGGCGCGGGTGACCGACCGGAGCACCGGCGAGGTGAGCACCGTACGCGCCCGCTACCTGCTGGGCGCCGACGGCGGCCGCAGCGTCGGCAGGGCGCTCGGCGTGGCGATGGACGGCGCCGGAGGCGGCTTCACCATCATCTCGGTCCACTTCAGCGCCGACCTGTCGCGCTGGTGGCCCGGTGACACGGTGCTGATGACCCACATCATCAGCCCCGAGGGCGAGGTCTCCGTGGTGGTGGCGACCGGGCCCCGCTGGGGCCTGGCCTCCGACGAGTGGGCGCTGCACTTCCGGGTGCCGCCGGGCGCCGAGGCGGACCTCGGTACGGAGGCGATCGCCGTACGGGTGCGCCGACTGCTCAAGCTGCCACGGGATGTGGACGTGCGGATCCACCACGTCAGCGAGTACCGGCCGGAGGCCGTCGTCGCCCGGTCCTTCCGGTCCGGGCGGGTCTTCCTCGCCGGGGACGCCGCGCACCGGCAGCCGCCCGCCGCCGGGGGCGGCCTGAACACGGCCGTCCAGGACGCGCACAACCTCGCCTGGAAGCTCGGGGCCGTGCTCGACGGCCGGGCCGGCGAGGCGCTCCTCGACTCCTACGAGGCGGAACGGCTGCCCGTCGCCCGGCGCAACGTGGGCTGGGCGATGAACTGCCTGCTCAACTACGGGGTGCTCTTCGCGAGCCTCGGCGTGGTCCACGGCCGGCCCGAGGCCACCCGGGCCAACTTCGCCGAACTCCTCTCCGACACCCCCCTGGGACAGACCCGGCGGACCGTGGTGCGCGAGGTGTTCGGCACCCAGCGCATCGAGTACCAGGCGCACGACATCGAACTCGGCCACTCCTACCCGGCCGGCGCGGTGGTCCCCGACGGCACCGAGCCGCCGCCCCGGGACCCCACGGGCGCGACGTACCACCCGGTGACCAGGCCGGGACACCGGCTGCCGCACGCGTGGCTGCGGCACGGCGACACCCGGGTGTCGACCCACGACCTGGTCGCCGGCCGGACCGGCTTCACGCTGATCACCGGACCGCTGAGCGAGTGCTGGTCGGTCGCGGCGAAGAAGGCCGAGGACGCCCTCGGGGTGCCGCTCACCGTGGTCTCCGTCGGCGGCCGGGCCGGCGCGGCGGACTACTGGGACGCCGACGGCACCTGGGGCGCGGTGCGCGGGACCGGTGACGACGGCGCCGTCCTGGTCCGGCCGGACCAGCACATAGCCTGGCGCAGCGCGCACGCGGGCCCGGCCGCCGACCGGGAACTCGGCGCCGCGCTCCGCCGGATCCTCGGGCACGCCGACGCGACCACCACCGGGAGCTGACCGTGCCCGCCACCGACGCCGAACGCGTCGTCCACGACTTCCTGACCCGGATGGGGCCGACCCCGGACGACGTCCGGAAGACCGTGGACGGCTTCCTGACCGACGACTGCGTGTGGGAGAACCCGGGGGCCCCGGTGTGCCGGGGCAAGGAGGAGATCCTCGCGCTGCTGCCGGCCGACTTCGCGCGACTGGAGGTCCGCTTCCGGCACCTGGCCACCGACGGGGACACCGTCCTGGCCGAGCGGATCGAGAACATGCTCCGCGCCGACGGCACCCCGATCGCGCTGAACCTGAGGGTGATGGCGGCGTTCGAGCTGCGCGGCGGCCGGATCAGCGCCTGGCGGGACTACTACGACCACACCCACCTCATCTCCGAGCGCCCGGACTGGTGACCATGACGAACGACCGGACAGAACCGCAGAACCTCCGGGCCGACCTGGTGAGCCGGGTCCACAAGTTCGGCCCGGTCCTCGCGGAGGGCGTCGCCGAGGGGGAGCGGGAGCGGCGGCTGCCCGAGGCCACGGTGCGCGCGATCGACGAGTCGCAGGTGAGCCGGCTGTGGACCGCGAGCGCCTACGGCGGCCTGGAGACCGACGTCCGCACCATGAGCGAGGTCGCCAAGGCCCTGTCCCACCACTGCCCGTCCACCTCCTGGGTGGTCAACAACATCAACGGCTCCAACCTGCTCGCCGCGAAGTTCCCGCGGGCGGCCCGCGACGAGGTGTTCGGGAACCATCCCGGCGCCAAACTGGCCTCGGTCTTCGCGGCCACGGGCACCGCGGTCCGCACCGACGGGGGCTTCCTGCTCACCGGGAACTGGCCGTACGCCACCGGCATCCTGCACGACGACTGGGCGATCCTGGTCGCCAAGGAGGTCGACGGGGACGGCCGGCCGGCGGGCGGGCTCTCCCTGCTGGTGCCCGCCGCGGACCTGACGGTCGAGGACACCTGGCACACCGTCGGCATGCGCGGCACCGGCAGCCACACCGTCGTGCTCCGGGAGGTCTTCGTCCCCGAGCACCGGGTGATCCCGGCCGAGGTGCAGCGGGGACGGGAGAACGCCACCGACACCACCCTGCCACCGCTGTTCCGCACCGCCGCGATCGCGGCCATGGGCGTCGTCTGCGCCTCCGTGGTGGTCGGCATCGGCCAGGCCGCGCTCGCCCTCGTCGTCGACCGGGCGCCCGGCCGATCCATCGCGCCCAGCACGTACACCAGCCAGCCCGACTCCCAGACCTTCGTGTCGGCGCTCGGCCAGACGGCCCTGACGATCGACGCGGCCGAACTGCACGTCGACCGGGCCGCCGACGTCATCGACGCGGCCGCCCGCGCGGCCGTGGACCTGCCCGAGAGCGAGCTGCGGCGGATCCGCGGGGACGTCGGCCAGGCGGTCAACCTCGTCACCGTCGCCCTCGACGAGCTGATGTGGGCCCACGGGGCCGCCGCCTTCGCCGAGTCCAACCCGCTGCAGCAGTACTGGCGCGACGCCAACACCGCGGCCCGCCACGCCCTGCTCAACCCCCGCATCGGGCGGGAACTGTACGGCGGTTCGTTCTTCGGCCTGGACCTCGTCGTGCCCAGCCTCTGACCCGTGCCCAGCCTCTGACCCGTGCCCAGTTTCTGAGCCGCGTCCGGTCCCCGGCCCGTGCCCAGCCTCTGCCCCGCCCACTCACCCGAGGAACACCATGGTCTGGTTGCCTCCCGTCCTCATCCCGATGTCGCAGGTCGCACCGGTCACCCAGGGGCCGGCCGACGTACCGGACGCGCTCTTCTGGGCCCTGGCCGGGCCGACCGCGGCCGGCTGGCTGCTGACCTACGTGCTGGCCATCCGGCAGGCCGTCACCGACCGGCGGGTGGGGATCCCCGCCTACCTGGTGGCGGTGAACTTCGCCTGGGAGTTCAGCCTGACCTTCGTGCTGGAGCAGACCCCGACCCAGCGCCAGATCAACGTCCTGTGGGTGATGTTCAACGCCGTCCTGCTCTGCCAGGCGCTGCGGTACGGACCGCGCGACTACCCCGCCCTCACCCCCAGGGCCTTCCGGTGGAGCTTCGCCGGTGTGCTCCTGTGGGCGGCGGTGGTGGTCGTCGTCGGGGCCAACGAGTTCCACGACCGGGACGGCATGTACACCGGAATGGTCATCCAGGTGCCGCTGAGCGCCTCGTTCCTGCTGCTGCTCAAGCGGCGCGGGTCCAGCGCGGGGCAGTCCACGCAGCTCGCCGTCGCCAAACTCGTGGGCTCCCTCTTCGCCGGCCTGACCGCCTTCGTGGTCTACCCGTCCCACCACCTGCTCCAGGTGCTGGTGCCCACCTACGTCGCCCTGGACATCGCCTACGTCGTGCTGCTGCGCCGGACGATGCGCCGGGAGGGACGGCCGCTGTGGGCGTGGCGTACACCCGCGGCCGTCCCCGCGGCCCCCGCCGTCCCCGGCGCCCGCGCGGTCCCCGCCGCCTCCGCCGTGCCCGGCCCGGCAAAAGCCGGTGCCGGGCGGGATCAGCGGCGCCGCGGTCCGGTCAGATGACGCCGTTGCGCAGCGCGTAGGCCACCGCGTGCGGCCGGTTGCGCAGGTTCAGCCGCCGGGTGACCCCGCAGACGACGCGCTTGACGGCCCGTTCCGACAGGCACATCCGGTCGGCGATCTCGGCGGTGTCCAGGCCCTCCGACATCAGCCGCAGCACATCGATCTCCCGGGGGGTCAGTCCGGAGGTGTGCAGGCCGTGCGGTGACAGCACCTCGCGCTGCATCCGCTCGATCTGCCGCAGCAGCTCGCCGAGCAACTGGGTGGGGTAGACGCCACCGCCGGCCGCCGCGGTCTGCACCGCTTCCCGGATGCGGTTGCTGGTGGCGGCGGCCCGCGGCAGCACCGCCACCACGTTGCACTCCACCGCGGTGAACAGGTCGGCCCGGTCGATCTCCGAGGGGATCAGCACCACCGGCACGCGGAGGGTGTTCTTGATCCTGCGCAGCAACGACGTCACCTCGACGGTCATCCGTTCGGCGACGACCACGGCGACATCCACGGGGTCGGGGCGTTCCTCCGACACCACCTCGATGTTCGGCGCGGCGTCGAGATGACCGCTCACCGCCGACTGCGTGAGCGGGTCCGGAGCCCGCACCAGCGCTCTTGTCGAACGTACCGTGGTGTTGGCGATCATGGTGAATCCTCCAGGAAAGACAGCGTGTGCGCCAAGACATCCGGTCGGGACGCCAGGCGCCGAGGTAGTGATTCCTGAACCGGTCGGCGTTGTCCGCGGTGTCGTCCGCTCAACACGTCCGGGAGGGGCGACGCGACCGGGCGGCCCGGTCGCGGGACGGGCCCGGACGGGTGGTCCCGCTGCGCATCCCTGAGTCGTGGGCGAGGTCCTGGCGCCGGATCCTCGCTGTTCGTCGCAGAGCCGGTGTCGTGTGCGTGTCCGGCTGCGGGTCGTACTGTGCCAACACGTCAAAGCTCCCCGAGAGTGGCCTGAAGTGGTCCGAGACAGTCGGAAAACGATGTCAAGAACGATACTGAGGCCGGCCTCGGGGAGCCGGTTGAGCGCGGTGTTCCTGTTTCTTCAGGGGGAATCCCTCATTCAGCCGGCGACGACCGACACCGAGCCCCCGTCGACCGGTTCCATCGTCTCGGCGAGGACCATGGCCTCCTCGATGAGGGTCTCCACGATCCGGTGCTCGGGCACGGTCTTGACGACCTTCCCCTTGACGAAGATCTGCCCCTTGCCGTTGCCGGACGCCACACCGAGATCGGCCTCGCGCGCCTCCCCGGGACCGTTGACCACACACCCCATCACGGCGACCCGCAACGGCACCTCCATGCCCTCCAGCCCCGCGGTGACCTCCTCGGCGAGCTTGTAGACGTCCACCTGGGCCCGGCCGCAGGAGGGGCACGAGACGATCTCCAGCTTGCGGGGCCGCAGGTTCAGCGACTGCAGGATCTGCCCGCCGACCTTGGCCTCCTCCACCGGCGGAGCCGACAGGGAGACCCGGATGGTGTCGCCGATGCCCTGGCGCAGCAGCGCGCCGAACGCCACGGCGGACTTGATGGTGCCCTGGAACGCCGGACCCGCCTCGGTGACCCCCAGGTGCAGCGGGTAGTCGCAGCTCTCGGCGAGGATCTCGTAGGCGCGGATCATGATTACGGGGTCGTTGTGCTTGACCGAGATCTTCAGGTCGTGGAAGCCGTGCTCGGCGAAGAGCGAGGCCTCCCACAGCGCCGACTCGGCCAGCGCCTCCGGGGTGGCCTTGCCGTACTTGCGCATCAGGCGCGCGTCCAGCGACCCCGCGTTCACCCCGATCCGGATCGGGGTGCCGTGGTCCTTGGCCGCGCGGGCGATCTCGCCCACCTTGTCGTCGAACTTCTTGATGTTGCCCGGGTTCACCCGCACCGCCGCGCACCCGGCCTCGATGGCCGCGAAGACGTACTTCGGCTGGAAGTGGATGTCGGCGATGACCGGGATCTTGGACTTCGCGGCGATCGCGGGCAGCGCCTCGGCGTCGTCGGCGCTCGGGCAGGCGACGCGGACGATGTCGCAGCCGGCGGCGGTGAGTTCGGCGATCTGCTGGAGGGTGGCGTTGACGTCGGCGGTCACGGTCGTGGTCATCGACTGCACCGAGATCGGGTGGTCGCTGCCCACCCCGACCGACCCCACCCGCAACTGACGGGTGGGCCGGCGTTCGGCGAGGGCGGCGGGCGGCAAAGCGGGCATACCGAGCGCGACCTGGGTCACCGGGGTGTCCTTTCGGGAAGGGGTGCTGACGGGTGCGTCGCCGCCGCGGCGCGGTGCCGGGCGAGCGCGGCGGCGGCGATGGACCGCGCGGTGAGGCCGTGTCCGGCCAGGACGGCCGGCCGTTCACCGTGGTCCAGGAACTCCCGGGGCAGTCCCAGCGCGTGCACCGCGGTGGCGACCCGGGCCTCGGCGCAGGCCTGGGCCAGCGCGGTGCCCGCACCGCCGGAGCGCACCCCGTCCTCGACACAGAGCGCGACGCGGTGCCGGGACACCAGGTGGGTCAGGGCGGGGTTGGCCGGCAGCACCCAGCGCGGGTCGACGACGGTCACCCCGACGCCCTCCTCGGCCAGCAGCTCCGCCGCCCCCAGCGCAGGGGCGGCGAGGACGCCGGTGCAGACCAGCAGGACGTCGAGCGGCCGGGACCGGGTGCGGTGCAGGATGTCCACGCCCTCCATGCGGGTCAGCGCGGGGATCTCCGGACCGGCACCGCCCTTGGGGAACCGCAGCGCGGTGGGACCGTCGTCGACGGCCAGCGCCTCGCCCAGCAGTTCGGCCAGCCGGACGGTGTCGCGCGGCGCCGCCACCCGCATCCCCGGCACCGCACCCAGCAGGGCGAGGTCCCACATGCCGTGGTGGCTGGGCCCGTCGGGGCCGGTGACCCCCGCGCGGTCCAGCACGAACGTCACCGGCAGGCGGTGCAGGGCCACGTCCATCATGACCTGGTCGAGGGCGCGGTTGAGGAAGGTGGCGTAGAGACAGACCACCGGGTGCAGGCCGCCCATCGCCAGCCCCGCCGCGCTGGTGACCGCGTGCTGCTCGGCGATGCCCACGTCGAAGACCCGGTCCGGGAACCGCCGGGCGAACCCGTGCAGGCCGACCGGGCGCAGCATCGCGGCCGTCAGCGCGACGACGTCGGGCCGCTCGGCGGCGATCCGCTCCAGCTCCGCGCCGAACGCGCCGGTCCAGCCCGGCGACGAACCGCCCCGCGGCCGGCCCGTGGCGGGGTCGAGGACACCGATGCCGTGCATGCGGTCGGCCTCGTCGTTCTCGGCCGGGGGGTAACCGCGGCCCTTGTCGGTGACGCAGTGCACGACGACGGGCCGCTCCAGGTCCTTCGCCCGCCGGCAGGCCAGTTCGACGGCGGCGATGTCGTGCCCGTCCACCGGGCCGAGATAGGCGAAGCCGAGCGTCTCGAACAGGGTCGGGCCCGGGTGCCCGCCGCCCCGCAGCTTCGCCAGGTGCTCGGCCAGCCCGCCGACCGTGGGATCGTAGGAGCGGCCGTTGTCGTTGAGGACCACCACCACCGGCCGCTTGCCGCTGCCGAGGTTGTTCATGGCCTCCCAGGCCATGCCGCCGGTCAGCGCGCCGTCCCCGATGACCGCGACCACCCGGCGGTGCTCCTCGCCGCGCAGCCGCTGCGCCTTGGCCAGGCCGTCGGCGTAGGACAGGGCCGTGGAGGCGTGCGAGTTCTCCACCAGGTCGTGCGGGGACTCCGCGCGCAGCGGGTAACCGGACAGTCCGCCCGTGGCGCGGAGCGTGTCGAAGGCGGCCTGCCGGCCGGTGAGGATCTTGTGGACGTAGGACTGGTGGCCGGTGTCGAAGACGATGCGGTCCGCCGGCGAGTCGAAGACCCGGTGCAGCGCGATGGTCAGTTCCACCACGCCGAGGTTGGGGCCGAGGTGTCCTCCGGTGGCGCAGACCTTGTCGACCAGGAACTCCCTGATCTCGCGCGCCAGTTCGGGCAACTGCTCGGGAGGCAGTTCCTTCAGCTCCCGCGGACCGGTGATCCGGCCGAGCACATTCGATGACACGTCTCTCCTCGCTCAGCTGGAACGTCCGTCCGCCGTCCGCCGCATGCCGCGGCGTACCGGCGAGGGCAGGTCGAAGCTCACCGTCTCGCGGGCGATCTCGCGCTCCTCCACGTGGACCGGACCGAAGGTGCCCAGCCGGTCCACGACCTCGGTGACCAGGGCGGGCGGCGCCGAGGCGCCGGCCGTGAGCCCGACGGTGCGCACGCCCGCCAGCCAGTGCGGCCGGATGTCGTCGGCCCGGTCGATCAGCTCGGCGCGGGTGCCCTCGCGGCGCGCGAGTTCCACCAGCCGCACCGAGTTGGAGGAGTTCTCCGAACCGACGACCAGGACGAGGTCGGACTCCGCGACGATCGCCTTGAGCGCGGCCTGCCGGTTGGTGGTGGCGTAGCAGATGTCGTCGGTGGGGGGTTCCCGCAGCCGCGGGAACCTGTCCCGCAGCGCGTCGACGACCTCCGCGGTCTCGTCGACCGCGAGCGTGGTCTGGGTCAGGTAGGAGAGCTGCCGCCCGATGTCCGACGGCAGGTCCCGGACCTCGTCGGGCGTCGAGACCAGCACCATCGACTCCGGTGCCTCACCGAGGGTGCCCTCGACCTCCTCGTGCCCGGCGTGGCCGACGAGCACGACGGTGTCACCGCGGGCCGCGAACCGGCGTGCCTCGGCGTGCACCTTGGCGACCAGGGGGCAGGTGCCGTCGACGACGTCGAGGCCGCGCCGGTCCGCCTCCCGGCGCACGGCGGGGGAGACCCCGTGCGCGGAGAAGACCACCGTCGCCCCGTCGGGCACCTCGTCCAGCTCCTCGACGAAGACCGCGCCGCGCCGGGCGAGACCGTCGACGACGGTGACGTTGTGCACGATCTGCTTGCGGACGTAGACCGGGGCGCCCCGCTGCTCCAGAGCCCGCTCCACGATCTCGATGGCCCTCTCGACGCCCGCGCAGAAGGAGCGGGGGCCGGCCAGCAGGACTCGGCGGGCGACGCCGTCCCCCGGGTACTCGTACGAGCTCACATCAGCCATGATCGGGACAGTAGGGACGGCACGGCACCGGTTCCACGGCCGTTTCCGGTTTCCGGAACGGTGGTTGTTCCCGCGCCGGGCCGCCGGCCGACAAAAGGGCCCGATCCCGAGCACCCTGGGGACAGCGGCCCCGGCCGGCCTTGAGCCCGCCCTGCGCGCGCGGGTAGGCATGGACAACGGTTCGTGTGTGCCTCGGCGAGGGGAGCATCCGGGTGGACGGTGGACGACATCCGTATCAGGCGTCGTGCCCGGTGGGGACCGTCGGCACGGGGCTGCGGACGGCCGCGCCCGCGCCCGTGGGAGGCCCGCTGCGCAAGGCGCTCACCGTACTGGAGGCACTGGCCGAGGCGTCGCGGCCACTGACCCTGTCGGAACTGTCACGGCTGGTGAACCTGCCGAAGTCGACGCTGCACCGTCTGATGCAGGCGCTCACCGACATCGGGCTCGCCGTCCGCCGGGAGTCCAAGTCCTACGAACTCGGCACCTATCTGTCCCGGCTGGCGGCGACGGGCGGCCCCGCCGGGGTGCAGCGCCTCAGCTACCCGGTCACCCCCTTCCTGCTCGAACTCTTCCAGCTCACCAACCGGATCGTCAGCCTCGGCACCCTGTCGGGGACGAAGGTCCAGCACGTCGGGACGCTCTACAAACAAGAACACGTCCGGCTCGCGATGGCGCTGCGGCAGCCGGTCCCGGCGTACGGTTCGGCGGCGGGCAAGCTCCTGCTCGCGCTGGACCGGCGCGACCCGGCGGAGCTTTTCGGCACGGCGCCGGCCGGCACCGGCGCGACCCGGGCCCGGACGGAGGCGATGCGCCGCGAGTTCGAGCGCATCCGGCGCACCGGGCTGTCCTACGCCCGCAGCGAGACCATCCCCGACCTGGTCGAACTGGCCGCCCCGGTCCGGCTCGGCAAGGCCGGACCGGTCGCCGCGGTGGTGCTGGGCGACACCGTGAACACCAGGGACCTGCGCAGCGTCGCGCGCGCCCTGCTCGACACCGCCGGCGCCATCGAGCAGCGACTGGCCGGCGCGGGCTGAGCCGTCCCGGCCCGCCCGGCGCGGGACGCGGCGCTCACAGGTGGCGGCGGCGGCCCGCGACCGCCCGGTCGTAGGCCGCCCGGGCCTCGGTGGCGGCCGGGCGCGCGGACACCTCGGCCACCGGCACGTCCCACCACGCCTCGGCCCTGGGCGCGGCCGGCGCCGGGGCGGTCTCGACGTACACGCAGGTCGGCCGGGACGCGGCGCGGGCCGCGGCCAGGGCCGCGCGCAGCTCGCCCACGGTCTCGGGGCGCAGCACGTCCATCCCGAGGCTGGCCGCGTTGGCGGCGAGGTCCACGGGCAGCGGGGCGCCGGTGAACGACCCGTCGGCGGCCCGGTGGCGGTACGCCGTGCCGAACCGCTCCGCGCCCACCGACTCGGACAGGCCGCCGATGGAGGCGTAGCCGTGGTTCTGGAGCAGCACCAGCTTGACGGGGAGGCCCTCCTGCACGGCCGTGACGATCTCCGTCGGGTTCATCAGGTACGTGCCGTCGCCGACCAGCGCCCACACCGGGGTGCCGGGCGCGGCCTGCTGGACACCGAGGGCGGCCGGGATCTCGTAGCCCATGCAGGAGTAGCCGTACTCCAGGTGGTACTGGCGCGGGGACCGGGCCCGCCACAGCCGGTGCAGGTCGCCGGGGAGCGAGCCGGCCGCGTTGACCACCACGTCCGTGTCGCCGACCACCTCGTCCAGCGCGCCGATCACCTGCGTCTGGGTCGGCACCGCGCTGTCGTCCCCGGCGCGCAGGGCGGTCTCGACGACCCGCTCCCAGCGCTCCTTGCCGGCGCGGTACTCGGCCGTGTACGCGTCGTCCACGCGGTGGCCGGCGAGGGCTTCGGTGAGCGCCGCCAGGCCGGTGCGCGCGTCGCAGACCAGGGTGCGGGCGGCGAGCTTGTGGGCGTCGAAGGCGGTGATGTTGAGGTTGAGGAAACGGACGCCCGGGTGCTGGAAGAGGGTGCCGGAGGCGGTGGTGAAGTCGCCGTAGCGGGTGCCGACGCCGATCACCAGGTCGGCGGTGCGGGCCAGGGCGTCGGCGACCGCGGTGCCGGTGTGCCCGATGCCGCCGACGTCGGCCGGGTGGTCGTGGCGCAGCGAGCCCTTGCCGGCCTGGGTGGAGGCGACGGGGATGCCGGTGGCGTCGGCCAGTTCGCGCAGAGCCTCCTCCGCCTCGCTGTGGTGGACGCCGCCGCCCGCGACGATCAGCGGGCGGGCGGCGCGGCGGACCGCCGCCGCGGCGTCGGCCAGTTCCGCGGGGTCGGGCGCGGGGCGCCGTACCCGCCAGACCCGGTCGGCGAAGAACTCCTCGGGCCAGTCGGCCGCCTGCGCCTGCACGTCCTGCGGCAGCGCCAGGGTCACGGCGCCGGTCTCGGCGGGGTCCGCCAGGACCCGCATGGCGTTCAGCGCGGAGGGGACCAGTGCCTCGGGGCGGGTGATCCGGTCGAAGAAGCGGGAGACGGGGCGCAGGGTGTCGTTGACCGACACGTCGGCCGCCGAGGGGTGTTCGAGCTGCTGGAGCAGCGGGTCGGCGGGGTGGGCGGCGAAGTAGTCGCCGGGGAGCAGCAGTACCGGCAGGCGGTTGACGGTGGCCAGGGCGGCGCCGGTGACCAGGTTGGTGGCGCCGGGGCCGATCGACGTGGTGACGGCCTGCGCGGAGAGGCGGTTGAGCTGCCGGGCGTGGCCCACCGCCGCGTGCACCATGGCCTGTTCGTTGCGGCCCTGGTGGTACGGCAGCACGGGGGACGCGGGGGGTGTCCCCCCACCGGGCACGGTGGCGTACTCGACGAGGGCCTGGCCGATCCCGGCGACGTTGCCGTGGCCGAAGATCCCCCACATCCCGGCGATCAGCCGGTGCCGCACGCCGTCCCGTTCGGTGTACTGGGCGGCCAGGAACCGCACCAGGGCCTGGGCGGTGGTCAGCCGGAGCGTGCTCACGCGTCCCCCCTCTCCGGGGCGGTGCACAGGGGGAGCCGGGGGTCGACGGGCTGCTCCGGCCAGGTGGCGCGGATCCAGGCGTGGCCGGGGTGGTCGCTGACCAGCCAGGCGCGTTCGCCGGCGGGGCCCGCCATGACGTTGAGGTAGTACATGTGGTGGCCGGGCACGGCCGTCGACGGTCCGTGCCAGCCGTCGGGGACGAGGACGACGTCGCCGTCGCGCACCTCGGCCAGCACGTCGGTGCCGCGGCCCCGGCCGGAGGGGGAGACCCGGTGGTAGCCGAGGCCGGGGACGCCGTCGCGGGCGGCGAACTCGAAGTAGTAGATCTCCTCCAGTTCGGCTTCCTCGCCGGGGCGGTGCTCGTCGTGCTTGTGGGGCGGGAAGGAGGACCAGTTGCCGCCGGGGGTGAGCACCTCGACGGCGATCAGCTTGTCGCACGCGAAGACGCCGGCCGCCCCGAAGTTGTTGACCTGGCGCGAGCAGGCGCCCGTGCCGCGCAGTTCCACCGGGACGGACGCGGCCGGTCCGTAGCGGGCGGGCAGGCGGCGGGCGCAGCGGGCCCCGGCCAGCGCGAACCGGCCGCCGGCGGCGGACGAGACGCTCGCGCGGGCGTCGCGCGGGACGTAGGCGAAGTCGCTGACGGCGCTGAACACGTCGGGCCGGCCGCGCAGTCCGAAGGCGGCGCCGTCGGCGGTGACCGTGCAGGCGCCGGCCAGCGGCAGCACGATCCACTCGCTGTCCCCGGCGTCGAAGGTGTGCGAGCCGCCCGGCGGGAGGGCGAGGATCCGCAGGCCGCTGTACCCCCATCCGGCCGTCTCCGGGGTCACGTCGACCGCGTAGGGACCGTTTCCGGCCGTGCCCGCGGGCAGGTGGTACGTCATCGCATGCCTCCCTCTCCCAACAGCCCGACCGCCGTGTCCACCGCCCGCTCCACACTGCCCTCGGCGGGGTAGAGCAGCGAGCGGCCCGCCACCAGGCCCTGGACGGTGGGCAGCCGCAGCGCCTCGCGCCAGCGCGCGTACGCGGCCTCCTGATCGTTCCCGACATCGCCGCCGAGCAGTACCACCGGCAGGGTGGAGGCCCCCAGGACCTCGGCCATGTCGTCCGGTTCGTGGGTGACGGGCAGTTTCAGCCAGGTGTAGGCGGAGGTGCCGCCCAGTCCCGAGGCGATGGCGATGGACCGGGTGACGGCCTCGGCGGACAGGTCGGTGCGAAGCCGCCCCTGGGTCCGGCGGCACAGGAACGGCTCCACGAACAGCGGCAGCCGGTGCCCCGCCATCGCGTCCACGGCACGGGCGGCGGACTCCAGGGTGGCCAGCGAGCCCGGGTCGTCAAGGTCGACGCGCAGCAGCAGCTTGCCCGCGTCGAACCGGAGCCGGGCGAGGTCGTCGGCGCGGTGCCCGGTGAACCGGTCGTCCATCTCGAAGGCGGCGCCCGCCAGACCCCCGCGGTTCATCGAGCCGACCGCGACCTTGCCCTCCAGCGCGCCGAGCAGCAGCAGGTCCTCCAGGATGTCCGCGGTGGCCAGCACGCCGTCGACGCCCGGCCGGGACAGCGCGGCGCACAGCCGTCCCAGCAGGTCCGCCCGGTTGGCCATGGCCAGCGGGCGGTCCCCGACGCCGAGGGCGCCGCGCGCCGGGTGGTCGGCGGCCACGATCATCAGCCGCCCGCTCTCCCCGATCAGCGGGCGGCGCACCCGGCGGGCCGCCGCCTCGGCGACTGCCTCGGGGCGCCGTGCTCTGACCGCGGTGAGGCCGGCGAGGTCGGCGGGGGAGAGGGGCACGACGGGACTCCGTTCGCAAGGTCAGGGGTAGGTCCGGCCGCCGGGGGTAGGGATCGGTCGCCCTTTCCGGTGCGGGACGCCCTTTCCGGTGTAGGGCGCCGGACACCGTCCTGTCAATACTTTGTACGGACATTCGGACCTGGTATTGAAGCGATGTCTTGACAAAGCATTGACATCGAGGGCGTGACGCACTTGTATCCGGTCCCAGCGCAAGCCTTCTCCCCACGGCACTCAAGCACTACGGCACTACGGCACTCGGTTCCCGTCGCTACAGTGAGGTGCAGGAAAGATGGACCGCTCCGCTCCCGCCCGCCCCGCCCGCCACCGCTCCCGGCGGCCCGTTTCCGCCCTGGCGTTCGCCGCGGCGGCGGCCCTGGCCCTCGCCGGCTGCTCCAGCGGCTCCGGGGGCAAGAAGGCCGACGAGGAGGGGGCGTCCGAAGCTCCGGCGGGCAAGGCCGGCACCCCCCGGATGACGGTCGCCCTGATCACCCATCAGGCGGCCGGTGACACCTTCTGGGACATCGTCCGCAAGGGCGCCGAGGCCGCCGCGGCCAAGGACAACATCAAGCTCGTCCACTCCCACGACCCCAACGCCGGGAACCAGGCCGGCCTGGTGCAGAACGCCATCGACCAGAAGGTCGACGGCATCGCGGTCACCCTCGCCAAGCCGGACGCCCTCAAGGACGTGGTGAGCAGGGCCCGGCAGGCCGGCATCCCCGTCGTCGGGCTCAACTCCGGGCTGGGCGACTGGAAGCGGATGGGGCTGACGGAGTTCTTCGGGCAGGACGAGAGCGTGGCCGGCGAGGCGTTCGGCGAGAGGCTCGACGAGGTGGGGGCCGAGAAGGCCGTCTGCGTCCTGCACGAACAGGGCAACGTCGGCCTCACCCAGCGCTGCGACGGGGTGCGGAAGACCTTCGAGGGCTCGGTGGAGAACCTGTACGTCAACGGCACCGACATGCCGTCCGTGCAGTCGACGATCACCGCCAAGCTCAAACAGGACAGCTCCATCGACCACGTCGTCACCCTCGGCGCGCCCTTCGCGATGACCGCGGTGCGGTCGGTGGCGGAGAGCGGGAGCGAGGCGAAGGTGGCCACCTTCGACCTCGACAAGGAGCTGACCGGCGCGATCCACAAGGGCGACGTCGAGTTCGCCGTGGACCAGCAGCCCTACCTCCAGGGGTACTTGGCGGTCGACGGGCTGTGGCTCTACGAGAACAACGGCAACTACAGCGGCGGCGGTGAGCAGCCGGTGCTGACCGGGCCGGCCTTCGTCGACGAGTCCAACGTCGACCGGGTCGCCGAGTTCGCCGCGAAGGGCACCCGGTGATGAGCGGGGCCCCACCGGCGGTGACCACCCCGCCGGCCGCCGGGGCACGGCGGAGCGGACGCCCCCTGCCGCTGCGGCTGCTGGCCCGGCCCGAGGTCGGGGTGCTCCTCGGCGCCGTCGCCGTCCTCGTCTTCTTCCTGGTCGCGGCCCCCTCGGTCCGGCAGGCCGGCTCGATGGCGACCGTCCTCTACCAGTCCTCCACCATCGGCATCATGGCGCTGCCCGTGGCCCTGCTGATGATCGGCGGCGAGTTCGACCTGTCGGCCGGGGTCGCGGTGGTCACCTCGGCGCTCACCGCGAGCATGCTCAGCTACCAGCTGACCGTGAACGTCTGGACCGGCGTGCTGGCCGCCCTGGTGGTCTCCCTCGCCGTCGGCGCGTTCAACGGCTGGATGCTGGTGAGGACCCGGCTGCCCAGCTTCCTCGTCACCCTCGGCACCTTCCTGATCCTCCAGGGCGTCAACCTCGCCGTCACCAAACTCGTCACCGGCAACGTCGCCACCGACGACATCAGCGACATGGACGGCTTCGGCCAGGCCGAGGCCCTCTTCGCGTCCTCCTTCGGCGTCGGCGGCGTCCAGGTGAAGATCACGGTGGTGTGGTGGCTGCTCTTCGCCGCCCTGGCCACCTGGGTGCTGCTGCGCACCAAGTACGGCAACTGGGTCTTCGCCGTCGGCGGCGACCAGGACAGCGCCCGCGCGGTCGGCGTGCCCGTGACCTTCACCAAGGTCTCCCTGTTCACGCTGGTCGGCTTCGGCGCCTGGTTCACCGGCATGCACCAGCTGTTCTCCTTCAACACCGTGCAGTCCGGCGAGGGCGTCGGCCAGGAACTGATCTACATCGCCGCCGCCGTCATCGGCGGCTGCCTGCTGACCGGCGGCGCCGGCTCCGCGATCGGCCCGGTCTTCGGCGCCTTCATGTTCGGCCTGGTCAACCAGGGCATCGTGTACGCCGGATGGAACCCCGACTGGTTCAAGGCGTTCCTCGGTGTGATGCTGCTCGGCGCCGTCCTCGTCAATCTGTGGGTCCGCCGCGCGGCGACCCGGAGGTGAGCCACATGACCGACCCCGCCCCCGTCCCGCTCGTGGAACTGCGCGGCGCCGGCAAGTCCTACGGCACCGTCCGCGCCCTGCACGGCGTCGACCTCGCCGTCCATCCCGGTCGGGTGACCTGTGTGCTCGGCGACAACGGCGCCGGCAAGTCCACCCTCATCAAGATCGTCTCGGGGCTGCACCAGCACACCGAGGGCCAGTTCCTGGTCGACGGCGCACCCGTCCGCTTCACCACCCCGCGCCAGGCCCTGGACCGGGGCATCGCCGCCGTCTACCAGGACCTGGCCACCGTCCCGCTGATGCCGGTGTGGCGCAACTTCTTCCTCGGCTCCGAACTGACCCGCGGCCCCTGGCCCCTCCGCCGCCTGGACATCGCCCGCATGAAGCGGACCGCCGACGCGGAACTGCGCGCCATGGGCATCGCCCTGGACGACCTGGAGCAGCCCGTCGGCACCCTCTCCGGCGGTCAGCGCCAGTGCGTCGCCATCGCCCGCGCCGTCCACTTCGGCGCCCGCGTCCTCATCCTGGACGAGCCCACCGCCGCGCTCGGCGTGAAGCAGTCCGGCGTGGTGCTGAAGTACGTGGCCGCCGCCCGCGACCGCGGCCTCGGCGTCATCCTCATCACCCACAACCCCCACCACGCCTACCTGGTCGGCGACCACTTCACCGTGCTGCGCCTGGGCACCCTCGAACTGTCCGCCGCCCGCGGCGACGTCACCCTGGAGAAGCTGACCGACCACATGGCCGGGGGCGCGGAACTCGCCGCCCTCAAGCACGAGCTGGCGCGGGTCGGCGGAGCCGGCACCGCCGCTCCCCCCGACGAGCGGGACCTCACCTCGCCCAGGGAAGGGAACACCTGACATGGCCCCCGTGCTCGACCGCATCCGGGTCGGCTCCGCCCCCGACTCCTGGGGCGTCTGGTTCCCCGACGACCCCCGCCAGGTGCCCTGGGAACGCTTCCTGGACGAGGTCGCCGAGGCCGGCTACTCCTGGATCGAACTGGGCCCCTACGGCTACCTCCCCACCGACCCGGCCCGGCTCACCGACGAGGTGGACCGGCGCGGCCTGAGGGTCTCGGCCGGCACCGTCTTCTGCGGCCTGCACCGCGGCCCCTGCGAGTGGGACGCGACCTGGGAGCAGGTGAGCCGCGTCGCCGGCCTGACCCGGGCGATGGGCGCCCGGCACCTCGTGGTCATCCCGTCCTTCTGGCGCGACGACAGGACCGCCGAGATCCTGGAACCCCCCAAGCTGACCCGTGAGCAGTGGGGCCACCTCACCGGCGGCATGGAGCGCCTCGGCCGCGAGGTGAGGGAGGCCTACGGCCTCGACGTCGTCGTCCACCCGCACGCCGACACCCACCTCGACACCGAGGAGCACGTCGAGCGCTTCCTCGACGCCACCGACCCCGGCCTGGTCGGCCTCTGCCTGGACACCGGCCACTACGCCTACTGCGGCGGCGACAGCGTCAAGCTCATCGAGACCTACGGCGAACGCGTCGGGTACCTGCACCTCAAGCAGGTCGACCCCGAGGTCCTCGCCGGGGTCCGGGCGGACGGGCTGCCGTTCGGGACGGCCGTGCGGCGCGGGGTGATGTGCGAACCGCCGGCCGGGGTGCCCGCGCTGGAACCGGTCCTGGCGGCGGCCCAGCGGCTCGGCGTGGACCTCTTCGCCATCGTCGAGCAGGACATGTACCCCTGCGAACCGGACCGGCCGCTGCCCATCGCGGTCCGCACCCGCCGCTTCCTGCGCTCCTGCGGCGCCTGACGGGACCGGACGCCGTGTCGGGGCCGGACGGCGCCCGTCGGGGCCGGACGGAGCCGGACGGGGCCCGCCCGGCGCTGCTCGGGGGGCCGTTGTCAGCGGCGCGCGTTAGCGTCGACAGCGATGGCCCTTCGCCCCGTTCCGGGAGGCAGTCATGACCACGCGGCTCAACCCGTACCTCAGCTTCGACGGCGACGCCCGCCAGGCGCTGGAGTTCTACGAGGAGGTGTTCGGAGGCACGCTCACGCTGAACACCTACGCGTCGTTCGGCGGGTCGCCCGGCCCGGACGCCGACAAGATCATGCACGGCGTGCTGGAGACACCGAGCGGCTTCACCCTGATGGGCGCCGACGCCCCGCCCGGCACCGAGCACACCCCGGGGAACACCTGCTCGATCAGCCTCGGTGGCGACGACGACGCCGAGCTGCGCGGCTACTGGACCAAGCTGTCCGCCGGCGGCACCGTCGACGTGGCGCTGGAGAAGCAGATGTGGGGCGACGTGTTCGGCATGTGCCGGGACCGGTTCGGCGTCTCCTGGATGGTGGACATCAGCGAGCCGGCCGCCTGACCGGACCGCTCACGCCCGCCGTACCTCCTCCACCGTCACGGGTCGGTGCTCGCGCAGCGACAGCGTGCACGCCTCCGCGATCCAGCCCGCCTCCAGCGCCTCCCCGATCCCGCACGGCGACGGCCGCGCCCCGGCGACCACCTCCGTGAAGGCGGCCAGCTCGGCGCGGTAGGCGGCGGCGAACCGGTCCAGGAAGAAGGCGTGCGGGGTGCCGGAGGGGAAGGCCGCCCCCGGCTCCGCCGAGCGCAGCGGCAGCCGGTCCTCCAGACCGACCGCGAGGGAGTCGGCGAAGCCGTGCAGTTCCATGCGGACGTCGTGACCGCGCCCGTTGTGCCGGCTGTTGGACACCATCGCGACGGTCCCGTCGTCCAGGGTGAGGACCGCCCCGGTGGTGTCGGCGTCACCGGCCTCCCGGATGTGGGCGGCGCCCCGGTTGCCGCCGACCGCGTACACCTCGGCCACCTCGCGGCCCGTCACCCAGCGGATCATGTCGAAGTCGTGCACCGAGCAGTCCCGGAAGATGCCGCCGGAGGCGGCGACGTACCCGGCCGGCGGCGGCGCCGGGTCCAGCGTGGTCGACCGCACGGTGTGCAGGGGGCCCAGCTCGCCGGAGCGCACCGCCGCCCGCGCCGCGGCGAACCCGGCGTCGAACCGCCGGTTGAAGCCGATCTGCACCGGCACCGCACGCCCCGCGACGGCCTTCAGCACCTCCATGCCCTCGGCCATGGCGCGGGCCACCGGCTTCTCGCAGAAGACCGGCACCCCGGCGTCCACCCCGGCCCGGATCAGCGCCGGATGGGCGTCGGTCGCCGCCGCGACGACGAGCCCGTCCACCCCGCCGGCCAGCAGCTCGGCGGGGGAGTCCGCGACCCGCGCGCCGAACCGCTCGGCGGCGGCCCGCGCGGCCCCGGCGGCCGGATCGGACACGACCAGGGACTCCACGGCGCCGAGCCCGGCGAGGGTCTCGGCGTGGAAGGAGCCGATGCGGCCGAGACCGAGGATGCCGATGCGCATGGGCGGTGCTCCTAAGGGATCCGGGACGGGGGCGGCGCGGGCGTCACGCCGACGGGTCCACGGCGGCCCAGGCGCCGCTCGCGGCCGAACGCTCCATCGCGTCCAGCACGGCCGCGCCGCGCACCGCGTCGGTCAGCGTCGCGCCGTACGGGGTGCCCTCCGCGACCGAGCGCAGGAAGCGGTACGCCTCGATCACCTTCAGGTCGTCATAGCCCATCGCGTTGGCCGCGCCCGGCTGGAACGCGGCGAACTCACCGTCGCCCGGACCGACGTACACCGTGCTGACCGGCTGGTCCTGGTAGGCCGTGCCGCGGCTGACGCCCAGCTCGTTCATCCGCCGGAAGTCCCAGAACACCGCGCCCCTGGTGCCGTGCACCTCGAAGCCGTACGCGTTCTGCTCGCCGACCGAGACCCGGCACGCCTCCAGCACGCCGCGGGCACCGGAGGCGAAGCGCAGCAGGCAGCCGACGTAGTCCTCGTTCTCCACCGGACCGGGATCCCCGCCCGTCGCCCGGGTGTGACCGGCGGTGGCGGCGGCCGGGCGGGCCCGTTCGGGCACGAAGACGGCGGTGTCGGCGGTCACGGAGGCGATGTCGCCGCACAGGAACCGGGCCAGGTCCGCACCGTGCGAGGCCAGGTCGCCCAGGACGCCGCTGCCGCCGCGCTCCCGTTCGTAGCGCCAGGTCAGGGCCGACTCGGGATGGGCGGCGTAGTCGCTGAACAGCCGGACGCGGACATGGGTGACGGCGCCGATGTCCCCGGCGGCGATCAGGTCGCGGGCCGCCTCGACGGCGGGCGCGCTCCGGTAGTTGAAGCCGACCGCGCCCTGGACACCGGCCTTCGCGGCGGCGGCGGCCACCGCGCGGGCGTCCCCGGCGTCCAGCCCGACCGGCTTCTCGATCCACAGGTGCTTGCCCGCCTCGGCCATCGCGACGCCGATCTCGCGGTGCAGGAAGTTCGGGGCGGTGACGCTGACCGCCCGTACCCGGGGGTCGGCGGCCACCTCACGCCAGTCACGGACGGCCGAGGCGAACCCGAACCGGGCGGCGGCCTCCTCGCCCCGGCCCGGCACCTCCTCGGCGACCACGACCAGCTCCGGACGGACGGCGAGGCGCGGATAGTGGTGGCGGACGCGGACGTAGGCCTGGGTGTGCACCCGCCCCATCCAGCCGAAGCCGATGACGGCGACACCGAGCGTCTCCTCCGGGTGAGCCATGCGAGCCCCTCTTTGGACCGGTCCAGCACCTGTTTCCTGTCACCCTGAGGACTTCCGGCCCGCGGTGTCAAGGCTTTGACAGGCGGTACCGCCCGTGGAACGGTCCGGCCATGAAGCAGCCGACCATCCGTGACGTGGCCGAGCGGGCCGGGGTCTCCAAGTCGCTGGTCTCCCTGGTGCTGCGCGGTGCCGACGGGGTGCGGCCCGAGCGGCGCCGGGCGGTGCTGCGGGCCGCGCGGGAACTCGGCTACCGGCCCAACGCGGCGGCGCGCAGCCTGAGCGAGCGGCGCACCCGCACCGTGGGTGTCCTCCTCGACGACCTGCGCCACCCGTGGTTCGCCGACCTGCTCGACGGACTGCACCGCGTGCTGCGCGACAACGACCTGCACGTCCTGCTCTCCGACGCCCGCCTCAACCGCCGCTCCGGACCGGGCGACGTCGCGGGCCCCCTGCGCGACCTGGGGGTCGACGGTCTGGTCGTGGTCGGCACGCTGCCCGGCCCGGCCGTCCTGGAGGACGCCGCCGCGCGCCTTCCCGTGGTGGTCGCGGGCGCCCGGGAGGCGGTGCCGCCCGGCGTGGACGTGGTGGCCGGCGACGACGAGCGCGGGGCACGGCTGGTCACCGAGCACCTCATCGGCCTCGGCCACCGCGCGGTGGCGCACCTCGCGGGCCACGGGGCCGCCGGCGAACTGAGGCGGCGCGGCTTCGAGTCGGCGGTGCGGGACCACGGCCTGGCCGGCCGGGCGGCCGTCGAGCCCTGCGGCATGACGGAGGAGGGCGGCTACCGCGCCACCGTCCGGCTGCTCGGCGGAAGCGGACCCGAGCGGCCCACCGCCGTCTTCGCCGTGAACGACACCGCCTGCGTCGGCGCCCTGTCGGCGGCGGGGAACGGGGACCGCGGGTGCCGCACGGCCTGTCCGTGACCGGCTACGGCGACACGGGAGTCTCCCGGCTGCGGCACCTGTGGCTCACCACGGTCGACCACGCCGGCCACGAGGTCGGCCGCCGCGCCGCCCACCGCCTGCTCGACCGGCTGCGCGCCCCCGGCGGACCGGGCGGCCTGCGCCTTACGGCCCCCTCGCTGGAGATCCGGGGGACCACGGCCGCGCCCCCCGGACCCCGCCGGTGAGCGCCTCGAAAACCCCGCACAGCACCCCGTAATTTGGCAAACAAAATTGTTGACAATCTTGTTTGGATAGATTTACGTTCGACGAGCACTCAGTCAGGGAGGGCACATGCCGAAACAAGCCGGTCCGAGCACCGGGGAGCAGGCGAAACAGCTTGCGCTCGGACGACTGCGGGAGGCGATCCTGCGCGGCGACATGGCACCGGCCCAGCGGCTGGTGGAGAACGAACTCGCCGAGCAGTTCGGTGTGACACGGGCCAGCATCCGGGCCGCACTGATCGACCTGGAGTCGCAGGGGCTGGTCGAGCGCATCCGCAACCGGGGGTCGCGGGTGCGGGTGGTGACCGTGGAGGAAGCGGTCGCCATCACCGAGTGCCGGCTGGTCCTCGAAGGGCTCTGCGCGGCGAAGGCGGCGGCAGCCGTCACCGACGAGCAGATCGTCGAGCTGACCGACCTCGGTACGGCGATGCGCAAGGCCGTGGCCGACGGCGAACCGCTGACCTACTCGGAACTCAACCACCGGCTGCACACCAGGATCCGGGAGTTCTCCGGCCAGCTGACCGCGCTGGAACTGCTGGAGCGGCTCAACGCCCAACTGGTGCGCCACCGCTTCCAGCTGGCGCTGCGTCCGGGACGGCCCCAGCAATCCCTGAACGAGCACCTGGCCATGATCGAGGCGATCGGGGCCAGAGACCCACAGGCGGCCGAGGCGGCCGTCCGCGCCCACCTCACCAGTGTGATCGAGGCGTTGCGCGACTGACCCGCCGCAAGGCGGGAGCGCGCCCGGCGGCGGCCCGGCCCGACAAGGAAGAGATCCCGTGTACGCGTACCCGCACACCCCGAAGGAGCAGGCATGAGCGGCGTCATCGTCACCGACCCGCCGAAGGCGGAGGCCAAGGACGTCGAGGCCCTGTCCGGGTACGGCGTGGCCACCGTGTCCGAGGCGATGGGCCGCACCGGCCTGCTCGGCTCGCACCTGCGCCCGATCCAGCAGGACACCCGGATCGCCGGCACCGCGGTGACCGTGCTGTCCTGGCCCGGCGACAACCTCATGATCCACGCCGCCGTGGAGCAGTGCGGCGAGGGTGACATCCTGGTCGTCACCACCACCTCGCCCTCCACCGACGGCCTGTTCGGCGAGCTGTTCGCCACCGCGCTCCAGCAGCGCGGGGTGCGCGGGCTGGTCATCAACACGGGTATCCGGGACACCTCCGAGCTGCGCGAGATGGGCTTCCCCGCCTGGTCCGCCGCCGTGTCCGCGCAGGGCACCGTCAAGGCGACCGGCGGCAGCGTCAACGTACCGGTCGTCATCGGCGGCCAGGTCGTCAACCCCGGTGACGTGATCGTCGCCGACGACGACGGCGTGGTCGTCGTCCCGCGCGAGAAGGCCCGGCAGACCGCCGAGGCGTCCCGGGCCCGGGAGGAGAAGGAGGCCGCGACCCGCGCCGCCTTCCTGGAGGGCCAGCTGGGCCTGGACCGCTACGGACTGCGCGAGAAGCTGGTCCAGCTCGGCGTGACCTACCAGTCCTACGAGGAGTACACGCGCGGCGGGGACGCGTCGTGAGCGCACCCGACGAGGTCCGCTGCATGCTGATGCGCGGCGGCACCTCCAAGGGCGCCTACTTCCTGGCCGGGGACCTCCCCGCCGACGCCGCCGCCCGCGACGACCTGCTGCTGCGGGTCATGGGCAGCCCCGATCCGCGCCAGATCGACGGGCTGGGCGGCGCCCACCCGCTGACCAGCAAGGTCGCCGTCGTCTCGGCCTCGGACGACCCCGAGGCCGATGTCGACTACCTGTTCCTCCAGGTCAACGTGGACACCCCCGAGGTCACCGACCGGCAGAACTGCGGCAACATCCTCGCCGGAGTGGGCCCGTTCGCCGTGGAGCGCGGACTGGTTCCCGCCCAGGACGGTGAGACGTCCGTACGCATCCGGATGCGCAACACCGGGGAACTGGCGATCGCCACCTTCCCCACCCCGGGCGGGCGCGTCGACTACACCGGCGACGCCGAGATCTCGGGCGTGCCGGGCACCGCCGCCGCGGTCGTCATCGAGTTCCCGCAGGGCAGCTCCCCCCTGCTGCCCACCGGCAACGTCCGCGACACCGTCGCCGGCACCGAGGTGACCTGCGTCGACAACGGCATGCCGGTCGTGCTGATCCCGGCGGGCGCCCTGCGGGTCACCGGCTACGAGGAGCCGCGGGACCTGGAGGAGGACACGGACCTGGCCGACCGCCTCCGGGAGATCCGGCTGGCGGCCGGCCGGCTGATGGGGCTCGGGGACGTCGAGTCCACCACCGTGCCCAAGCTCAGTCTGCTCGCGCCGCCCCGGCACGGCGGCGCGGTCACCACCCGCACCTTCATCCCCGTGCGCTGCCACACCTCCATCGGCGTCCTGGGCGCCGCGAGCGTGGCCGCCGGACTCCGCCTGCCCGGCGGGGTGGGGGAGGGCATCGCGGAACCGCCCGGCAGCGGCGACCGCGTCCGCGTCGAACACCCCACCGGCTTCCTGGACGTCGAGACCGCCGTCGATCCCGGAACCGACGGCACACCCCCGGTGGTCCGCCGTACCGCCGTCGTGCGCACCGCACGGAAGATCTTCGACGGCACCGTCTTCCCCCGGTCGGCCGGGACGGCCCCGACCCCCGCACCATCCTCTGGAGGCAACGATGACTCCGCCGCTCGGTGACATCGCCCATATCGGTCACACCCAGCTGTTCACGCCCGACCTCGACGCCAGTGTCGGCTTCTTCACCGACTTCCTGGGCCTGACGGTCAACGGCCAGGACGGTGACACCGTCTACCTGCGCACCTACGACGACTACGAGCACCACAGCCTGGTGCTCACCGCCCGCGAGACGCCCGGCCTCGGCCGGCTCGCGCTGCGCACCTCCAGCGAGGACGCCCTCCAGCGCCGGGTGAAGGCCCTGGAGGAGGCCGGCCGCGGCGGGAAGTGGGTCGAGGACGAGCCCGGCCTCGGCCGGCTCTACCTCACCACCGACCCCGACGGCCACGAGCACGCCCTGTACTGGGAGAGCGAGCACTACCGGGCCCCCGACGAGCTGAAGCCCGCGCTGAAGAACCAGCCGCAGGCCAAGCCCAACCGCGGAGTCGGCGTCCGCCGCCTGGACCACATCAACTTCCTCGCCTCCGACGTGCTCGCCAACGCCGAGTTCCAGGAACACCTCCTGGGCGCCCGGCCCACCGAGCAGATCCAGCTGGACTCCGGCAAGATCGCGGCCCGTTGGCTGACCTTCACCAACAAGTCCTACGACGTCGTCTACACCGAGGACTGGACCGGCTCCGAGGGGCGGCTGCACCACATCGCCTTCGCGACCGAGAACCGCGAGGACATCCTGCGCGCCGCCGACCTCGCCATCGACACCGGCGTGTTCATCGAGACCGGCCCGCACAAGCACGCCATCCAGCAGACGTTCTTCCTGTACGTCTACGAGCCCGGCGGCAACCGCATCGAGCTGTGCAACCCGCTCACCCGCCTGGTGCTGGCGCCGGACTGGCCGCTGATCACCTGGACCGAGGAGGAGCGGAAGAAGGGGCAGGCCTGGGGGCTGAAGACCATCGAGTCCTTCCACACCCACGGCACCCCGCCGGTCGCCTGACGATCCGCGCCACGGTCCACCCCCGTGGCGCAGGGGGAGGGGCCGGGGGCTACCAGATCGTTGCTGAGATTGTTAACAAAACCGTTGACACTCAATGGCCGGAACTTTAGCGTCTAGCGCACACCACGGGTCGAGCCGCACGAGCCGCGCGGACCCGCTTCACTGATCCCCTCCAGGGAACTCGTCCTGGTCGAGAGGAAAACAACGATGTCCTCCTCCCCCGCCCTGTCCTCAAAGGGCAGCAGACTGGCCCTGCTGGTCGTCGTCCTGTGCTGGGTCGCCGTGCTCTTCGACGGCCTGGACATGTTCATCTACGGCTCGGTGCTGCCCCACATGCTGGAGGAGAAGGCCCTCGGGATCACCTCCGGCCAGGCGGGTGACCTGGGCAGCTACGCCACCTTCGGCATGCTGGTCGGCGCGCTGACCGCGGGCACGATCGCGGACCGGATCGGCCGCAAGAAGCTGATGCTCTCCTGCGTCGCGCTCTTCTCCCTGGCTTCCGGCCTGTGCGCCGTCGCGAACAGCGTCGCCGTCTTCGGCCTCGGCCGGACCCTGGCCGGCATCGGCCTCGGCGGTCTGCTGCCCACCGCGATCAGCATGGTCTCCGACTACGCCCCCAAGGGCCGCGCGGCCCTCACCATCGGCCTGCTGATGACCGCCCACCACGCCGGCGGCATCCTCTCCGCCTACGTCGCCCTGTGGATCGTCGAGCCGCTCGGCTGGCGCGCCGCCTTCTGGGTCTGCGTGGTCCCGCTGCTCTTCGTCCCGGTGCTGCTGAAGTGGCTGCCCGAGTCGCTGAGCTTCCTGGTCGCCCAGGGCCGCCGCGAGGAGGCCGCCGCGCTGGCCGCCCGCTACGACGTCGAGCTCCCCGCGCCCAAGGCGGGCAGGACCGCCGGCTCCCGCTGGGGCAACCTCGCCGCCCTCTTCCAGGGCAACCAGTGGATCCAGACCCTGCTGTACTGGCTGGCCTCCTTCGGCGGGCTGCTGCTCGTCTACGGTGTCGCCACCTGGCTGCCCACCCTGATGCGCAGCGAGGGCTACGAGCTGGGCTCCGCGCTGACCTTCGTGGTCCTGTTCAACCTCGGCGGCATCGTCGGCATGCTGATCGCCGGCCGCGCCTCCGACCGCTTCGGCGCCCCGCGCATCTCCGCCGTCTGGTTCGCGCTGACCGCCGCCGGTGTCTTCCTGCTCAGCGTCCACATGCCGCTGGCGCTGACCTTCGTGGTCGTCTTCCTCACCGGCGTCTTCCTCAACAGCGCCCAGACCATGATCTACGCGACGGTGTCCATCGCCTCCACCCCCGACAGCCGCGCCACGGCCGTCGGCTGGACCTCGGGCATGGGCCGCTTCGGCGCGGTCTTCGGCCCGTGGCTGGGCGGTCAGCTGCTCGCCGCGAACAAGGGTGACTGGGGCTTCACCGCGTTCGCGCTGGCCGGTGTGGCGTCCATGGTCTTCATCGGCATCGCCGCCGCCCGCGCCGGCAAGCGCACGGCCGGGGACGGCGCCGGGCAGAAGCTGGTGGGCGCGGCCCACTGAGCGACATCGCCACGCGACGCCGGCCCCCGCGAGGACGCGGGGGCCGGCGTTTTCTCACGGCGAGTTGACGCCGAGCGGGGCGTCCAGTTCGTCGCGGCAGTCCCCGGGCACCGCGTACGGCCTCAGTGTCTGGACGGGGACGAATCCGGGGGAGGGCGGCAGCGTCTGCTGCCGGGCCGCCTCCGCACGCTCCCGATCGATCTCTTCGGCGGTCTCCTCGCAGTCGTGGGAGTAACTCCCCGTGGGTGCCGGAGTCGGCTCCTCGGCGGGGAACTCCGGGCCGTCCGCGTACGGGTCCCAGGAGAGGACGTAGATGGCCGTCGGACCGGCCGGACACGGCCCGGCCCACACGGCGGCGACGCGCCGGCCGGCGTTCGCCACGGTCAGTGCCTTCCCCCTTCGCGAGACCTCCGGAGCCGCCGGAACGACGACACCGCCCCGGCCCACGTCATGCTGCGGACCGAGGCGGTGACGTACAAGGGGCGACTCAGCGGGGGCGGCGGGACAGCCAGGCGGCGGCCAGCGCGCCGGAGATGTTGTGCCAGACGGAGAAGACCGCGGCCGGCAGCGCGGCCAGCGGGCTGAAGTGGGCGGTGGCCAGCGAGGCGGCGAGCCCGGAGTTCTGCATGCCGACCTCGAAGGCCATGGCGCGGCTGCCCCCCTCGCCCAGCCGGCCCAGCCGGCCGGCGCCGTACCCCAGCGCCAGACCCAGGCCGTTGTGCAGCACCACGGCGACGAACACCAGCAGGGCGGCCGACTTGATGGCGGCGGCGCTGCCCGCCACCACCACGGCCACGATCACGGCGATGGTCAGCGCGGAGAGCCACGGCAGCACCGGCAGGGCCCGGCTCACCCACCGGCTCGCGACCAGCCGTACCACGATGCCCGCCAGGACCGGCAGCAGCACCGTCTTGAGGATGTCGGTGACCATCGAACCGGCGTCGACCGGCAGGTACTCGCCGGCCAGCAGCAGTGTCAGCGGCGGGGTGATCAGCGGGGCCAGCACGGTGGAGACGGTGGCGACGGAGACGGACAGCGCCACGTCGCCGCGCGCCAGGTAGGTGACCACGTTGGAGGCCGTGCCGCTGGGGGCGCAGCCGACCAGGATCACCCCGGCGGCGAGCTGCGGGGAGAGGTGGAGCAGGTGGGCGATGGCCCAGCCGAGCCCCGGCATGATGACGTAGTGCGCGACCAGTCCGAGCGCCACCGCCCAGGGCCGCTCGGCGACCCCGCGGAAGTCCTCCGGGGTCATGGTGACGCCCATGCAGAACATCACGACGCCCAGCAGATAGGGCACCCCCTCGCTCCAGCCGGAGAAGCCGCCCGGCAGCAGCAGCCCGAGGGCGCCGGCCAGGAGGACCAGTACGGGGAAGACGGTGACGGCACGCCGTGCGGAGCGGTCACCGGTGGCCGGGGCGGCCGTGGTGTCGTGCTGTTCGGTTCGTTCGGTACTCACCGTGCGAGACAACGCCTGGTCAGGCGCATGACGCAAGCGTGTCTCGCGGTGCGATCGGTCACATCGGTCACGTCAGGTGGGTGAGTCACCCCGGTCGCGTCGACCCGCTGGAGGCGTTCGCCGACCTGGAGGACGCGGCCGTGTCCCCGCCCCGGGGCTTCGCGGACGTCACGGCGCGGCCGCTGCTGACCGCCGAGGACCAGCGCCGCAAACCGGTGCTCGTGGAGACGATCGCGCGCTACTGCTGGGGCAACGAGTTCTGACGCCGCGGGGGAGAGGACCGGCTCAGCCCTGGGTGTTCAGACACCGCTCGGCGGTCAGCGGCCGGCCGGTCGGCCACGCCACCCCCTGGTAGGCGAGGTGCCCGCCGGGCCCCTCGCCGCCCTCGGCCACCAGCCGGACGATCGCCACCGCCTTGTCGTACGGGGTGCCGTCGCCGCGCAGGCAGATCCACCCGCTCGCCCCCGGCACCTTGTGCACGCCGTGCAGCCGGCGCCACGCCTCCCCGATGGCCGCGAGATCCGGCACCTCGCCCTTCTCGGTGACCCGGTTCTCGATGCCGGTGATGGCGGTCAGCGCCGAGTCGTACATGGTGATGGTGCGCCCGTCGGAGAGGTCGGTGGCGCCGATGTCCCCCGGATCGTGCGCGGTGTCCGGCTCCAGCAGCCCGGTCAGTTTCGCGAGGTCCTCGGGCGAGCCGCCGGTCGAGGGCGGCGCGGGGCTGTTGCCCGCCGCCCACACGTCCGGGTGGGTGATGGTGGCGTACTCCACGGTCAGGCCCTCGCCCCGGGTGAGCGCGTCCCAGTCGAGGCTCGGTTCCAGAGCGATGGTCGACGCCCCGGAGACGGTGACGAGGGTGAGATGCCGGTCGGTGCAGCCGCGCCCGCCCAGCGCGTTGATCAGCTGGGCGAGGGCGGCCGGCCGTCCGGCGAAGTACAGGGTGGTGGCCCGGGAGTCGCAGATGTTGTTCACCATCTGCTCGAAGTCTTTGTTGGTCACCCGCTGGGCGTCGTACCGCTCCGGTCCGCTCGCCGCGTCCCTGGTGACCTCGCGGAACGCCTCCCGCAGGGACTTCGCGTACAGGTCGGTGCCGCTGATGTCCTCGATGAGGAAGGACTTCGTGTCGTCCTCGTCCAGGTAGTGCCGCAGTGCGCGCGCCTGGTCGTGGTTGGACGGCACCACCTTCACCAGGCCGGGGTACGGCGTCTTCCCGCCGTCGGCGAGATCGGTGGCGGTGATGGGGCCGCCCACCACCGGGATCTTCTTCTCCCGGGTGAGGTAGCCGATGGTGTCGGCGTTCTCCTGGACACTGAGGTTGAACCCGAACACCGCCCGCAGCCGGTCCTCGTCGGAGGCGGCCATCTCGGCGAGCCAGTCGGCCACCCGCCGGCCGTGCTCCAGGTCCCGGCCCGGGTTGGCGAGGACGAGCCGGACGGGCACGTCCTCCGGGGCCACCACGTCGGCCCGGTACTGCGCGAGATAGGCGCCCTGGACCTCGCGCAGCAACTGGGCGCGGTCCGCCGCGCTCTCCTCGCCGGGCGTCATGGGGATCATCAGGGCGATGGTGGCGTACGGCGTGTCGCCCCGCTCGACACGGTCGTTGAGTTCCTCGATCCGCGCGGACACGGCGGTGAGGGCGTCGTCGAACACATAGCCGCCGTCGCTGACCCCCACGCACTGGCCGTCCTCCCGGACCAGCCGTTCGTTGCCGCTCTGGCAGTAGTTTGGCAGCGCGGCCGTCCAGCAGACGACGGCCACCGCGCCGCCCGCGACGACGGCGCAGACGGCGGCGACGGCGTTGCGGACGCGGTGGTCGACACCGGCGTGCCACACCCACCACAGGACCAGTGCCATGGCGACGACGAGCGCGCCCGCCCCGCCGAACAGCAGCCATCCGGGCCAGAACTCGGGTGCCGGCACGTCAGTGGTCCCTTCGCTCGGCCGGAACGGGCAGTTCGGGAACGCGCCGCCCCTGGGCGAGCAGCGCCGGCCAGAGCCGGGCGGCCTCCAGGGTGGCGACGTCCTGGTCGTCGTAGGCGATGTCGAAGCCGCTGAGCAACTGGCGCAGCCGGTTGTCCGGGCTGCCCGGGTCGTCCGTGTAGAGGGAGGAGAGCGTGGACAGGTCCTGGAGGCGGGTCACCAGCGCCGCGACGGCCCGGTGCCGGCCGTCGGGACGCGGCCCGGGACAGGCCGGGCAGTAGCCGGGCCCCTGCGGGTGCTGCTCCGCGTAACCGTCCGGGGGCCGGGGGGCCGCGCAGACGAACTGCACGGCGGCCAGCCAGGAGCGCCGGTCGGCGGTGCCGAACAGCTGGTGCAGTCCGGCCACGGCCTCCTCGCGGCGGCCCAGGGCCAGGGTGTGGTGGAGCCGGGCGATCAGCGCGTCCCGGTCGTCGTCGGCGGCCCGGCCGTAGTGGGCCGCGGCGGCCGAGTGCAGCCGTGTCCAGTACGCGAAGGCGCCGGGCCCCCGGCGGGCGGGGGTGCACTCGGCCCGCAGCCGGTGCAGCAGCAGTTCGCGCAACGTCCGGTCGCCGACCGGGGGCACGAAGCCCGCATCCCCCGCCCAGGGGGACCGGTCCCAGTGCCCGGCCCGCAGAAAGGCCCGTACCCGGTCTCCGGCCGGCTCCTCGCCGTCCCCGGGACCCGGCAGCCGCCGTACGTCGTCGAGGCGCAGCGCCACGGCCCAGGGCAGCAGGGGCTCGATCAGCGACCGCTCGGGCACCAGGTAGTGCAGCAGTACGTCCGCGACGCTCGCCTCCTCGGCCGGGCCCGCCGGGGGGAGGCCGAGCAGCGCGCGGCCCAGGTCCTCGGTCGCGCACCGGCGCAGCACACTGTCCCGGCCGCGGCGCAGGTCCTGCCGGGCGGCGTCGAGCAGCGGCCGGGCCAGGCCCGCGCGGCCGGCGCTGATCTGCCCGGTCACATCGGGCAGCCCCCGGGGACAGCCCGCGCCGAGGGCGGCCGCGATGTCCGCGGTCCGCAGCGCCGGCGCCCTGAGCCACAGCTGCCAGGCGTCGGGCGACCGCTCCCGCGGACTTTCCCAGGCGAGCGTGCCGATCCTCGTCACGTCGGCCGGGTGCCGGTCCCGGCCCGGCGTCCCGCCGGGGCCCGCGCCGAGCCGGGTGCTGACGAGCACGGGACGGCTGACGTCCGCGCCCCGGCCGGGGTCCGGCCCCGCGGCCTCGGCGTACGCGGTCAGCAGCAGGTCGAACAGGCGCTCACCGGTGGGGGTGTGCGTGTCGTCCAGCACGACCAGGGGCAGCGGGCGGGTGAAGAAGTGCCAGGCCCGGTGGTAGGCGTCGATGTCGGCGAAGAACGCCGCGGCCAGCCGCCGTTCCAGGTCGTCGCGGGCGGGGGCCGGAAGCTCGAGGTCCAGGTGCTGCGCGTACCGCAGCAGTTTCTCGATCCCGGTGCCCGGGACACCGAGCGGCCGCCCGTCCCACCACCGCAGCGCCGCCGCGTCCAGCCCCTGCCCGCCGCGGCCCCGGCGGGCCTGGCGCAGCAGCTCCCGCACCAGGTCCTCCAACGGCGCCAGTACGGGGATCCACCGCAGCAGCGGGACCGTCGCGTCGACCAGGGCACCGAAGCGTTCCCGTACGGCGGGCTCGCCGGCCGAGTCCTCCAGCGCCCGCTCCAGGTCCTGCCGCTGCCGCTGGAACGCCGCCAGTTCGGCCGGGCTCGGACCGTCCGGGTCGGCCCGCGGCGCCGACTCCTCCAGGGTGACGACGGCCAGTACGGCGTAGGTGAACCGGGGGAACGCGATGCGCCCGAACCTCGGCACGCCGGCGTTCAGCTCGTGGACCAGCCAGGCGAGGGCCGCCAGCGGGCGGGAGGCGAGCAGGCCCGCGCCGGCCGCCGGTGACGTCACGGCCGGGGCCGCCCGGTCGGTCGCGGGCCACTTGGCGACGTGCAGCCGGTTGACGTACCGGTCGTGCAGGGCCTGGCACACCGCGGTCCGGCCCGTCCCGCGCCCCCCGTAGATCCTGATCACCGGGGCGCCGCCGGGCCAGCCGGGCCGGGTGCCCTTGCCCCGCGCGTCCAGGCCGACCGCCCGGGGCACGAAGGTCTCCAGCAGTGGCCCGTACCCGTGGAGTTCACCGTTCGCCATCCACGCCCCCGTGGGTGTGCGGTCGCCAGGGATGGCCGGGAACTTAGCACGGACACCCGCAACACCACAGGGCGGCAGGGAAGTCGGTACCTACCTGAGATCTCCGTCCGTCACAGCACCTCGGCGAAGGTCATCGACCGATCCGTCAGCAGCGTCCTGGTCGGCGCACCGATCCTCTCCTGCTTCCACCCGGCCGACCCGGCCGGCCGCCGGCACCGCCAGAACGCCCTGCCGATCATCGTCGGCCCGGCGGCCTTCGGCGGCGGCGCGGAGGAGTTCACCGGTGCCGTCGGCACCACGCTGGACACTCTCGAGGGCCTGCCGGTCGCGGAAGGCGCCTCCGGCGTGTACCACCCCGGTGAGCGCAGCGCCGCCGTGGCGGCCGAGCGCGGCGCGAACGGCGTGCCGGTGGCCCCCGAGGCGTGGCGTGAACTGACACGGACCGCCGAGAGGTTCGGCATCACGCCGCCCGGCACCGCCTGAGCCGGGGGACCGTACGTCGCCGACCGCACCCAAGGGGACGGCCGGCGGCTTCCCCCACCCCGGGCATACGGTAGGCTTGACCTGCGAGTTCACGGGACGTGGCGCAGCTTGGTAGCGCACTTGACTGGGGGTCAAGGGGTCGCAGGTTCAAATCCTGTCGTCCCGACTGGAGACGGTCGCAGGTCAGGGCCGGTTTCGGAGAGACCCGGAACCGGCCCTTGGGCTGTTCATCCCAGCTTCGCCCGCAGTTCCCTCCGGCCCGCCACACACAGTTTCCGGTACGTGCTGGTCAGGTGCTGCTCCACGGTACTGACCGTGATCGAGAGCGCGCCCGCTATCTTCTGATTGGTCTCGCCCTGGGCGGCCAGCACAGCCACCCGCTGTTCGGACATGCTGAGCTTGTCCAGATACCTGGCGTACCGGTCGGTCACCTTGTACGCGGCGACGCGATCCGGGACCGCGCTGGACACGTCGCCCCAGTGCAGGCGCTGGAGCATGGAGAAGAAGCCGGGCCGTCCGGATGTCTCCCGGAGGATGCCGAACAGTTCCTCCCGCAACTCCTGCCGGCGGCGGCTCCTGGTGTCCACCAGGCTGAACAGCCGGGCGTGGCCGGCGGGCGGCGCGGTGAACTTGTCCAACTGGGAGTCGATCATTTTGAGGGCGTTGTCGTAGTCGTCGACGCCCAGGTAGGCCGCGGCGATGGCGAACCGCCACGGGTACAGGTCAGCGTCCAGGCCCCATGACGCGATCAGCCGGCCGCAGCTCATGAAGTCGGCCAGCGCCGAGCGGTGTTCGCCGTCGGCGAGGTGATAGTGACCCCGGGCGTACAGGTAGCCGAGACAGTGCGCGGTCTCGTAGATCGTCGCCGTGACCGGTCGCTGCACCCAGTCCCTGGCGGTGGGGAGTTCTCCCAAGTCGGTGTACCCGGCGATGAGGCAGGAAAGCGGTCCACCGGTCCAGGCACCCCACCGCTGCGGCGCGATCATCTCGAACACGGCCTCGGCGCGGGTGATCCCGACCAGGACGTCTCCTCTGCGCAGGGAGGCTTCCGCACGCGTCGCCAGCAGCCGGGCCGACCAGGTGTCCGCGGCGAGCCGAGCCGCGTCCGGCAGTGTTCCGTCGCACCAGGAGATCGCGGCCTCCGGGCGGTTGCTGTACACCAGGGCCGTGATGGCCGCGATGACGGCATGAGCCGTCTCCTCGTCGAACTTGCCAAAGGAGAGGGCGGAGGTGGCGCTGTCGACCGGATCGGGCAGTGCCGGGTCGCCGAGCAGCCGGCTCGCCAGCGCCCAGGCGGCCCGGTGCTGCGTCGCCCCGGCGTCCGGCCCGTCGAACCGACGGTTGTCCGCCTCCGTGACCACCGTACGCAGAAGGCTGGGAAATTCGCAGGCGATGAGCAGTCGGTGGGCCTCCGCCTCCGCACGGGGCCGGCCGGTCTGCGGTGCCATCTCCTTGATCCTCCGGCTTTGGAAGGCCAGCAGCTCCTTTGCCTGCCACAGCAATTCGGGAATTACGTCCCCTTGGTTGACAGCGGTCATCAGAGGTTCGGGTCCTTCCTCGTTTTATGGCGAATCACCCGCCACGGCGCTGTGGCAGGACAGAATGAAGGCATCGAGAACGCGAGACGATTTTCCGAGAGAAGTGATATGCGGGTCAGTCTCGCCGACCGAGGTGGCAGGGGAAGGGGGCGACGTCCCTTCGGTCTCCGGAAGGGGTCCCCTCGGCCCGTCGCTGCTCGCTTGCCGGACCGGGTTTCCTTGGGTGGCTGCGGAGGTGGGTCGAAGACCGGCTCATCACCGACTGCACGAAAACTGCCGAGAAGGCGCTCGTTTCGGTGACGGCGAGTGGTCGGACCGTCCGGGGCCGCGATGGCTGCTGATGACGCCGCCCCCGGTCCCGGCGTCGAACGTTCGTGAGGTCTGGGTTCTACGGCGCCCCCCGGTCGCTGTTGCCTCCACTTCGGCTCATCATGGCTGACCGCATCCTCCGGCCGTCCTCGGTCCGTCCCGGCGCGGTCCTCCCCGGAAAATGTCCCTCTTGGTCGTTTTTGCTGGCCTTTTCGGTACGGTCAGGGAAGCTGAATGGCCATCAGCTGATCTTTCACGTCTGAATAAGGCGTTGATCCGGCGGCGGGGGAGTGCGGCGGTATCTGCGCAGAGCCCCGGACACGGACCGGAGCCGTGGTGGTCGGGCGGCTTCCGGAAAGGGCGCGGAGCGGCCCGGTGGGAGCGCGTCCACCGGGCGGGCGGTGCCCGGCCGCGGCACTGCTCGGCGCCGGCCCGTACCCGGCGGCGGCGACCGGTGGGCGCCGACCCGTGGCCCGTGGCGCTCTTGCCCTTGCCGGGCCCGGCCGCGGGCACAGCCGGTCGGCCGGGTTCCGGAAGCGCCCGAACCCGAAGCCGCCGTGAACTCATCGCCCCCTGGTTGATCCCCGCAAGAGAAACCCGCAATAGGCAGCCCCTAGATGTATGATAAGCAGCTCATGCGTAAAGGCCGCGACGTAGCCGGGGACGGCTGCTAACGTCACACGGGGGGCTGAGTGAAGTTCCGGATTCTCGGACCATTGGAAGTGCGCGCGAATCACCGGAAAGTGCAGTTGACCGGCGCTCGTCAGCAGACGGTGCTCGCCATGCTCCTTCTCAACGCGAACCAAAGCGTCATGCTCGGGGACCTCGTGGACGCCGTTTGGGACGATCCGCCCCGTACGGCCGAGAAACAGATCCGCAACACGGTCTCCACGCTGCGCGCAATTCTCCGGTCGGCGGGTGTGACCACCCTTTCCACCGCCGTCAGGGGCGGCGGCTACCGCCTCGACTGCCCCGACGAGCAGTTGGACCTGGCGATGTTCGTCAACTCGCTGGCCAACGCACGCCACCACGCGGACGCCGGGCAACTGGCCGACGCGGTCGCCGAGTACCGGGCCGGTCTCGCCCTGTGGCGCGGACCGGCACTGGCCGGTCTGGACATCTCGGCGCTGCAACCGCAGACATCGAGGCTGGAGGAGCAGCGCCTCACCGCGCTGGAGGAGTGCATAGACCTCGAACTCGCCCAGGGCCACCACCAGGCGGTGGTGGCCGAACTGACCGACACCCTCAGCGCGCATCCGCTGCGGGAACGGCTCGCCGGCCAGCTCATGCTCACGCTGTACCTGTCCGGCCGCCAGGCCCACGCGCTCACGGTGTACGAGTCGACCCGGCTGCAGTTCGCGGACTCGCTCGGCATCGAACCCGCCCCGGAATTGCGCCAGCTGCGGCAGCGCATCCTCACCAACGACGTGTCCCTGGGCTGCCCCAGGGCCTTCGCGGACGTCCAGCCCACCAGGTCCAACCTGCCCAAGGACATCAGCCATTTCACCGGCCGGGAACAGGAACTGCGCACACTCGTCGACAAGATGACCGCGCACCGCGACCGGTCCGCGCCGAACACCGTGACGCTCGCCGCCATCGACGGCATGGCCGGTGTGGGCAAGACCTCGCTCGCGGTGCACCTGGCGCACCGCATGGCGGACAGCTACCCCGACGCACAGCTGTACCTGGATCTGCACGGGCACACACAGGGGCAGCCGCCGCTGCATCCGGGTGCCGCGCTGGAGAAACTGCTGCGCTTCGACACCGACAGGAACCACATCCCCGAAGACCTGGAGGAGCGGGCCGCCCTGTGGCGGGCCCGGCTCACCGGCATGCGCGCGATCGTCGTCCTGGACAACGCGGCGAGCACCGCGCAGATCCGGCCGCTGCTGCCGGGTACGGGCGACTGCCTCATCCTGGTCACCAGCCGCAATCGGCTCATCGACCTGGACGCCGCTGCTGTGCTCTCCCTGGACACACTGTCCCCGGCCGACGCGGAGCGGCTGCTCGACCGGGTCGTGGGCGGCGGGCGGGTGGCCAACGAGCCGAAAGCCGTGGGCGAGCTGCTGAGGATGTGCGGGCACCTGCCGCTGGCCGTGCATATCGCGGCGGCCAGGCTGCGCCACCGGCCGGCCTGGACCATCGTCCATCTGACGTCCCGGCTGCGCGGCTGCCGGCGGCGGCTGGCCGAGCTGCAGACCGCGGAGAGCAGTGTCGCCGCCGTCTTCGACCTGTCGTACCAGCAGGTCCTCCCTCCCCACCAGCACCTGTTCCGATTACTGGGTGCGCTGCCGGGCACCGACTTCGACTCGTACGCCGCGGCTGCGATCGCCGGGATCGACCGGCAGAGCGCGGACAGCATCCTGGAGGCACTGCTCGACGTCCACCTGGTGCAGCAGTCGAGCGAGGACCGCTACCGGTTGCACGACCTGCTCCAGGCCTACGCCGTGCGCCTGGTGGAGACCGAGGTGCCGCAGGCCGAGCGGGACGCGGCCCTGACCCGGCTGTTCGACCATTACCTGCGGACCGCGGCGGCCGCCATGGACATCATCGCGCCGCACTGGCAGCCCGACCGCTGCGCGCCCCGCCCCAGCCGCTCGTGCCCCTCACTGGCCACCCACGACCAGGCCATCGACTGGCTGGAGGCGGAGTGGCCGAACCTGCTGGCCGCCGCGGAGAAGGCCGGGCGGGACTGGCCGGGACACAGCGCCGAACTGTTCTCGGTGCTCCGCCACTACCTGTACATCCGCGGCCAGCACGACGAGGCACTCTCGCTGCACAGCCGGGTCCTCGCCCTGGCCAGTGACAGTGACGACCAGAAGACGGAGAACCACGCACGCTACGGCCTGGGCCTGGCCAACCAGCGGCTCGGCCACTACGATACCGCGCTCACCCACTTCCGCCAGGCCCTCGACCTGGCCCGCGACACCGGTGACCACCTGACCCAAGGCCGCTCGCTCAGCAACATGGGCCTGGTGTTCCACCGGCTCGGCCGCTACGAAGCCGCACTCACCTACTTCGGCCAGGCCCTCGACCTGGCCCGCGACACCGGCACACCGAGCGCGGAGTGCTACGCCCTTTGCAGCCTGGGCCTGGTGCACGAACGCCTCGGCCACTACGACACCGCACTCACCCACCTGCGGCACGCCCTGGCCATCGCCCAGCGCATCGACGACCGCGACGTCGAGGGCTACGCGCTGAGCAACCTCGGCCGGACGCAACGCTATTCGGGCCACTACCAGCAGGCGTGCGACGACCTCCACCGGGCGCTGGCGCTCGCCCGGGAGACCAGTACGCGTGATCTGGAGGGTCATGCCCTGTGCGGGCTGGGTCTGGTGCATGAACGTATGCGGGATTACGACGTCGCGCTCACGTATTTCCGTCAGGCGCTGGACCTTGCCCGGGAGACCAGTACGCGTGATCTGGAGGGTCATGCCCTGTGCGGGCTGGGTCTGGTGCATGAACGTATGCGGGATTACGACGTCGCGCTCACGTATTTCCGTCAGGCGCTGGACCTTGCCCGGGAGACCAGTACGCGTGATCTGGAAGGCCAAGCCCTGTGCGGGCTGGGTCTGGTACATGAACGTAAGCGGGATTACGACGCCGCGCTCACCTTTTTCCACCAGGCGCTGGACCTTGCCCGCGAGACCGGCACCCGCGATCTCGAAGGGCACGCCCTGTGCGGCCTCGGCGGCGTGGCCCGGCTGCGGGGCAATCCGGCCGAGGCGGTCGACCTGCACGCGCACGCACTGGCCATCAGCGCGGAGACCGGCGACGTGTACCGCCGGCGAGAGGCGCACCTGGGCCTCGCCGCCGACCACTGGGCGCTCGGCGAGCCGGACACCGCGCGAAAGCACGAGCGGCTGGCCGAGCAGCACCAGTGGCACACCGGGGATTCCGCGGTGCCCGGACTGAGCCGGACCGCCGCTACTGTGGGCGGACCGACAGGCTGTGACGGAAGACGTCAAGGGGGTCCCGCGCTGCCTTGATCTGCTGGAGCCGGGCGTAGTTGTCCTTGTAGTAGATCGTCGACCAGGGGGCGGACGAGGTGTTCCAGGCGGGGTCCGCGAGGTCCACGTCGGGCCAGTTGACGTAGGTCCCGTCGGTGACGGTGTTGGGCACCGGCACGCCGCCGGTGTCCGCGTAGACGTCCCGGTACATCTCACGGACCCACTGCAACTGCCTCGCCTCCTCACCCGCGTCGGCCCAGTAGTTGACGAACGAGGCGAGCAGCACCGAGTCCCGGTGCGACACCGCCGTCGTGGTCGAGGAGAACGAGTTGACCTTCCCGCCGAACGAGAAGAGGGCCATGATGCCGGCGGCGTAGGAGTAGTCGTCGCTGGTCAGATACTTGTAGGCGGTGCGCAGTTGATCCGGTGTGTAGCCCTTCTTGTGGTAGGCACCCTTGGTCTTCGACCGCAGCAGCAGGCTGGGGATGCCGAACGTGTCCCCCACCTCGGACGCGGCTGTGGTCGTCGTGTAGAGCCACGGCAGGTTGCCCGTGGTGTTCGCGGCCGGAACCGGACCGACATTGAGGGTCATCGCGGCGGCGAAGTCCTTCAGCAACTGCTGGGTACCGGACACGGTGGGGTCGACCTGGGCACTGATGGCCAGGCCGCCCTTGCCCTTGCGGGTGGCCACCAACGCGGCCCACAGCCGGTTGGCGGCGGCGCCCGGGGCGCTGTTCTGCTCGTGCCAGGTGGCGAAGTTGGTGGCGATCGTGGTGAAGTCCGCGGCGTCCAGCTGGTCCCAGGTCCAGCTCAGGGAGGAGACCATGATGGCGCCGGGGCTGCTGGGCAGCAGCTTGGTGGGGTCCGTGCCGGTCGCGCCCGGCGAACGCAGCCAGAACCGGGTGACGATGCCGATGTTCCCGCCGCCGCCGCCGGCGTGGGCCCACCACAGGTCCCGGTTCGAGTCCTTCGTGTCGGAGGTGGCGATCACGGCCCGGGCCTTGCCGTCGGCGCCGACCACGACGACCTCGACGGCGTACAGGTTGTCCGCGACCAGACCGTACTGACGGGACAGGACACCGTAGCCGCCACCGGTTATGTGACCGCCGACCCCGACGGTCGGGCAGGAGCCGCCCGGGATCGTCACGCCCCAGCCGAGGTCGAGGGTGCGGTAGACCTGCGAGAGGATCGCCCCGCCCTCGACCGCGAAGGCGTTCATGTCCGTGTCGAAGTACACCGAACGCATCTCGGACAGGTCGATGACCACGTTGACGTCCGGGTCGTCGACGAAGTTCTCCAGGCAGTGCCCTCCACCGCGTACGGTGACTCTCTTCTTGGCCGCCACCGCCTCGTTGACGGCCTGCACGACCTGGCTCGTGGTGCCGACGAGCCGCACGCTCTCGGGCCGCCCGGTGAACCGGCGGTTGTATCCCCGCAGCAGCAGATCCTGATACCGCCGATCGCCCGGCACCACATTGACCGGCCCGAACACCGCACCGGTGGCCGTCGACGTCTCGTCCGCCGCCACGGCCGCCGGGGCCGGGCCGGCCAGCGCGATCCCGCCACCGGCGACGACGTCGGCCGTTGCGATACCGAGTCCGGCGAGCGTAAAACGTCTGCGCGACAACGCAGCCATGAAATCCCCCTTGTGCCGACCACTGGTTTCGACGACACCCCGTGGTGTCGGAGGCTTATTCGCCCTCTGTTCGGCCGGACAAGGGTATCCGGGAGTGGCTCATGTTCGACCCCCCTAAAAACCCCCTATGCCACCACCGCGGACAGGCTGAACCGGAACAGCTGACTACGATAAATCTCCACCCTGTACAGAGAGTTGGAGGACATGGCCACTTACGTCATCGCGGCGCTCTGCAACGTGCGCGCCGACGCGGAGCGTGAATTCAACGAGTGGTACGAGACCGAGCACATTCCGGAGCTGCTCGGTCTGCCGGGTTTCCTTTCGGTCAAACGCATGGTGCTCAATGACGTGCAGATCAGTACCGACGACAGTCACTCACAGGACCACTTCCGGCACCTGGCCCTGATCGATTTCGAGACCGACGACCTCGCCGCCACGCTGGCCGCCGTGCGGAACCTGAACGGTGCTCAGGCGGCGAAATTCCTGATACCGGGCCAGGTGATGACCTCGCTGTACCGGGACCCGGTCGTGCGTAGCGCGCCCTGACCGGACGCTCCGGCGGACCGCGGGCGACAGAGCGCGGTGTTCACCGGGCCACGGCATCGGTGCGGACCCGCGGGCGGTCCGGCATCCTGCCCCCGGCGACCGCGGCCATCGCCAGTCGGCCGTCGTCCGGCGACGCCTCCCCGGTGAGCACCGCGTCGGCCAGCGCGAGGATTCCGGCACGCACCTGCGCCAGACTCATGCCCGCCGTGTCGACGAGCATGTCGACCATGTCCGCGCGGGGAATGTTCAGCAGGACATGCGCCATGAACCGGGCATCGATGTCCGGCCGGGCCGCCCGGATCGCGTCGGTGAGCCGGTCCTGCCAAGTGGTGTACCGCTCCATGCCGGCGGCGCCGACACAACCGTCCATCGCGCGCAGCAGGGGCCGCCCGGGCACCACGACCATGTCGAACAACTCGCTCACGAAGCACAGGACGCGCTCGCGCGCGGGTACCTCCGGGTCGGCGAGCCGCTCCAGCGCGCCCGGCTCCCACTCCTCGGTGAGCTGCTGGAACAGGGCGGCGATCAACCCCTTGCGGTCGCCGAAACGCCGGAAGAGCGTGGCCTTGCCGACACCGGCCGCCTCGGCGATGTGGTCCATCGAGACGTAGTCGACACCACTCTCGGAGATCAGCCGACGCGCCGTCAGCAGGATGGTACGGCGGTTCCGCGCGGCGTCCGCCCGCTCCCTGCCTCCCATGATGATCACCCCTTGACATATCAGGAACCCACGCCTGTACCCTAAGGCAACCGTAAACGGACCGACAGTACGCTTACGGTCGCCAGGCCCCGCCACCTCAAGGAGACAGTAGATGCGGTCTGTTCGATTTCACGACTACGGGCCCCCGGAGGTCCTGCAGGTCGACGAGGTACCCGATCCGGCGCCGGGCCAGGGCGAATTACTGATCCGTGTCACTGGAGCCGGAATCAGTTACTCCGAGGTCCAGATCCGTTCCGGTCTGATGCGGCAGTTCGACTGGTTCCCGGACCCGCCCATGCCGAACGCGCCGGGCTTCGAGGTCGCCGGGCAGGTCATCGGGGTCGGCGCCGAGGTGGGCGACGAGTGGATCGGCCGCACCGTCGTGGGCCCGACCGCGACGGGCGGTGGCTACTCCGAACTGGCCGTCATGCCGGCCGCGGCGGCCAACCCGGTGCCGGACGGGCTGGACAGCCAGACCGCGCTGGCGCTGCTGAGTCAGGGCGTCGTCGCCGTCGGCGTGGCGGAGGTGGCCAACATCCGTCCGAAGGACGTGGTCCTGGTGACGGCCGCGGCGGGCGGTGTCGGCAGCCTGCTGGTGCAGTTGGCCAAGCGGGCCGGCGCCGAGGTGATCGCGCTGGCGAGCGGTGAGCGCAAGCTCGCCCTGGCCAAGGAACTCGGTGCGGACCACGTCCTCGACTACACCGTGGAGGGCTGGGACGCGCAGGTCCGCGAGATCGCGAGCGCCGGCGTGCAGGTCGCCTTCGAGTCCAGCGGTGGCGAGGTCTCCCGCAAGGTCTTCGACCTGCTGGCCTTCGGCTTCGGCCGGATGGTCGTCTACGGCACGGCCAGTGGCGCGGTGCCGGAGTTCGACCCGGAGAGCCTCTACACCCGCGGGGTGACCGTCTCCGGATTCGGACCCCGTCTCTTCATCGAGCCCGAATACGGTGTCCGGCTGCGCAAGGAAGCCTTCGACCTCGCCCTGGCGGGCGAGCTGAAGCCCGTCATCGGCCAGGTGCTGCCGCTGGCCGAGGCCGCTGCCGCCCACCGGGCGTTCGAGGAGCGCTCGACGGTGGGCAAGGTCATTCTGGTCCCGTAGTCCGGGCGACCTACAGAAGGGTCCGGGGTTCGACTGTGCGTGACTCCACGGTGATCATTGTCGGCGCGAGCAGCGGCTTCGGGTTCGGCCTCGCGCAAGAACTCGCCGCATCCGGCTGCACGGTGATCGCCGGTGCGCGTTCCGCATGCGAGATCGGCGAAGGGGTGCACTATCACCAGGTCGATGTGACCTCGGACGAAAGTGTCACCGACTTCTTCGCCTTCGCACAGTCCCTCTCACCCGCTCCGGACGGCTTCGTGTACAGCGCGGGTGAGGCCTCGGCCATCGGATACGGCTGGGACGTGCCGGTCGACGAGGTCCAGCGGGTCCTGGACGTCGCCTTCACGGGCTTCGTCCGATGTGTCCGGCACGTGGTCCCCGGCATGCGCGCCGCAGGCCGGGGCAGCGTGCTGGCCATCGGATCGCACAGCGCCCGGGAGCCCGTTGACATGCTCGGCGCCTACTCCTCGGCCAAGGCGGCGGTGGAGCAGTTCGTCCGCTGCCTGGCCAGGGAACTGACCGGAACGGGCGTCCGGGCGAACTCCCTGGGAATCGTCGCGGAGACCGCGCTCGCCCGGGGGTTCTTCGCCCGCAAGCAGGCCCTGCTGGGCAAGGAGGCGCCCTATCCCAGACTTCCCGAGGTCAGGGACAACCTGCCCATGGCGCAGTTCCTGCTCTCTCCCGCCTCGGGCAGTGTGTCCGGTCAGGTCCTGGATGCCGTGCCCCCCACCTGGTGAGGGGTCAGTGCCTGGAGGCAGCCTTGGCGGTACAGGAAAATCGTGCGGTGCCGACCGGCGCGACAGGTACCGGACCGGGGCGCGACAGGAAACTCGCGATCGGTCTCCTCGGTTCGCTGGCGGTGGGTACGCCGGCGCCGTGCGAGGTACCGAAAGCGTCCAAGGTACGCACCGTACTGGCCATGCTGGTGGTCAACGCGGACCGGCTCGTCACCGTCTCCGCGCTCACCTGCGAGCTGTGGGGCGGCAACCAGCCGGGCTGCGGACCCGCCACGGTGCAGACCTACGTGTTCAACCTGCGGCAGTACCTCGCCTCGGTCACCGGCCTGTCCAGGGAGCTGGTGGCGCGGGACATCCTGGTGACCGTCAGCGGCGGATATCAGCTGCGCTCGGAGCCGCTCCGGCTCGACTTCCTCGACTACCAGCGGCTGGTGGGCCTGTCCCGTGACGCGCTGGCCGGCGGTGACGACCGGCTGACGGTCCGGCTCCTGGACGAGGCGCTGGCCCTCTGGCGCGGTGACGCCCTGGCGGACGTCGCCGTGGGAACGGTTCTGGAGGCCAGGCGCCGGCAGTACGAGGAGTCCCGGCTGATCGCCGTCGAGTACCGGGCGGAGGCGCAGCTCCGGCTCGGACTGCACCGGGAGGCGATGGCCGAACTGGCCGGCCTCACGGTGAGCAACCCCCTGCACGAAGGGCTGCACTCCCTTTACATGCAGGCGCTCTACCTCAGCGGCCGGCGCGCACAGGCACTCCAGGTCTTCCGCGGGCTGAGGTCCAAGCTGGTCGCCGCAGTGGGCATCGAGCCCGGCCCGCCGCTCCAGCGCCTCCAGCACGCGATCCTGGCCGCCGACCCCGGACTGGAGACGGCCTTGCGGCTCGCCGCAGCCGACGACGAGGTCCGCCTCGGCCGTCGCTGACGCGCGCCACCGGTCCACCTCACCGAGAAGCCCGCCCGAAAGGCGAAGACTGGCGATGGACAAGGCATCCTCTCTGTATCTGGACCTCATGAAGAAAGTGCTGACCAACGTCATCTACGAAGATCCGCCGATGACGTCGGTCTGGCACAGTGAGTCCGGATACGACCTGGACCGGCGGGCGGTCGGCAGGGACTGGCCCACCGTGGCGCACACGATGATCGGGCTGAAGCGGCTGGACAACCTGCAGGACTGCGCGGAGCGGGTCCTGGCCGGCGGGGTGCCCGGCGACTTCGTGGAGACCGGGGTGTGGCGCGGCGGCGCGTGCATCTTCATGCGCTCCGTGCTCGCCGCCCGCGAGGCGCGGGACCGGACGGTGTGGGTCGTCGACTCCTTCCAGGGCATGCCGGAGACCACGGAGGACACCCATCCCGAGGACAAGAACCTGGCCCTGCACGAGTCCAACGCGATGCTGGCCGTCTCGCTGGAGCAGGTCAAGGAGAACTTCGCCCGCTACGGGCTGCTCGACGAGCAGGTCAGATTCCTGCCCGGCTGGTTCCGGGACACCCTGCCGGACATACCGGTCGACAAGATCGCGCTGCTCCGGCTGGACGGCGACCTGTACGAGTCGACCACGGACGCGCTGACCCACCTCTACCCGAAGCTCTCGGCCGGCGGGTACGTCATCGTGGACGACTACTTCCACCCGGGCTGCCGGGCGGCGGTCCACGAGTACCGCGCCGCGTTCGGCATCGAGGACGAGATCGTCGACATCGACGGCATGGCCGCCTTCTGGCGGCGTGCCGCATAACGGGCGCCCCGCCCGCGGCACGGTCACCGTACCGGGGCGCTGTGTTCCCGGGTCAGCCGTTCCAGGGCCGGGACCACTTCGGCCGGGCTCGGCGCGCCGGCCATCTCGGCCCGGAGTTCTTCGGCGCCGTGCCCGAACGACGGACGGTCCAGGACGTCGCGCAGGGCCGCACGCAGGCCCCGCGCGGTCAACGCGTCCGGGCGGATGCGCAGCCCGCCGCCCAACGCCTCCACCCGCTGGGCCCGGAAGACGTTGTCCCACACCCACGGCACCACGACCTGCGGCACACCGTGCGCCGCCGCGGTCGCCCAGGTGCCGGCGCCACCGTGGTGCACGATCGCCGAGCAGGTGGGCAGGAGCACGTTCAGCGGGACGAAGTCCACGGCCCGGACGTTCGCGGGCAGCCGCCGTCCGGCGGCCAGTTGCGCGGAGTTCAGCGTGGCCACCACCTCGACGTCGAGGTCGGCGAAGGAGTCGAGTATCTCGGCCGTGTCCATCGGCGGCCCGTCGCCGCCGCTCCGCGCGGAGATACCGAGCGTCAGACAGACGCGTGGGCGCTCGGGCGGCCGGCGCAGCCAGTGCGGCACCACGGCCGGACCGTTGTAGGGGACGTACCGCACGGGCACCGTACGCACTCCGGTCGGCAACCGCACGCTGGGCGGCATCTGGTCGATGCTCCACTGGCCGACGACGCACTCGTCGTCGAAGGGCAGGCCGAACCGGGCCGAGGTCCGGGTCAGCCACGCGGCGAGTTGGTCCTCGTGCTGTCCGGCGGGAAGCTGAGTGCTCCTGCGGAGGAATGCCTGCCGCAGGTGGACGAGCATGTCGGGGCCCCACAGCAGCCGCGCGTGCGCGGCTCCCGCCGCCCGTGCGGCGATCGCTCCGGCGAAGCTGAACGGCTCCCAGATGACCAGGTCCGGCCGCCACGCGGTGGCGAAGGCGACCAGGTCGTCGATCATGGAGTCGTTGTTGACCCTGCTGTGGAACACGGAGGTGAGCACGGCGTCGGTGCTGCGCAGGAATTCCCAGTCCAGCGTGTCCGCGTCGGCGCCGAAGCGTTCGGTGTGCTCGGGGTGGGCGAACACCGTGAGGCTCTTCCGCAGTACGTCGTCTTCCTGGTAGTCCGATCCGCACGGCACCGCGGTCAGCCCGGCGCCGGTGACACTGCCGGTCAGCGCCGGCTGGCTGGCGACGCGCACCTCGTGCCCCGCGGCGCGCAGTGCCCAGGCCAGCGGGACCGTCCCGAAGAAATGGGCGTCCAAGGCGAAGGTCGCGATCACGATGCGCACTGCTTCCGTCCTTCCGTCCTGCTGTCCGGCGGCCGGGCGAACAGCCGTTTTCAGGGTCGGATATTCCCGTTCGGGAGAACACGGTCGACGTACGTGTGCCGCCTCACTATAGAAGTGGCGGACGGCGGATGCCACGGACCGGAGCGAGGCTGAAGCGGGACCTGAGCGATACCCAAGTCATACCGAAAGGGCGGGCGTTAATGTCGGTGACGAGTGCACAGTGGCAGACCCCTTGTTTTGTGCTGTCGAAGGAGAGCGACTGATGTCCATCCGTGCGCGCCAGGACGCGGCCGAAGCCCTCATCAGCGTGGCCGACGGAGCGGACGTGCTCCGGCCCGACCGGCTCGTCGCCTTCGGCCCGGACCGTGCGGCGCAGACGGTGCTGGCCGAAGTCGCCCGCCGGGCGGAGCTGTTCCCGGGCCCCGGCCGGCCGACGACCGTGCAGCTCGACCTCGGGCTCGGCGAACACCGGCTGGGCTACCGGTTCGTCACCGGACCCGGCTCCGTCGAGGTCCTGCGGGGGTGGTCGGACGACGCCCTGGTGGTGCTCCGGCAGGACCTCGCCGAACTGGTCGGAGCGGTCTTCGGGCCGGCCGGACGGTACACGGCGACCCGGGAGATCCGTACCAAGGACCCCGACAGTCCGCCGAGCATGGCCGCGGACGATCCGGCGGCCGTGCGGCACGCGTGTGCGGTCGCGGCCTCGCACCAGGTGACGGCGGCATTGGGGCAACGGCCGTGGGATCTCACCGGACTCGCGGTGCGGTTCGGTTCCGACAAATGGGGAAGCCACTGGTACACGGAGCACTACGACCGGTATTTCGCCCCGCTGCGCGACAGCCGGGTGAAACTGCTGGAAATCGGTATCGGCGGCTACCGGGAACCGGGCCAGGGCGGCGCCTCCCTGCGGATGTGGACGCACTATTTCCGGCGCGGAATCGTGCACGGCCTCGACGTCTACGACAAGAGCGGGATCGACGAACCACGGCTTCGGACGCACCGCGGCGACCAGGGCGATGCCGCCTTCCTGGACCGGCTGGCCAAGGAGGCCGGACCGTTCGACATCGTCATCGACGACGGCAGCCACCTCAACGAGCACGTCATCACGTCTTTCGGCGCGCTCTTCTCCCATGTACGGCCCGGTGGGCTGTACGTCATCGAGGACATCCAGACGGCGTACTGGCCGGGATGGGGCGGCGCCGACGGCACCGCCCCGACCGCGGCCGGAACCTCCATGGGACTGGTCAAGACCCTGATCGACGGGCTGCACCACCAGGAGCGGACGGGTGGCAGCGGATCACCGTCGGCCACCGACCTCACCGTGACCGCCGTCCATGTGCACCACAACCTCGTGGTCATCGAGAAGGGCGTCAACACCGAACAGGGCGCTCCCGGTTGGATTCCGCGCGACACCGACCCCCGGACCTGGCTGCAGCCCGACGAGTGAGGGTCTACGGCCGACGCGCCGCGACCAGACAGCCCGTTCCCCGACAGACCTGGTGCCGGACGGCCCGGACAAGCTCCGCGGCCACCGGCACCTTCGCCGTCTCCGCCCCCGGCCCGCATCCCACCGCCAAAGGAATGACGAACCCGCGCGTTCGAAATCACGCACCCGGCGATTTTCCTGAATTCTCCCGGCCTGTTTCCGCATAAAGAGACACCCCTCCCGTAGGGGTTTCTTAGGGGGACGTCGCAGAGGCTTCATGACCTAGCATCGCTACCTGGGTGACCTGTGCGCTGTCTTTGTCCCGGATGAATTGACGGTGGGAGATCCATGAGCGACTCCGTTGGTGATGTCGAAACAGTAGACGGTGCCATTGCCGTTATCGGTATGGCCTGTCGTTTCCCTGGTGCGAATGGCGTTGAGGATTTCTGGCGGCTGTTGAGCACCGGCACCGATGCGGTCACCCCCGCCCCCGCCGGACGTCCGGGAACGACGGCCACCCCGGCACGGGGCACGGCACGGGCCGGCTTCCTCGACAGCGTCGACCAGTTCGACGCCGCGTTCTTCGGGATGACCGCGCAGGAGGCCGATGCGGCCGATCCGCAGCAGCGCCTCATCCTCGAACTCGGCTGGGAGGCACTGGAGAGCGGTGGCATCCCGCCGTCGGACACCGGCCGCCTCGGCGTGTTCGTCGGCGCGATCTGGGACGACTACGCCGAGCTGAGCAAGCGCGGCGGCCCCGGCGGCTACAGCAGGCACACCGCCACCGGCACCCATCGCAGCGTCATCGCCAACCGGCTCTCCCACTTCCTCGGCGCGGACGGCCCCAGCCTGGTCGTGGACACCGGCCAGTCCTCCTCCCTGGTCGCCGCGCACCTGGCCTGCGACAGCCTGCGGCGCGGCGAGTCCGAACTGGCCATCGCCGCCGGGGTCAACCTGCTGCTCGGCCCGGACAACTCGGCGCTGCTCGCGGAATGGGGAGCGCTGTCACCCGACGGCGTCTGCTACACCTTCGACGCCCGGGCCAACGGATTCGTCCGCGGCGAAGGCGCTGCCGCCGTCCTGCTGAAGCCACTGGCCGCGGCGATCGCCGACGGCGACACCATTCTCGCCACCATCCTCGGCAGCGCCGTCAACCACGGCGGCGAGGAGACCCTCGCCACCCCGAGCACGGACGCCCAGCGCACCGTACTCACCGCGGCCCACCAGGCGGCCGGCGTCGCCGCGCACGACATCCAGTACGTCGAACTGCACGGCACCGGCACACCCGTGGGCGATCCGGTGGAGGCCGCCGCGCTCGGCGCCGCACTGGGCGGCTCACGTCCTGCCGACGCCCCGCTGGTGGTCGGCTCCGTGAAGACGAACATCGGCCACCTCGAAGGGGCCGCCGGGATAGCCGGCCTGGTCAAGACCGTGCTCGCGGTACACCACCGGGCCATCCCGGCAACCCTGCACCACGAGGTACCCAACCCCGGCATCCCCCTCGAACGACTGCGCCTGGAAGTGGCGCGGGAACTGCGCCCGTGGCCCGACCCCGGCCGGCCCCTCACCGCGGGAGTCAGCTCCTTCGGCATGGGCGGCACCAACTGCCATCTGGTCCTGACGGAGGGACCCGGGCGGACCGAACACCCCCGAACCGCTCCCGCGATGCCGGCCGTCCCCTGGGTGGTGAGCGGCCACACCCCGGCGGCTCTCCGCGCCCAGGCGGACCGGCTCACGGCCCTGGCCGGCGCCGATCCCGTGGACGTCGGCCACTCCCTGGTCACGACCCGGGCCACGCACGCCCACCGGGCGGTCGTCGTCGGCACCGGGGCGGACGAACTGATCGCGGGCCTGAGCGACGTGGCCCGCACCGCGACGGCCGCGCTCGACGACCCGCGGCTGTGCATGGTCTTCACAGGCCAGGGCGCGCAGCGCGTCGGCATGGGACGTGAACTCCGCGCAGCCTACCCGGAGTTCGACCGGACCTTCGCGGAGGTGTGCGGCCACCTGGACCCGCTGCTCGGCGGCTCCCTGACGGAGACCATCGACTCCGGCGACGGGCTGGAGCAGACCGGCTGGACCCAGCCGGCCCTGTTCGCCGTCGAGGTCGCGCTGGCCAGACTGCTGGAATCCTGGGGCGTCCGACCGGACGCGGTGGTCGGCCACTCCGTCGGCGAGATCGCCGCCGCGCACCTGGCCGGGGTGCTCGAACTGCCCGACGCCTGCGCCCTGGTGGCGGCCCGCGCCCGGCTCATGCAGGCCCTGCCCACCGGGGGCGCGGCCATGGTCGCCGTCGAGGCCGCCGAGGACGAAGTCCGCACCCTGCTCGACGGCCGGACCGATGCCGTCGACATCGCCGCCGTCAACGGCCCGACCTCGGTCGTCCTGTCCGGCGTCGGCACCGCCGTGGACCGGATCGCCGGACAACTGCGCACCCGGGGCCGGCGGATCAAACGCCTCACCGTCAGCCACGCGTTCCACTCACCGCTGATGGACCCGATGCTGCCGGACTTCCGGCGCTTCGTGCAGGGCCTGTCGTTCCACGCGCCACGCCTGCCCATGATCTCCACGGTCACCGGGGCACCGGTCACCGCGGACGAGGTGGCCTCGCCGGAGTACTGGGTGCGCAACGTACGGCAGCCGGTGCGTTTCATGGACGCCGTCCGGCAGGCCGAGGCGACCGCGTTCCTGGAAGTCGGCCCGGACGCCGCCCTGACCGGCGCGATCGGCGACACCCTGCCGGACGTCCTCGCGCTCTGCGCGCTCCGCGCCGGCGAGGGCGAGGCGAAGCGGGTACTGACCTCCGTCGGCCGTCTCTTCGCCCACGGCGTCGACGTGACCTGGCCGCGACTTTTCGCGGGCACGGCCGCGCGCAGGGTCACGCTGCCCCCGTACGCGTTCCAGCGGGACCGGCACTGGCTCGGCATACCGCGCGCCGACGACCCGCTACAGGAGCCGTCCCGAGCCGCGGCGCTCCGGCAGACGTTCGCCGACCTGGCCGACCCCGGGGCGGCCGTCACCGACCTGGTCAGCCGGAACATCGCGGGCATCCTCGACACCGAAGCGGCGGATGTCGACCTGGACGCCACCTTCCGCGACCTCGGCCTCACCTCCGTGACCTCGGTCGAACTGCGCGACGCCCTGCTCACCGAGACCGGACTGCCGCTGCGCACCGGCATGGTGTTCGACCACCCGACGCCACGGCTGCTCGCCGAGCACGTGTACCGCTCACTCTTCGCCGTGCACACGGACGACACAGCGACCGTCCACACCCCGGCGGCGGTGACTGCCCAGGACGATCCGATCGCGATCGTCGGTATCGGCTGCCGGTTCCCCGGCGGGGTGTCCTCACCGGCCGAACTGTGGGACCTCCTGGCGGACGAGCGGGACGTCATCTCCTCCTTCCCGGCCGATCGCGGCTGGGACCCGGGCCCGGTGCGCCAGGGCGGGTTCCTGGGCGACGCCGCGTACTTCGACGCGGGCTTCTTCGGCATCTCGCCGCGCGAGGCGCTGGCGATGGACCCGCAGCAGCGCCAGCTGCTGGAGACGGCCTGGGAGGCGTTCGAGCACGCCGGCATCGACCCCCGCACCCTGCGTGGCAGCGCGACCGGGGTCTACATCGGCGCCACCGCCGAAGAGTACGGTCCCCGACGGCACGCGGCCCCCGACACCCTCAGCGGATTCCTGCTGACCGGCAGCTCGGCGAGTGTGATGTCCGGCCGTATCGCCTACTCGTTCGGCTTTACGGGTCCGGCGTTGACGGTGGACACGGCGTGTTCCTCGTCGTTGGTGGCGTTGCATGTGGCGGCGCAGGCGTTGCGCGGTGGTGAGTGCTCGCTGGGTGTGGTGGGTGGGGTGACGGTGATGTCGTCGCCGGGCACGTTCGTGGAGTTCTCGCGGCAGGGTGGGCTGGCTGTGGACGGCCGGTGCAAGTCGTTCTCGGCGGCGGCGGACGGTACGGGCTGGTCCGAGGGTGTGGGCGTGCTGCTGGTGGAGCGGTTGTCGGACGCCCGGCGCAACGGTCACCGGGTGTGGGGTGTGGTGCGTGGTTCGGCGGTGAATCAGGACGGTGCGTCGAACGGGTTGACGGCGCCGAACGGTCCGTCGCAGGAGCGGGTGATCCGGGGTGCGTTGGCGAGTGCGGGTCTGTCGGCCGCGGATGTGGACGCGGTGGAGGCACACGGCACGGGGACGAAGCTCGGTGACCCGATCGAGGCGCAGGCACTGCTGTCCACGTACGGCCAGGACCGGTTGGCGGGACGGCCGTTGTGGCTGGGGTCCATCAAGTCGAACATCGGGCACACCCAGGCGGCTGCCGGTATCGCCGGTGTGATCAAGATGGTCATGGCGATGCAGCGGGGGCGTCTGCCCAGGACTCTGCACGTTGATGCTCCGTCGCCGCATGTGGAGTGGTCTGCGGGTGCGGTGGAGCTGCTGACGGAGTCGCGGGAGTGGGTGGCGGATGGCCGGCCGCGTCGGGCCGGGGTGTCGTCGTTCGGGATCAGCGGGACGAACGCGCACGTGATCGTGGAAGAGGGAGACCCCGAGCCGGCTGCGGTCACGGCTGCGGAGGGTGTGTCGTTGCCGGTGGTTCCGTGGGTGGTGTCGGCGCGGAGTGCGGAGGCGCTGGAGGTGCAGGTGGAGCGGGTCGCCGCTCTTGCCTCGGGCGGCGACAGCCTGGTGGATGTGGGCTGGTCGTTGGTGTCTTCGCGGGCGGTGTTCGAGCATCGTGCGGTGCTGCTGGGCTCGGACCGGGTGGTGAAGGGTTCTGCTTCCGGTTCTGGTGTGGGGATTGTGTTCGGTGGTCAGGGTGGCCAGCGGGTCGGTATGGGGCGGGAGTTGTACGAGGCGTTCCCGGTGTTCCGGGAGGCGTTCGACGAGGTCGCGGCACAGCTGGATGTGCCGTTGGCCGAGGCGATCGTCTCGGGGGAGGGGCTGGGCCGTACGGGACTGGCTCAGCTGGCGTTGTTCGGGGTGGAGGTGGGCCTGTTCCGGCTGCTGGAGTCGTGGGGTGTGCGGCCGGACGTGCTGGTCGGTCACTCGGTGGGTGAGGTCGCTGCGGCCCATGTGGCAGGGGTGTTGAGTCTGGCGGATGCGTGTGTGCTGGTGTCGGCGCGGGCGCGGTTGATGGACGCGCTGCCGCCGGGCGGGGTGATGGTGGCCCTCGAGGCAGGCGAAG
>NZ_JBUDHV010000011.1:26878-198450 GCF_054956795.1 Streptomyces sp. SYSU D01066-1 | reverse complement strand
CTCCGGCTCCGGCCCCCGCGCCCGCCCCGGCCGCTCCGGCCCCCGCGCCCGCCCCGGCCGCTCCGGCTCCCGCCCCGGCCCCGGCCGCGAAGGCCCCGGCCGCCGCCCAGCCGGCGGACGACGGCGCCTACGTCACCCCGCTGGTGCGCAAGCTCGCCGCCGAGAACGGCGTCGACCTGTCCACCGTCTCGGGCACCGGCGTCGGCGGCCGCATCCGCAAGCAGGACGTCATCGCCGCCGCGGAGGCCGCCAAGGCCGCCGCCCCGGCCCCGGCCGCCGCTGCCGCCCCCGCCGCCCCGGCGGCCAGGAAGGCGCCGAAGCTGGAGGCGTCCCCGCTGCGCGGCCAGACCGTGAAGATGCCCCGCATCCGCAAGGTCATCGGCGACAACATGGTCAAGGCGCTGCACGAGCAGGCGCAGCTGTCCTCGGTCGTCGAGGTCGACGTCACCCGCCTGATGAAGCTGCGCGCCCGCGCCAAGGACGCGTTCGCGGCCCGTGAGGGCGTCAAGCTCTCCCCGATGCCGTTCTTCGTCAAGGCCGCGGCCCAGGCGCTGAAGGCGCACGCGCCGATCAACGCCAAGATCAACGAGGCCGAGGGGACCATCACCTACTTCGACACCGAGAACATCGGTATCGCGGTGGACTCCGAGAAGGGCCTGATGACCCCGGTCATCAAGAACGCCGGTGACCTCAACATCGCCGGTATCGCCAAGGCCACCGCCGACCTGGCGGGCAAGGTCCGGGCCGGCAAGATCACGCCGGACGAGCTGTCGGGCGCGACCTTCACCATCTCCAACACCGGTTCGCGCGGTGCGCTCTTCGACACGATCATCGTGCCGCCGGGCCAGGTCGCGATCCTCGGCATCGGCGCGACGGTCAAGCGTCCCGCCGTGATCGAGACGGAGGAGGGCACGGTCATCGGCGTCCGCGACATGACGTACCTGACCCTGTCCTACGACCACCGCCTGGTGGACGGTGCCGACGCCGCGCGTTACCTGACCGCGGTCAAGGCCATCCTGGAGGCGGGCGAGTACGAGGTCGAGCTGGGCCTCTGACCCGTACGGTCCTCACGGCGCCCCCGTCCGGAACACTCCGGGCGGGGGCGCCGCCGTTTTTGGTCACACCCGGCGTGTAAGCCTCGTCTCACCTGCGTGAAAGCGCCCGTATGCGCCCTACCGCCGACGGTCGGCGGCCGTATTGTCTATTCGTCAACGCCCCAGGGGGCCGGCAGGGGCCCCTCCCTAAGGAGCCCTTCATGACCGCGCCCGTCGTCCACTCGCTCCGCGAGCAGATCCGCGAGCACATCCTGGAAGGGATCATCAGCGGGCGCTGGCAGCCGGGCGAGCGGATCGTGGAGCGGCGGATCGCCACCGAGCTGGAGGTCAGCCAGACGCCGGTGCGGGAGGCGCTGCGGGAGCTGGAGTCACTGCGGCTGATCGAGTCCGCGCCGAACAAGGGCGTACGGGTGCGGAACCTGACGGCGGCCGACCTGGAGGAGAGCTACCCGGTCCGCGCCGGTCTGGAGGCGATCGCGGCGGAGCTGGCGGCGGTGCGGCTGGCGGAGGACTGCTCGGCGCTGGAACCGCACGTCAGCGCGTTGTACGAGGCGGACCGCATCGCCGACGGGACGGCCCAGGTCCGGCACACGGTCGGCTTCCACCGGGAGCTGGTGCGGGCGGCCGGCAACTCGGTGCTGCTGCACACCTGGGAGGGGCTGGGGATCGAGGTGTTCACGGCGCTGTCGATACGGTGGCTGGGCACGGTGCAGCAGTCCTACGCGGAGGAGCACGAGGAGCTGGTCGCCGCCTTCAAGCGGCGCGACCCGCGCATCGCCGAACTGGTCAAGTCGCACGTCCTGGGGTGCGCCCCGCGCCCCTGACCCCCGGGTCCCGCGCGCCCCCGGCCCCCGGGTCCCGCGCGCCCCCGGCCCCCGGGTTCCGCGCGCCCCGGCCCCTGGGGGCCGCGCCCGTGATGTGCCCGCCGGGCACGGAAGGGCGAGCCCGCGCCCCCGGCCCCACGGGGCCCTGGCCTGGGTCCCGAGCTCCCGGCCCCCACGGGTCCCTGGCCCGGGTCCCGCGCCCCCGGCCCCCGGTCCCCGCGCGCCCCTGACCCCTGAGGCGCGCGCCCCCAGGCCCCGATCGGCACAGCCCCGCTCCCCTCCAGGGACACGGGGAACGGCGCGGACGGCCCCCTCCGCCCGCGGCCGCCGCACCCCCGGTCCACCCGAGCTCCACCGCGCTCACCTGCACGTATCCCCCGACGGGACCGTCACCCCGTGCCACCGCCGAAGGCACCCCGTGCCGACTTTCTCGTGATCAAGAGGTTTTGCCCCTCAACCCTTTGATCGATCATCGATCACGGGGTTACAGTCACCGATGGGCGCGCGGCGGAAGCCGCACAGTGTTACCGCACCGGAGCCCACGCCCTGTCCTGCCAAAGACCAAGGGCACCCCGAACCCTTACCGATGAGGGAACCCCCTTCGACTGAGGAAGGCGGCGACATGACCGACCCCCACGCCATCCAGCCGAGCGCGCTCGACCAGCTCCCGGACCGGGACCCTGAGGAGACCGCCGAATGGCAGGCGTCCCTGGACGCCGTCGCGAAGGCGGCCGGCCCCCACCGGGCCGCCTACCTGATGCGGCGCACGCTGGAGCGTGCCGAGGGAGCCGGCGTCGCACTGCCGAAGCTCCTCGAGACGGACTACATCAACACCATCCCCACCTCCGCCGAGCCCGCCGTGGACGGCGACGAGGAGATGGAGCGGCGGATCACCGCCTGGAACCGCTGGAACGCGGCGGCGATGGTGACCCGCGGCAGCAAATACGGCGTCGGCGGCCACATCGCCACCTTCGCCTCCGCGGCCTGGCTGTACGAGACCGGCTTCAACCACTTCTTCAAGGGCAAGGAGGGTGACGGCTCCGGCGACCAGCTCTACATCCAGGGCCACGCCTCCCCCGGCATCTACGCCCGGGCCTTCCTCGACGGCCGCCTGAGCGAGGACCACCTCGACAACTTCCGCCGCGAGTCCGGCGGCAACGGCCTGCCGTCCTACCCGCACCCGCGGCGCCTGCCCTGGCTGTGGGAGTTCCCCACCGTCTCCATGGGCCTGGGCCCGATCTCCGCGATCTACCAGGCGCGGTTCAACCGCTACCTGACCAGCCGCGGCATCAAGGACGTCTCCGAGTCGCACGTGTGGGCGTTCCTCGGCGACGGCGAGATGGACGAGCCGGAGTCGACCACCGCGCTCACCCTCGCCGCCCGTGAGGGCCTGGACAACCTGACCTTCGTCATCAACTGCAACCTGCAGCGCCTCGACGGCCCGGTCCGCGCCAACTTCAAGATCGTGCAGGAGCTGGAGGCCCTCTTCCGCGGCTCCGGCTGGAACGTCGTCAAGACCCTGTGGGGCACCGCCTGGGACGAGCTGTTCGCGCTCGACACCACGGGCGCGCTCGTACGCCGGCTGCGCGAGGTGCCCGACGCGCAGGTCCAGACGTACCAGACCCGCGACGCCGCCTACATCCGCCAGGACTTCTTCGGCAAGGACCCGGCGCTCGTCGAGATGGCGAAGCTGCTGAGCGACGACCAGATCCTGGAGTGCTTCCACTTCTCGCGCGGCGGTCACGAGGCCCGCAAGGTCTACGCCGCCTACCGGGCCGCGCTCGCCCACAAGGGCGCGCCGACCGTGGTCCTGGCCCAGACGGTCAAGGGCCACACCCTGGGCAAGGGCTTCGCCTCCAAGAACGCCAACCACCAGATGAAGAAGCTGTCGGTGGACGAGTTCAAGGAGATGCGCGACCTGCTCGGGCTGCCGATCAAGGACAGCGACTTCGTCGACGGCGTGGTCCCCTACGGCCACCCGGGCGCCGACTCCCCCGAGGTCCGCTACCTCCAGGAGCGCCGCGCGGCCCTCGGCGGTCCGGCCCCGGCCCGCCGCACGCACGCCCTGGCCCCGCTGCCCGCGCCCGCCGAGAAGGCGTTCACCGCCTTCGACAAGGGCTCCGGCTCGCAGTCCGTCGCCACCACCATGGCCTTCGTCCGGCTGGTCAAGGACCTGGTCCGCGACAAGGAGACCGGCAAGCGATGGGTGCCGATCGTCCCCGACGAGGCGCGCACCTTCGGCATGGAGAGCCTCTTCCCGTCGCTCGGGATCTACTCCCCCAAGGGCCAGACGTACGAGCCGGTCGACCGCGACCAGCTGATGTACTACAAGGAGGCCGAGAACGGGCAGATCCTCAACGAGGGGATCACCGAGGCCGGTTCCATGGCCGACTTCATCGCCGCGTCCACCGCGTACGCCACGCACGGCGAGGCGATGATCCCGTTCTACATCTTCTACTCGATGTTCGGCTGGCAGCGCACGGCCGACCAGATGTGGCAGCTCGGCGACCAGCTCGGCCGCGGCTTCCTGATCGGCGCCACCGCCGGCCGCACCACGCTGACCGGTGAGGGCCTGCAGCACGCCGACGGCCACACCCCGGTGATCGCCGCGACCAACCCGGCGTCCCTCACGTACGACCCGGCGTTCGCCTACGAGATCGCCGTCATCGTCAAGGAGGGCCTGCGCCGGATGTACGGCGAGGCCAAGCCGGGTGAGGACCAGAACGTCTTCTACTACCTCACCGTCTACAACGAGCCGATGCCGCAGCCCGCCAAGCCGCAGGGCCTGGGCATCGACGAGGGCATCGTCAAGGGCCTGTACCGCTTCAACACGGCGGAGTCGGCGGGCCTGGCCCCGGCGGCGAACGCCCCGCGCATCCAGCTGCTCGCCTCCGGTACGGCGATCCACTGGACGCTGAAGGCACAGAAGACGCTGGCCGAGGAGTGGGGCGTGGCCGCCGACGTGTGGTCCGCGACCTCCTGGACGGAGCTGCGCCGGGACGCCATGGACGCCGACGCGGCGCTGCTGCGCGGCGAGGAGCGCACGCCGTACGTCCGGCAGGCGCTGCAGGGCGCCGAGGGCCCGGTGCTGGCGGTCTCCGACTACATGCGCCAGGTCCCCGACCAGATCGCGCAGTGGGTCGAGCAGGACTGGTCCTCGCTGGGCGCCGACGGCTTCGGTCTGTCGGACACCCGTGAGGGCGCCCGCCGCCACTTCGGCGTGGACGCCGAGTCCGTCGTCGTCGCGGCGCTGGCCCAGCTGGCCCGGCGCGGCGAGGTCAAGGCGACGGCCGTGAAGGAGGCGCGCGAGCGCTACGGCCTGTAGGCCGGATGTCCCAGGAGGCCCCCGCCGCCGGCGGGGGCCTCCTGCATGATGGGGGCCATGCGTGCCGCCCGCCTGATCAAGATGGTCCTGCTGCTCCAGTCCCGCACGTCGATGACCGCCGCCGAACTGGCCCGGGAGCTGGAGGTGTCCGAGCGGACGGTCGCCCGGGACGCGCAGGCCCTGTCCGAGGCGGGCGTGCCGGTGTACGCGGACCGGGGCCGGGCCGGCGGCTACCGGCTGATCGGCGGCTACCGCACCCGTCTGACGGGGCTGCACCGCGGCGAGGCGGAGGCGCTGTTCCTGTCCGGGGTGCCCGGGGCGCTGCGCGAGATGGGCCTGGAGGACGCGGCCTCGGCGGCCCGCCTGAAGGTCTCGGCGGCGCTGCTGCCGTCCCTGCGCGACGCCTCCCGCACGGCCGCGCAGCGCTTCCACCTGGACGCCCCGAACTGGTTCACCGAGCCGCGCCCGCCCGAACTGCTGCCGGCGGTGGCGGACGCGGTGTGGGACGACCGCCGGATCACGGCGCGCTACCGGCGCGGCGAGGACGAGGCCGAGGTCGGCCGGGAGCTGGAGCCGTACGGGCTGGTCCTGAAGGCGGGGGTCTGGTACCTGTGCGCCCGGGTGACGGACGCGGCGGGCGACGGGGACCCGCGGGCCTACCGGGTCTACCGGATCGACCGGTTCACCTCGGTCGAGCCGGGCGGGGAGCGGTTCGCGCGGGACGAGGGGTTCGACCTGCCCGCCTTCTGGGCGGAGCGGGCTCAGGGGTTCGCGCGGTCGATCCTGCGGGCCGAGGTGGTGGTACGGCTCTCCCCGGCCGGTGCGCGGCGGCTGCCGTACGCCGTGGACCCGGCGGCCGCCCGGCAGGCCCTGGCCGCCGCCGGGCCCCCGGACGGGGAGGGACTGCTCACGGTGGCGCTGCCGGTGGAGTCGGAGGAGGTCGCCCACGCCCAGCTCGGGTCGCTCGGCCCGGAGGCGGAGGTGCTGGCCCCCCGGTCGCTGCGCGAGCGCTTCGCGGCGGACGCCCGGCGGCTCGCCGCCCTGTACGGGCAGGCCGACGACGTCCGGACGGCGATCCGCCGCCCGGACGTGCGCCCCGGCCCGCCGGGGCCGATGCTGGACGCGTGATGGACGAGACGGAGTTCTGGGAGCTGGTCGACACCGCTCGCCGGGACGCCGAGGGCGATCCCGAGGACCAGGCCGGCCTGCTGGTGGAGCTGCTGTGCCGGCTGGACCCGGACGCGGTCCTGGACTTCGCCCGCCACTTCGAGACCCGCTGCGACCGCGCCTGCACCTGGGAGCTGCGGGGCGCCGCCCGGATCCTGCTGGGCGACGCGGGCGACGACGCGTTCGACCGCTTCCGGTGCTGGCTGATCGGCCAGGGCCGGAAGGTCTACGAGGGCGCCGTGCACGACGCGGACGCGCTGGCCGATCTCCTCGACGGCTTCGACGAGGAGGCCGACGGCGACGGCGAGGGCCTCGGCTGCGCGGCCGACGAGGCCTACGAGCAGCTCACCGGCGTGGTCGCCCCGGAGCTGGACATCCCCCCGCCGCCCGCCGGACCGGCGGGCGCCCCGGTCGACCTGGCGGACGACCGGGCCCTGGCGCGGCGGCTGCCCCGGCTGTGGGAGCGGTTCGGCGCCTGAGGACCCGTTCGGCGGGTGAGCGGGCCGGCGCGGATCAGGCGGTGCGGCGGCGGGTCGTGTCCGTCGGGAGGTACGCCTGGGTCTGCTCGGCCTTCAGGGTGCCCGCGTGGTGCTGCGGGGCCGCGTTGGCCTGGTCCAGGGCGGAGGCGGTGACGGCGGCCGGGCCCAGGACCACGGCCGCGGCGGCGGCCAGCGCGGTCCAGGGGCGGCGCAGCGCCTCGGCCCAGGTGCTGGTGCTGGTGCTGTGGTCCTGGCTGTTCTTCATGGTCCCCACCTCCGGTCGGCTTGTGTCACCGACGGTAGGGGCCCCGGCTCTGAGGAGCCTGCGTGACCGCTGTGGCCGTCCTGTGAGGTGCGGGGCGGCCCTGGAGCCGGGCCGCGCGCTCCCGGATCTCGGGGAGCCGGGCGCTGAGCGCGGCGCCGGGGCAGCTGGTCCGGTAGCCGTCGTCGTGCCCGGCGACGGCGGGCAGCGCGGCGGTGGTGCCGGCGGCGTACCGGCTGAGGCCGTTGCTGGAGACCAGGCGGACCCGGCCGCGCGGGTCGGTGCCGGCGGGGCCCAGTTTCCAGGCGGCCAGCGCGGCGATCGCGTCGGTCAGCGCCCGGGGCACCGGCACGCCCTCGGTGTAGGTGCCCAGGGCGGCGATGCCGGCGGTGCGGTGGTTGAAGCCCTGGGTGTGGGCGCCGGTCACGGCCCGGTCGACGCCTCCGGCGCGGCCCTCGTAGACGGTGCCGCAGCGGTCGACGACGAAGTTGTAGCCGAGGTCGTCCCACTCCCGGGCGCCGGTCTGGCCGGTGTAGATGCCGCGCAGGATGCGGGGCGTGTCGGCGCAGTCGTAGCCGTTGGGGCTGTCGGTGTGGTGGACGAAGACGGCGACGACCTGGTCGTCGTAGCGCGGGGGCGGCTGCCGGCGGGCGGCGTCGCCCAGCCAGGACGAGCGGGGGACGATGTCCGGCCGGGGCGCGGTGTACCGGCTCTCCGGCCGGGTGGTGGCGCGGGTGTGCGGGCCGGCCGGCCGGTCCGTGCCGGTCAGGAACAGCGCCAGTCCGACGGCGACGGCGAGGACGGGCAGACAGCCCAGCAGCAGGACGGGGAGCGGGACACGGAGCAGGGCACGGAACGGGACGCGGGCCGGGGCACGGAGCGGGACGCGGGCCGGGGCACGGAGCGGGAGGCGTCCCGCGCGTCGTCCCGCCGCTTTCCGCAGCCCTCGCAGCACACGCATGACACCCACTGTCGGCCCGTCGCGGCCGGTCCGCGACGTGCGCTGTGCCACCCGGTGGAACCATCGTCCCGGTCCGCGGCGTTTCCCCGGACGGCCGCACCTGTGGACGATCACCGACCGCAGGTACGGCACCGGTTGACCGCCGGGCCCTTGCGGCACGTACCGAGGGGGGCCGGGGTCCGAGGGGAGGGCGGCTCGTGTGGATCTGCTCGACATCGTGCCGGCGCTGGTGGTGCCGGCGTACGCGGCCTGCGGGTACCGGCGCGGGCTGGTGGCGGGCTGTGTCGCGCTGGCCGGGTTCGTCGGCGGCGCGGTCGTCGGCGTGTGGGTCCTGCCGTGGGTGCCGGGACATCTACAGCGAGGTCGAGGTCACCCGGGAGATCTACTCGATACGCTCCACGGTCCGTCCGGGCAACTCCGGCGGGCCGCTGCTGACCACCGGGGGCCGGGTGTACGGCGTGGTCTTCGCCCGCTCCACCTCCGACGCCGCCACCGGGTACGTGCTGACGGCCGGCGAGGTGTCCGGCGAGGCCCGGCGCGCGGCGACGGCCACGGCGGCCGTGGACACGGGGGCGCCGGTGACGTCGTAGCGCGGGGCCGCGGGGTCAGCGCAGGAACTTGCCCATCAGCACGTCGTCGACGTACGCGCCGTCCAGGAGGAACTCCTCGGGCTGCACCCCTTCGACGACGAAGCCCTCGGACGCGTAGAGCTTCCGGGCGGGCGTGTTGGGGCCGAGGACGCGCAGCGTGAGGCGGCGGGCGCCCAGGCGGCGGGCCTCCTCGGCGGCGGCGCGGAGCAGACGGCGGCCGATGCCGCGGCCGCGGGCCTCCTCGGCGACGGCGAGGCCGTGGACGGCCCGCACGTGCCGGTTGGAGGCGAGGCCGGTGGGGCGTCCGAGGCGGAGGTAGCCGACGAGGCGGCCGTCGAGTTCGGCGACGAGGTGGGCGTCGGGGCCCGCGTGCGCCTGGAAGAAGGGGGCGCCCGGTTCCGGGCGGGGCGCGACCGCGTGCAGCGGGGACCAGGTCTCCCGGTCGAGCAGGCCCAGCGCCTCTTCGTCGTCGGGCCGAGCGGGCCGTATGCGCGCTTCGGACATGGCGGTCACTCTACGGCAGGGCACCGGCGGCGTCCGCTGCGCCGCTTCCCCGGCGGCGGCAGGATGTCCCCATGGAACCTTCCCGCATCGCGGTGGCCGGCGCGTCCGGTCTGATCGGCAGCGCGCTGGCGCGGTCCCTGACGGCGGACGGGCACGAGGTGGTGCGCCTGGTGCGGCACGCGCCCCGGGGACCGGGCGAGGTCCGCTGGGACCCCGAGCGCGGCCGGGTGGACACGGCCGGGCTGGCCGGCTGCGACGCCGTGGTCAACCTGGCCGGGGCCGGCGTCGGCGACCGGCGCTGGACGGCGGCGTACAAGGCGCGGATCCGGGACAGCCGGGTCCGCGGCACGGCGGCGCTGGCCCGTGCCGTCGCCTCCCTGGACCGGCCGCCGGAGGTCTTCGTGAACGGCAGCGCGATCGGCTTCTACGGGGAGACCGGGGAGCGCGCGGTGGACGAGAGCGCCCCCGCGGGCCGGGGCTTCCTGCCCGAACTGTGCGTCGAGTGGGAGGCCGCCGCCGCACCCGCCCGAAAGGCCGGGGTGCGGACGGTGTTCACCCGCACCGGGCTGGTCGTCGCGCGCGGCGGCGGGGCCTGGGGGCGGCTGTTCCCGCTGTTCAGGGCGGGGCTCGGCGGGCGCCTGGGCGACGGGCGGCAGTACTGGTCGTTCATCGCGCTGCACGACGAGGTGGCCGCGATCCGCCATCTGCTGGCCCGCGGGGACCTGTCCGGCCCGTTCAACCTGACCGCGCCGCGGCCGCGCACCAACCGGGAGATCACCGAGGCGATGGGCCGGGTCCTGCGCCGGCCCGCCCTCCTCGCGGTCCCCGCCCCGGTGCTGCGGACGGTGCTCGGCGAGATGGCCGGGGACGTGCTGGGCAGCGCGCGGGTGGTGCCGGGGCGGCTGCTGGAGTCGGGGTTCCGGTTCGCGTTCCCGGAGATCGACGGTGCGATCCGCGCGGCGCTGTGATCCGCGGTGGCGCGGCGGGGGACGCCGGGCCGGACGGACCCGGCCGTGTGCGACCTGCGTGCGACCGTGCCCTGTCCCCGTGCGACTGTCACCGCCCGGCCGCGTCCCTAGTCTCGATCTGAACTCGGTTGTTCCGAAAGCCAGTTGGGGGCCTTACGCCTCCAGTGGCCGCGTGATCGCGAGGAGGGGCACGTGTGTGAGCCCATGTACCAGGCGGACGTCGTCGTCGTGGGGGCCGGGGTCGCCGGGCTCGCGGCGGCACACCGGCTGACCAGCCAGGGAGTGTCGACCGTGGTCCTGGAGGCGGCCCCCGTGACGGGCGGCCGGACGGCGACCGAGAAGGTCGACGGCTTCCGGCTCGACCGGATCGGGCAGTCGCTGCCGACGTCCTGTCCCGAACTGAGGCTCGTCCCCGGCCTGGACGGACTCGTGCTGCGGCCCTTCGCGCCGGGGGCGCTGGTCCACAGCGAAGGTCTGCACCACCGCGTGGCCGCTCCCTACGGTGCCGGGGGCGCACGGGGCGCACTGCACACCGTACGCGCCCTGGCGAGCGCTCCACGGCCGGTGCCGGGGGCGCGGGGGCCGGTGCCGGGAGCGGGCCGGGCCGGGGCCGTCGCCCGGGCGGCCGGGCGGCAGGCGGTGGCCCGCCGGGTGCGGGCCGGGTCCCCGCTGGGCACCGCCGTCGACCAGGCCCGGCTGACCGCCGCGCTCACCCGGCTCGCGACCACGCCGGTCGAACGGCTGCTGGCCCGCCCGGAGCTGCCCGCGCGGCAGGCGCTCGCCGTCCGCGGGCTGCCCGCCCGCACCGTCGACGGCTTCCTGCGCCCGCTGCTCGCCGCGCTGCTGTGCGACCCGGAGCTGACCACCTCCAGCCGGTGCGCCGACCTGGCGCTGCGCGCCTTCGCGACCGGGCGGCTGGGGCTGCCGGAGGGCGGCGCCGAGGCCCTGCCGGACCTGCTGGCCGGGGCGCTGCCGCCGGGCACCGTGCGCACCGGCGTACGGGTCACCTCGATCGCCGCCAACGCGGTGACCACCGCCGGGCACGGTGTCCTGCGCTGCCGGGCGGTGCTGCTGGCCACCGACGCCCGGGCCGCCGCCGAGCTGCTGCCCGGGCTGCGGGTCCCGGACTTCCACCCGGTGACGGTGGTGCACCACACCACCGACGAGCCCCCGGCGACCGGCACGGCCCTGCTGCTCGACGCCGACCGGGGCGGGCCGGTCGCCCACACGGCCGTGATCAGCGAGGTGGACCCGTCCCGCGCACCGGCCGGCCGCGCCCTGGTGTCGTCCACCGTCCTGGGCCCGCCCCCGCCCGACGTCGACACCGCCGTACGCGCCCACCTGTCCCGCCTCTACGGCACCTCGACCGCGCGCTGGGAGACCCTGGCGGTGCACCACACGCCCGAGGCGGTGCCGGCCATGCGCCCGCCGCACGACCCGCGCCGCCCGGTGCGCCTGCTGGCGGGCCTGTACGTGTGCGGCGACCACCGCGACGCCGGCACCGTCCAGGGCGCCCTCCGCTCGGCGCACCGGGCGGCGACGGCCGTCCTGGCGGACCTGGGCACGCGGGGCTCCCCGCACCGGGCGGAACCCGGCCCGGCTGCCCGGGCGGCGTGACGCTCCGCGCCCCCGGAAGGGGTGCGGAGCCGGATGGGGCGCGAGGCCGGATGGGGCGCGGAGCCGGATGGGGCGCGGAGCCGGATGGGACGCGAAGCCGCATGGGGCGCGAGCGACCACGACGCGCCCGCACCCGGCGGACAGCCCCCGGGGCTACCCCAGGGCCGCGACCTTGTCCCGGTAGCCCCGGACGGGCGCGGCGTCGCGGTACGGCTCCAGCCTCCGCTCGAACTCCCGCACGTACTCCACCGCCCGCACCGACCGCATCTCCGCCGCCTGCCCGGCCGCCTCGGCCCCCAGCTGGCACGCCGCGTCCAGCTCGCCCAGGCCCAGCCGGGCGGTGGCCAGGACCACCCGGCAGAACAGCCGGCCGCGGGCCTGGGCCGCGGGCCGCAGCTGCAGGGACCGCTCGGCCTGCTGGGCGGCGACCCGGAACTGCTGGAGGTCCCGGTGGCAGTGGGCCAGCTCGTCGGCGAGCTGCGCCTCGTCGAAGAACCGCGCCCAGTGCGGCACCTCGTCGCCGGGCCGGGCGGCCTCCATGGCCCGCTCGGCCCGCACCAGGGCCGCGGTGCAGGCCCGCACCTCGCCGAGGACTCCGTACCCGCGCGCCTCGCAGACGTGCAGCAGCGCCTGCACCACGGGCGGCGCGGTGCTGCCGACGCCCTGCTGGGCGACGCGGGCGAGCTGCACCGCCTCGCGCCCGTGCCCGAGGTAGACGGCCTGCCAGCTCATGGTGGCCAGCACGTAGGACCCGTACGGCCGGTCCCCGGCCGCCTGCGCGAGCCGCAGGGCCTGCACGAAGTAGCGCTGCGCGAGCCCGTGCGCGGCGATGTCGTACGAGGTCCAGCCGGCGAGCCGGGTGAGGTCGGCGGCGGCGGCGAACAGCCGGCGGCCGGTCTGCTCGCCGTAGCTGCCGCGCAGCATCGGCTCCAGTTCGTGTTCGAGGTAGCGCACCAGGGCCTGCCGGGCGTGGCCGCCGCCGTAGCGGTCGTCCAGGCTGCGGAAGAGTTCGCCCACCGAGCGCAGCGCGGCGAGGTCGCCGGCGCCGACCCGCACCCCGGGGCCGCGGTCGACCGGGGAGCGCCGCCGGCTGCCGGACTCCGGCCGGGCCGGGTGGCCGGGGACCCCCGGACGGCCCTGGGCGGGGACGCGGACCGGCGGCTCGGCGCGGGCCACCTTGTCGTCGGCGCGGCCGATCAGCCAGTCCCGGCTGGGCACGACGAGGCCCGCCGGGGTGAAGGCGATCTTGCGGAGTTCGGCGTGGCTGCCGGAGTCCTTGCGCCACAGGCCGCTGACGATGTCGACGGCCTCCTCGGGGGTCGCGGCGAACTCCAGGCCCGCGTAGACGGGGGCACAGGCGTCCAGGCCGAGGTCCTGGGCGGTGAGCCGGCGGCCCAGGCGCCGGGTGAAGACCTCGGCGATCAGGGCGGGGGTGGTGCCTCGCGGCTGCTGACCGCGCAGCCACCGGGTGACGGACGTCTTGTCGTATCTGAGGTCCAGGCCGTGTTCGAGGCCGAGCTGGTCGACGCGACGCGCGAGACCCGCGTTGGAGAAGCCGGCTTCGGCGATGAGCGCGGCGAGCTGGCGGTTGGGGGTGCGCTGCGCGGGTCGTTCCGTCATGGTGCGGTGCGGTCTCCTGCCTTCCGGGGCGTTCGAAGTGCCCGGATTGCCTGTGAGCAGCCCTTATGGCCTCGTGATCGGCGCGAATGTAGCGGAGAGTAAGCACCTCATCGCACCCTTCGGCATCCATTCATCCGATCGTGTGAGGATCGGCCGTCCGGCTGACGGCTCCGGGTCCCCGGCGGCACCCCAGGGGGCGGACGTACAGTGGCGGGGGCACCAGCCGTGCCTTACTACGTCCAGGGAGGCGCTTGCCGTGAGTGGGTTGCGGTTCGTCCGTATGGGGTTCGGCGCACAGGCCGTCGAGTACCAGGAGGCGTGGGACGAGCAGCGCCGGGTGCACGCGGCGCGGTTCGCCGACGAGGTCCCGGACACCGTGCTGCTGCTGGAGCACCCGCCGGTCTACACGGCCGGCCGGCGCACGGCGGACAGCGAGCGCCCGCTGGACGGCACCCCCGTCATCGACGTGGACCGCGGCGGCAAGATCACCTGGCACGGCCCCGGCCAGCTGGTGGGCTACCCGATCCAGAAGCTCCCGCGCCCGGTGGACGTCGTCGCGCACGTCCGGCGGCTGGAGGAGGCCCTGATCCGCACCTGCGCCGAGTTCGGCCTGGAGACCAGCCGGGTCGAGGGCCGCAGCGGGGTCTGGGTCCTGGGCGACCCGGTGGAGCGGCGCCCGTCGCTCGGCGGGCTGTCGCTGGACTTCGACCCCCGGCTCACCGACGAGGAGTTCGACCCCCGGCTCAACGGCCCGGAGTACGCGCCCTCCAACGCCGGACAGCGCCGCGAGGACCGCAAGATCGCCGCGATCGGCATCCGGGTCGCCAAGGGCGTCACCATGCACGGCTTCGCGCTCAACGTGCACCCGGACAACAAGTGGTTCGACAGGATCATCCCGTGCGGCATCCGGGACGCCGGCGTCGCCTCCCTGGCGGACGAACTGGGCCGGGACGTCACGATCGGGGAGGTGCTGCCGGTGGTGGAGCGGCACCTGCGGGACGTACTGGAGAACGCGGAGCTCAAGCCGCGCGTGATCGAGAAGACACCGGCCGCCTGAGACGGGAGGCGGGCTTTCGATTGCACGGGCGTACTCTGAAGGCGCCGAAGAATCGAACGCTAGGGAGCCGGTCGTGTCCGCAGTCGCACCCGACGGACGCAAGATGCTGCGCCTGGAGGTCCGCAACAGCCAGACCCCCATCGAGCGCAAGCCCGAGTGGATCAAGACCCGGGCGAAAATGGGTCCCGAGTACACGAAGATGCAGAACCTGGTGAAGGGCGAGGGCCTGCACACGGTCTGCCAGGAAGCCGGCTGCCCCAACATCTACGAGTGCTGGGAGGACCGCGAGGCGACCTTCCTCATCGGCGGCGACCAGTGCACCCGGCGCTGCGACTTCTGCCAGATCGACACCGGCAAGCCCGAGGCGCTCGACCGCGACGAGCCCCGCCGCGTCGGCGAGTCCGTGGTCACCATGGACCTGAACTACGCCACCATCACCGGCGTGGCCCGCGACGACCTGGCGGACGGCGGCGCCTGGCTGTACGCCGAGACCGTGCGCCAGATCCACCAGCAGACCGCCGGGCGCGACGGGGGCCGCACCAAGGTCGAACTGCTGGCCCCCGACTTCAACGCGGTGCCCGAGCAGCTCGCCGAGGTCTTCGCCTCCCGCCCCGAGGTCTTCGCGCACAACGTCGAGACGGTCCCGCGCATCTTCAAGCGCATCCGCCCCGGCTTCCGCTACGAGCGCTCCCTGAAGGTCATCACCGAGGCCCGCGACTTCGGCCTGGTCACCAAGTCCAACCTGATCCTCGGCATGGGCGAGACCCGCGAGGAGGTCAGCGAGGCGCTGAAGCAGCTGCACGAGGCGGGCTGCGAGCTGGTGACCATCACGCAGTACCTGCGGCCCTCCGTGCGCCACCACCCCGTGGAGCGCTGGGTCAAGCCCCACGAGTTCGTGGAGCTGAAGGAGGAGGCCGAGCAGATCGGCTTCTCCGGGGTCATGTCCGGTCCGCTGGTGCGCTCCTCGTACCGGGCGGGGCGGCTGTACCGGATGGCGATCGAGCAGCGTCATTCCGCCGCTCCGCAGCAGGACGGCGCGTTCGTCGCCGCGCAGGCCGTGTGAATTCGAGCACAAGAGGCTACTCGCCGGTAATGGCCGGTACGACGCGGTCCCGGACGTCCTCGCTGATGAGGGCCACGGCCGGGGCCGCGCCGGGGTTCCGGGCCCCGACTCCGGGGCTTCATGGGCGTTTGACCGGCGGGTCACGCCCTGGTAACACCAATCAGTGACGCTGGACTCACGCCACGTACAGCCTTTCCCGACGCCCCGCACCGCCGTCCACCGCCGCCCCGAGGGGGAACTCCACGATGCAGGCCGCGCCCGTCCGCGCCACCGCCGTCCCGTCGTTCACCGCCGCCCTGCGTGCCGTCGAGTCGCTGCTGATGAGCGGTGGCCAGCGCACCGCCCGCCGCAACGCCTGGACCGCCGTCCTGGAGGACCGCCGCCGCGCCAAGGACCGCGTCGAGGCCGAGCGCGTCCTCGGCCAGGCCGCCCAGGCCGCCCAGAGCGCCTCCGTCCGCCTCTGACATCCGCGCCGCGGGGCTCCCCGCGGGCACTGCCTTCGTCGGCGCTCCCGGGGGCACGTAGACTTCGCTCCATGGCGAGGAAGGACAACGCGGCGGACGCCGCGAACCCCGGGCGACTGAAGCAGATCGCTCTGACCTACAAGATGACCCGCAGGGCCGACAAGAAGATCGGTCTTGTACTCGCGGCTGTCGGAATCATCGTCTTCGGTGTCTTCCTCGCGATCGGTTTCCTGATCGGTCACCCCATCTATCTCGGCATCCTGGGCCTGCTGCTCGCCTTCCTCGCGACGGCGATCGTGTTCGGGCGCCGGGCCGAGCGGGCGGCCTTCGGGCAGATGGAGGGCCAGCCGGGCGCCGCCGCGGCGGTACTGGACAACGTCGGCCGGGGCTGGACGACGACCCCGGCGGTGGCGATGAACCGCAACCAGGACGTGGTGCACCGCGCGGTCGGCAAGGCCGGCATCGTGCTGGTCGCGGAGGGCAACCCGAACCGGGTGAAGTCCCTGCTCGCCGCCGAGAAGAGGAAGATGAACCGGATCGTCGCCGACGTCCCCGTGCACGACCTGATCGTGGGCGACGGCGAGGGCCAGGTGCCGCTGAAGAAGCTGCGCACCACCATGCTCAAGCTGCCGCGCGTCCTGACCGGCCCCCAGGTCACCGTGACCAACGACCGGCTGCGCGCCCTGGGCGACCTGATGAGCAACATGCCGCTGCCCAAGGGCCCGATGCCCAAGGGGATGCGCATGCCGAAGGGCGGCGGCCAGCGCCCGCGCTGAGCGCGCGTCCCGCGTGTACGTGAGTGGGGGGGGCCCGGACCCCTCCCCGGGCCCCCCCCCACCGACACCCCGGGCCCCCCCCCACCGGCCAGCCGCCCCCCGCCCCCGCGCTCCGGCCGCGCCCCGCTTCAAGGTGGGGGGGGCCCCCCGCAACCCCCCGGGCCCCCCCCACTCACGTACACGCGGTCCCGCCACTCACGTACACGCGGCCCCCCTCACGCACAGGCGGGACGCGCGCTCATGTACACGCGGTCCCGATCACGTACACGCGGGACGCGCGCTCACGTACACGCGGTCCCGATCAGATCCGGACCTCCACCGTGCGCGCCAGCCGGTCGTGCAGGCCTCGGCCGTCGCGGTCCCAGATCAGCGCGGGGACCGCCACGCACAGCAGCGCCGAGCGGAGCAGGACGCGCGACGGGCTGACCCGGCCGGTGCCCAGCTCGACGACGCGCAGGCCGAAGAGGCGCTTGCCGGGGGTGAAGCCGAGGGTGCCGACGGTCAGGACGCTCAGGACGAAGAAGATGAGCAGCGCCCAGTTGGAGGTCGCCTGCCCATAGCCGTCGGTGATCAGGCCGTATGCGATCAGCAGGCACAGGGCCCAGTCGACGGCCAGCGCGCCCAGCCGCCGTCCCGGACCCGCGATCGAACCCGGTCCGTCCTCCGGCAGGCCGAGGTCCTTGCCCCGGTGTCCGAAGTCGGCGCCCGCCTCCTCCATGGCCGCGCGGGGCCCGGACAGCCACGATCCGATTGCTTGCCTCTTGTCCACGGATACACGGTACTGCGCGCGTTCCGGACCGGTGCCGGGCGGGGTGGGACGGGACGGGACTACGCTGGAACGGAGCCGGTTAACTTCTGCGAAACAAACGGGTCACGCCCGAGAAACCACCCGTCCTTAGGGTCGTGGACAGCGTGTGCCACCCGCACTGGCCGCACGAACGATCTACCACCCCGGCGGGACGGTCGGGAGTAGGAGGAGCTGGATGTTCCAGAACGCCGACGAGGCCAAGAAGTTCATCGCGGACGAGGACGTCAAGTTCGTCGATGTCCGCTTCTGCGACCTGCCGGGTGTGATGCAGCACTTCACGATCCCGGCCGAGGCCTTCGACCCGGCCGAGGAGCTGGCCTTCGACGGCTCCTCGATCCGCGGCTTCCAGGCCATCCACGAGTCCGACATGGCGCTCCGCGCCGACCTGTCCACCGCGCGGGTCGACCCGTTCCGCCGGGACAAGACGGTCAACATCAACTTCTTCATCCACGACCCGATCACGGGCGAGCAGTACTCCCGCGACCCGCGCAACGTGGCGAAGAAGGCCGAGGCCTACCTCGCCTCCACCGGCATCGCCGACACCGCGTTCTTCGGCCCCGAGGCCGAGTTCTACGTCTTCGACTCCGTCCGCTTCGCCACCGGCGCGAACGAGTCCTTCTACCACATCGACTCCGAGGCCGGCGCCTGGAACACCGGCGCCGTGGAGGACAACCGCGGTTACAAGGTCCGCTACAAGGGCGGCTACTTCCCGGTCCCGCCGGTCGACCACTTCGCCGACCTGCGCGCCGAGATCTCCCTGGAGCTGGAGCGCTCCGGCCTGAAGGTCGAGCGCCAGCACCACGAGGTGGGCACCGCCGGCCAGGCCGAGATCAACTACAAGTTCAACACGCTGCTCGCCGCCGCCGACGACCTCCAGCTCTTCAAGTACATCGTGAAGAACGTCGCCTGGCGTAACGGCAAGACCGCGACCTTCATGCCGAAGCCGATCTTCGGTGACAACGGCTCGGGCATGCACGTCCACCAGTCGCTGTGGAGCAACGGCGACCCGCTGTTCTACGACGAGCAGGGCTACGCCGGCCTCTCCGACATGGCCCGCTACTACATCGGCGGCATCCTCAAGCACGCCCCGTCGCTGCTGGCCTTCACCAACCCGACGGTGAACTCGTACCACCGCCTGGTGCCGGGCTTCGAGGCGCCGATCAACCTGGTGTACTCGCAGCGCAACCGCTCCGCCGCGATGCGCATCCCGATCACCGGCTCCAACCCGAAGGCCAAGCGCGTCGAGTTCCGCGCGCCCGACTCCTCCGGCAACCCGTACCTGGCCTTCTCGGCGCTGCTGCTCGCGGGCCTGGACGGCATCAAGAACAAGATCGAGCCGGCCGAGCCGATCGACAAGGACCTCTACGAGCTGGCCCCCGAGGAGCACGCGAGCGTGGCCCAGGTCCCGACCTCGCTGGGCGCCGTCCTCGACCGCCTGGAGGCCGACCACGAGTTCCTCCTCCAGGGCGACGTCTTCACGTCCGACCTGATCGAGACGTGGATCGACTTCAAGCGCACCAACGAGATCGCCCCGCTCCAGCTGCGTCCGCACCCGCACGAGTTCGAGCTGTACTTCGACGTGTGACCGGCGCCTGAGCCATGCCGGCGGCCCTCGTCCCCTTCCCGGGGACGGGGGCCGCTGTTGTGTGCGCGGACTCCGGTCACCTGGTTCGCCGGCGCGGTCGGCCGGGACGAGGCGGGGGGGGTGGGACCGGGGGTGCCCGGACGGGCCGGGCGGGAGCGGGAGTCCGGCCCGAGGCGGGCGGGGCCGCCCGCGAGGAGCCGTCCGCCCGGGCCCCGACGCCCGCCGCGCGGCGGAAGGAGCACCCCGCCCGGAGCGGTGCCCTTCCCGACCGGTGCCCTTCCCGACCGGTGCCCTTCCGGAGCGGTTCCCTTCCCCACCGGTGCCCTTCCCGACCGGTCGGGACCCGGTGCGGGGGTGCCGGTCGTCCCGGCGGGCGACGGCCGTGGTGTTCGGGCGCGTCACCGCGGTGACCGTGCCGCTCGGGTACGCCGGCTTCCGCCCGTGCCGATCGCGGCCACGCGGCGGGCCGGCCCCCGGTCACCCGGCCCGGGCGACGGCGGCCGTCGGTGAGGTCCGGGAGGCGCGGAGGGCCGGCGCCGTTCCCGCGGCGGCGGTCACCAGGACCAGGGCGGTGAGGACCGCCGCGAGTTCCCCCGCGGGGAGGCGGAACGGGGCGCCGGCCTCGGCGACCCGGACCACCAGCCAGGAGTACGGCACGCCGAGCGCCAGGCCGAGCACCCCGCCCAGTACGCCGTGGAGCGCGCACTCGACCGTGACCATGCGGTGCACGGCCGCTCCGCTGAGCCCCAGGGCCCGCAGCAGCGCGAACTCGCGGCCCCGCTCGACGACGGTGAGGCTCGCCGTGGTCGCGACGCCGGTGACCGCCACCAGGACGGTCAGGCCCAGGACCATGATCACGGCCGTGGCCGTCGTCCGCAGGTCCTCCGCCTCCCCGGCCGCCGCGGCCGAGTCCTCGGCGATGACCCGGCCCTCGCCGCGCTCCGGTCCGGTCAGGGTCTCGGTGATGGCCCGCTGGGCGCGTATCCGCCCCTGCGCGCTGTCCTCCGCGGCGTCGGCGGTGACGGTGGTGGGCGCGGGGCCGGCCCCCATACGGGTGAGGTCCGCGGCGGGGACGAAGAAGTTCCCCCCGTAGGGGCCGGCCCCGGGCAGCGTCGCCGCCACGGTGAGGCGGACGGAGCGGCCCCTCACCGTCAGCGTCACCCGGTCGCCGGCCCGGACGCCGAGCCGGTGGGCGTGGTCGGCGTCCACGACGGCGCGGGCGGGGCCGAGGCGGTCGAGGGAGCCGGCGCGGGCGGTCAGGTCCGCCCCGGAGCGGACGGTGCCGAGGTCGAGGTCGGAGACGGTGACAGTGCGGGCGTCCTCGACCGCCTCCACCGTGCGGAACGCGGTCACGCCGGCCAGTTCGGGGCGGGCGGCCAGGCCGGCGGCGAGCGACCGGTCCAGTGTCTCGCCGTCCCTCGGGTACAGACGGAAGTCGGCGGGTGCCGCCACCGCCTGCCGGTAGCGCTCGTAGGCGTCCAGGGAGGCGAGACAGGTCAGGGTGGCGCCGACCAGGCAGACGCCGAGGGCGACCACCACCGAGACCGAGGCGGCCCGGCCCGGCGCTCCCCCGACGCCCGCGACCGCGAGCCGGCCGGCCGCACCGGTGCGGCGCAGGGGCACGGCCAGGGCCGACAGCACCGGCCCGACCAGCCGGGGGCCGAGGGCGATCAGTGCCAGGAAGGCCAGGGCGCCCGAGAGCACGACGACGGCCAGCGCCGCGAAGCGGTCGTACTCCGCGTCGCCCGGCCGGGGCAGCCCGTCGTACTGCCGCCAGGCGAGGAGCGCGGCGCCCGCCGCGCACACCAGGCCCAGCAGGGTGCGGACGGAGCCGCCCGCCTCGGCCCGGCCGAACGCGGCGCCGCGCAGGGCCTGCAGCGGGGAGACCCGGGAGGCGCTCAGGGACGGGGCCAGGACCGCCAGGACCGCCAGCACACCGGTGCCGAGCACGGTGAGGACGGCCTCCGCCGGTGGAATCCCCGAGGGGGCGGACAGGTCGTGGCCGAACCGCCCGGCGACCGCGGGGACGAGCCGGCCGCAGCCCCAGGCCGCCAGCACACCGGCCGCGCCGGCCAGCAGGCCGACCACCGCCCCCTCGACGACGAGCGCGGCGGCGAGCCGCCGCGAGGTCGCCCCGACGGCGCGCAGCAGCGCCAGCCGGCGTACGCGCCGGGCGAAGACGATGCGGAAGGTGGAGGTGGCGACGAGCACGGCCGCGCCGACCGCGACCCCGAGGAAGACGGTGATCAGCTCCAGGACATCCTCCGCGTCCGTCACCGCCGCGTCGGCCTCCTCCTGCCGCACCTCGTCCCCGGACCGCACCCGCGCGCCGGGCAGCGCCTGCCGGATCCGCCCGGCGGGGTCCGCGGACGCGGAGCCGGACCCGGAGGCCGGGGCCGTGTCGGTGCGGACGTCGACGCGGGAGTAGCCCGACAGGCCGAGCAGTTCCCGCAGCAGGGGGCCGGGGGCGTAGCCGGTGGGCCCCGCCGCGTCCGTGGCGGTGCCGCGGACGATGCCGCTGACCTCGACGGTCACCCGCTCGGTGCCCTCGCCGTCGGACGCGGGCCGCAGCAGGGCGAGCGACGATCCGGGGGCCAGGCCGTAGGCCCGCGCGGCCTCGGTGTCGACGGCGAGCCGGCCCGGCCCGGAGGGGTACGCGCCCTCGATCAGCCGTACGTCCGACAGGGCGCCGGTGCCCGGGTCCGCGGACAGTTCGAGGTAGCGTTCGACGGCGCTGCCGTCCAGCGGGGCGCCGCCGTCGAGCCGGCCGACGGCCTCGGTGACCCCGGGCGCCTCGCGGATCGCGCGGAGCCCGGCCTCGTCGATGTCCTCGCCGTCGTCGCCGGACGTGACCACCAGCGTCGCCGCCTCGGGCGTGCCGCGGAACCCGTCGACGACGGTCGCGGTGATGATCTGCTGGGCCATGACGGCGCCGAAGACGGTGAACGCCGCGATCAGCAGCGACAGTCCGGTCGCCGCGAACCGTCCGGGCCGCCGCAGCAGCTCCGCCACCTGGGAGCCCAGGACGGTCGCGCGCCACGGGCCCCTCATCGCCGCCTCCCCGTGACGCCGGCGGCGAGGGCGGCGGCCCGCCGGGAGGGGACGGTGTGCTCGTCGCCGCGGACGCGTCCGTCCGCGAGGGTCAGCACCCGGTCCGCGTACTGGGCGGCCGCGGGGTCGTGGGTGACCATCACGACCGTCTGGCCGAGGTCGTCGACGGACCGGCGCAGCAGGGTGAGGACTTCGGCGCCGGTCCGGGAGTCGAGGTTGCCGGTGGGTTCGTCGGCGAAGACCACGGCCGGCCGGGACACCAGCGCCCGGGCCACGGCGACCCGCTGCTGCTGGCCCCCGGACAGCTCGGACGGGCGGTGCGCCAGCCGGTGGGCGATGCCGAGGACCTCGCAGAGGTGGTCCAGCAGGGCGCGGTCCGGGCGCCGGCCGGACATGGTGACGGGCAGCACGATGTTCTCGTAGGCGGTCAGCTGCGGCAGCAGGTTGAACGACTGGAAGACGAACCCGATCCGCTCCCGGCGCACCCGGGTCAGCTGCCGGTCGGACAGCCCGGTGATCTCCGTTCCGTCCAGGACGACCCGGCCGGAGGTGACGGTGTCGAGTCCGGCGACGCAGTGCATCAGGGTCGACTTCCCCGACCCGGAGGGGCCGACGACGGCGGTGAACCGGGCACGCCGGACGGCGACGGACACCCCGTCGAGGGCCCGTACCCCGGCGCTGCCCTGGCGGTAGGTCTTCACCAGGGCGGTGGCGGTGATGACGTCGTCCGGTGTGCCGCCGGGGGCGACGGTGTGGACAGCCATGGGGCGGTTCCCGCGACCCGGGTCAGGAGCCGAGCCGCGGCATGGACAGGGTGACGCCGGAGGCCGAGCAGTGTCCCTGCGCCGCTTCCCGGAGCTGCTCCAGCTCCTTGGCGGACGGCGCGGCGGAGGGGTTCTTGGCGGTTTCGAGGGCGTACCCCTCGTAGTTGGAGATCTTGGCTTCCAGGTAGCCGTCCTTCATCCGGGCGCGGCGCTCGTCGCCGGTCTTCTCCCACCACTTCCGCGCGTCCGCCGCGGACCCGGTGGAGATCCGCTCGGCCTCGGTGATGATGCGCTGCGCCAGCTCGCAGTCCTCGGCGGAGGCCTGGCTGAGTTCATTGCGCTCCTGCCACCAGTAGCCGGCCCCGGCGACCAGGGCCGCGGCGATCACGGCCGTGGCGGCGCCGATGACGACGCGGGTCCGCCTGCGCTTGTCCTTCGTGGTGGCGGTGGCGGTGGTGGGCGTGGTGGCGGGCGTGGTGTTCATCGGGTCCTCCAGTGTGTGTCTTCCCGGCCGCGTTCGGCGGCAGTGAGAAGTCTGGAGTTCGGCGGCCTGCCGGACATCGGCCACTGATCCGAGATCGGGGGCGGCGGATCTGGCCCGCCGGGCGGGGTGGTTCCTGCACCCCCGGGGGCAGAACCCGGGGGTGCTTCTGCACCCTCAGGGGGAGGGGCGGACCAGCCCGGACTGGTAGGCGAACGCGACGGCCTGGGCACGGTCGCGCAGGTGCAGTTTGGCCATGAGGTTGCCCAGGTGCGTCTTGACCGTGGCCTGCGCGACGTAGAGGTCCGACGCGATTTCGGCGTTGGACAGTCCTCGGGCGACCAGCGTGAGCACGTCGCGTTCGCGGGCGGTGAGCACGTCCAGCCGTCCGGCCTGTTCGTTCGCCGGTGCCAGCCGGTCCGCGACCCGGTCGAGGAGCAGCCGGGTGATGCGGGGCGCCACCACCGACTCCCCCGCGGCCAGGACCCGGATGGCGTTCACGACCTCCGTGGCGGGGGCGTTCTTCAGCAGGAAGCCGCCGGCTCCGGCGCGCAGCGCCGCGAAGGCGTCCTCGTCGTTGTCGAAGGTGGTCAGCACCAGCACCCCGGGCGGGTCGTCCCGCAGCATCAGCTGCTCGGTGGCCTGGATGCCGTCCATGACGGGCATGCGGATGTCCATGATGACCACGTCCGCCTCGACCTCGCGCAGCAGGTCGAGGGCGCGCGCCCCGTTCTCCGCCTCCCCGACGACCTCCATGTCGTCCTGACCGGCCAGCACCATGGAGAATCCGGCCCGGATCAGCGGCTGGTCGTCCACCACGGCCACCCGGATCGGTCTGTCCGCCCGCGTCATCACGTCGTCCTTGCTCCGTCGCTTCGTCCTGGTCGGAAATTCGTCGCTTCGTCCTGGTCGGAACTTCGTCCCGGTCGGAACTTCGTCACTTCGTCCTGGTCGGGATCGAGGCACGTACCTGCCATCCGCTGCCGAGCCGGGGGCCGGCCTCGAAGGTGCCCCCGGCGAGTTCCACCCGCTCCCGCATGCCCACCAGTCCGTTGCCTCCGAAGTGACCGCCGACGCCGCGGCCGGCGAGGGTGCCCGCTCCGTCGTCGACGACGCTGATCAGGAGGGTGCCCCGCTCCTCGTGGAGCCGGATGTCGACACCGGCCCCGGCTCCGGCGTGGCGGAGCACGTTCGTGAGGCACTCCTGGACGACGCGGAAGGCCGTCATCTCCTCCGCCGGCGCCAGCCGTCCCTCGCCGACCTCGATGGACACGTCCACGCTCAGCCCGGCGGCCCGCGCGCGTCCGGCGACGACCTCGATCTCGTCGAGGGTGACCAGGCGCCGTGGCGGACCGTCGTCGGCGCGGTCCTGGTCGCCCTCGCGCAGCACCCGGACGATGCGGTGCATGTCGTCGATGGCGTCCCGGCCGGTGGCGGCGATCGTCCTCAGCGCGGACCGGGCCGTCTCCGGCGACTTGCGCAGCACGGACTCGGCGCCGTCGGCCTGGAGGATCATCACGGCCAGGCTGTGCGCGACCACGTCGTGCAGTTCACGGGCGATGTCGGCCCGCTCCCGGGCCGCGGCCAGCCGGACGCGCTGCTCCTGTTCCCGCTGGATGCGCAGGGCGCGGTCCGCCTGGCTCTCGGCGTAGAGCCGCCGCGTCTTCAGGGAGAAGGCCGTGAGCCAGACCGTCAGCGTCAGTCCCCAGAAGGTCAGCAGCGCCTGGACGTCGGCCGACGGCTCGATGCCGAGGGGCGGCACCCCCACCGCCTCGACCACCGGGGCCAGCAGCACCACGCCGCCCGCGAGATACGGCGACCAGGTGGTCCGGGAATGGTGGACGACCGACACCATGGCGAACAGCACGGCCACGTCGTACGCGGCGGGCGCCGACGCCAGCGGGAGTTCGGGCAGCTCGTCCAGGGCGAACTGGACGACGCTCAGCGCCAGGACGGCCGCCAGCACCGCGCCGGGGAACCGCCTGCGGGCCGGCAGGCACAGTGCCATCAGCGTGCCCAGGACCAGGTCGTAGTCCTGGCCGTAGCGACTCGCCGCCGCCCAGACCACCAGCGCCATGGCGATGTCGCAGGCCCGGGCGACGGCGCGGCCGTACCGGCCGGACGGCACCGTCCACGACGACGGGACCGGGACCGCCCTCTCCTCAGTCAACCGTCGTACCTCTCTCCTGCGGCGGGGCGCGGCCACACGGCCGGCCGGCACAAGTGCCGCCGCGCCACGAGGACTTCGCGAGGGCTCCGCGACGACTCGCGGCGACTTGGCGGCGAGGGGGTCCCCTCACGCGCCCATACTGCCTCAGCGCGGGACCGGTGTGCGGCGGCACAGCGGCGCCGGGCGCCCCGTGGATCGGGGACGCCCGGCGCCCAGGGCGGGGTTCAGCGGTCGCAGCGCATGAACGCGCGCACCATGCGGCACGTGGCGGCCGACGGCGGGTGGACGCCGATCAGCCGCGCCGTGCTGCGGATCTCCTCGTCGCGGGCCTGGTCGGGCAGGTAGACGCCGGAGTCGAGCAGGGCGATGGCGAGCCGCATCGCCTTGAGCCGGCGGTTGTGCGTGACGTACCACTCGCGCGGGCGGCCCGCCGGGAGCGGGCGCTTCTCCACCGGGGCGCAGGGCAGTTCCAGCGGTACGGGGCGCTTCGCGGTGGACTGGGTGGGCAGGGGCTTCGGCTTCAGTGCGGCAGCGGGCACGGGCATCCTCCTGTCGCGGTCGGGGTCGCACGGGGGCCTCGGCGCCTCCGGCGATTCCCTCGAACACTGCTTCAATTCTACTGCCGGGCACTGACAAAACCCCCTGGCCAGCAGGGCTTTCGGGGGTGCGGGGGCCGGTGTGGCGAACGGGTTTCCAGAGCGCGCGGGCTACCGTGTCGGCATGGAGATCTGGATCAATCCCGCCTGCTCGAAGTGCCGCAGCGCGATCAGCGTGCTGGACGCCGAGGGGGCCGACTACACGGTCCGCCGCTACCTGGAGGACGTGCCGAGCGCGGACGAGATCCGCGAGGTCCTCACCCGTCTCGGTCTCGAACCGTGGGACATCACCCGCATGCGGGAGGCCGCCGCCGGGGAGCTCGGGCTGAAGGAGTGGCCCCGGGAGGCCGGCTCGCGCGAGCGCTGGATCGCGGCGCTCGCCGAGCACCCGGAGCTGATCCAGCGGCCGATCATCACCGCGGACGACGGCACGGCCGTCGTCGCCCGCACCGACGAGGCGGTCCGGGACGCGCTGTCGCGGCAGTAGGCGCCGGGCCTCGCGCGGGCGGCGGTCCCCGCCCGCGCCCCTCCCCCGCGTGTCGCATACGAGCACCGGCCCCGGCGCCGGGACCCCGCGCCGTTCCCCGCGCCGCGCCGACCCGGCGGTACCCCCAGGGGACCCCCGAGGGACCCCCGGGGGACCCCTCACACCGTGAGCCGCGCCACACCACCCCCAGGTAACACGGGGTTCACAAACGGGCAATGGCCGGGAAACCGCCCGTTGACAGGCTGCCGGGCATCACCGCGGCGCTCCGGTGCGGCAGCGCCCCAGCACCAGCACCCGCACGTGCGCCCAGACCCACCCGAAGGATGTGTCCCCGTGACCTTCAAGGCCGAGTACATCTGGATCGACGGCACCGCGCCGACGGCCAAGCTCCGTTCCAAAACGAAGATCATCACGGGCGCCCCGGCCGGTCTGGACGCCCTGCCGATCTGGGGCTTCGACGGTTCCTCCACCAACCAGGCCGAGGGCCGCTCCTCGGACTGTGTGCTCAAGCCGGTCTTCACCTGCCCGGACCCGATCCGCGGCGGCGACGACGTGCTCGTCCTGTGCGAGGTCCTGGACACGGACATGGTCCCGCACCCGACCAACACCCGCGCCGCGCTGGCCGAGACCGCCGAGCGCTACGCCGCGCAGGAGCCGATCTTCGGCATCGAGCAGGAGTACACCTTCTTCAAGGACGGCTACCCGCTCGGCTTCCCCAAGGGCGGCTTCCCGGCCCCCCAGGGCGGCTACTACTGCGGTGTCGGCGCCGACGAGATCTTCGGCCGTGACGTCGTCGAGGCCCACCTGGAGAACTGCCTGAAGGCGGGCCTGGGCATCTCCGGCATCAACGCCGAGGTCATGCCCGGCCAGTGGGAGTTCCAGGTCGGCCCGCTCGCCCCGCTGGAGGTCTCCGACCAGCTGTGGGTGGCCCGCTGGCTGCTCTACCGCACCGCCGAGGACTTCGACGTCGCCGCCACCCTGGACCCCAAGCCGGTCAAGGGCGACTGGAACGGCGCGGGCGCGCACACCAACTTCTCCACCAAGGCGATGCGCGAGGGCTACGACGCCATCGTCACCGCCGCCGAGTCGCTCGGCGAGGGCTCCAAGCCGCTGGACCACGTCAAGAACTACGGCGCCGGCATCGACGACCGCCTCACCGGCCTGCACGAGACCGCCCCGTGGAACGAGTACAGCTACGGCGTCTCCGACCGCGGCGCCTCGGTCCGCATCCCCTGGCAGGTCGAGAAGGACGGCAAGGGCTACATCGAGGACCGCCGGCCCAACGCCAACGTCGACCCGTACGTGGTGACCCGCCTCCTCGTCGACACCTGCTGCGCGGCCCTGGAGAAGGCCGGCCAGGTCTGACCGGCTCCCCCCTCACGACCGATCCCAGGGGCGTCCACCGTCGCGGTGGACGCCCCTGTGGTGGTTCAATGGGGGCATGGCCAGCCTTCAGAAGCAGCACGCGCCGGGTCGCCGTGACCTGGAGCCCTTCTGGCCGTCCCGTCAGCACCACGACTTCGACCGGGTGTGTTGTCGCGCCTTCCCCGCGCGCGGCCCCGTGAAGCCGTAACCCCGGCCTCCGGCCGGCGCGCACGCCGTACGTCCGCGATGCGCGCGACCCCGCATGGACTCGCGCCCGTCGCCCTTCCGACGAACCCTCGCGCGAAAGAGCTGACCCCTCATGGCGACCACCTCCCCTTCCCTCGCTTCCGTCCCGCACGGCACCCGGTACCGGCTGCGGGCCGTCGACCGGGACGAGACGATCGACGTCGCGGACCTGCTGCCGCCCGGCGCCACCTGGCTGCCCGCCCCGCCGCACGCCCTGCCCGCCCTGCCGGGCCGGCCGCCGATGGTCGGGTACCTGGTGCTCGTACCGGCCGACCGGCAGCCGCCGTTCACCGCGCCGGAGGAGCCGGACACCACCGACGCCGACCCGCTGGTGCGGATCGACACCGCGCACCGCACCGCCTCCGTCGCCGGACGCGAACTCGACCTGACCTATCTGGAGTTCGAACTGCTCGCCCACTTCGTCGCCCACCCGCACCGGGTGCACACCCGCGACCAGCTGGTCTCCACGGTGTGGGGGTACGGCCACGTGGGCGACGGCCGCACCGTCGACGTCCACGTCGCCCGGCTGCGCCGCAAGCTGGGCGCCGAACACCGCGGCGCGATCCAGACCGTGCGCCGCGTCGGCTACAAGTACACGCCGTCGTCCGGGCGTTGAACCGCCCTCCCGCGGCCGGGGACCTGCCCGGCACCGCCCCCGGCCCCGGGCTCGGTGGCGCGCGGTGCCGGACCGGGCCGGCCGCACACCGCCGGCCTCCTCGCCAAGCCCGGCCCGAAGGTCCCCGACGGCGGCGGCCGGCGGGTCCCGGCGGCGCCGGCCCCTCCCGGCGGGGACCGGTGACCGCCGTGCCGGACGTCGGTCACCGGGACGGTTGAACACCCGTGGGACGCCTTGCGTATGGAAGGGCGCCGCTTCACTCCTGTCGGGCGCCTCGATGCCCCGCAAGGAACAGAGGAGTTCCATGGGACGCAATACAAGAAAACGCCGTACGCCACTGGCCACCAAGGTCATGGCCGGGACAGCGGCCCTGGCGCTCGGTGGGGGCGGGCTGGTCTGGGCCAATTTCTACGCGTCGGCGCACGAGAAGGACGACGGCCACGCCCGGACCCGGGCCGCCACCGCCCGGGTCGCCACCATCCAGTGCCCGGACGTCGGCCAGAGACTGCGGAACGTGCCCAGGGGGGCGCGCGCCGGGGTGGACCGGGAGCTGGCCCGGCTCGACCAGCAGATCACCGAGGCGTACGCGCGCCTCGCCGCCACCCGCCAGGCGCAGGACGGCGATCCCGGCTTCGTGCAGAACGCGATCCTCGGGCCCCTGAAGTCCAAGCGGACCGCGGTCCTGGACCGGATCGGCACCGACATCCGCCGGGCCGGCGGCCAGGCCCCGCGGGGCCTGGGCCGGTTCGCCGGCTGCAAGGGCATGGGCGCCGACCAGCCGAACGACGGCAACGGGAACGGCAACGGCGGCCAGGGCGACGGCGGGCAGGGCCAGGAGCCGGACCCGGAGGAGAGCCAGGCGCCCGACGACAACGGCAACGGCGCGACCGGGCCGGTGGCCGACGACTTCGTCGACATCACCACCGTCGAGCCGAACGGATTCCCGGGCCCCAACGGCCTGGCCGCCAACGGGGACACCGGCTCCACCGGCACCTTCACCACCGTGTGCGGCGTCAACGAGAACGACCTGCACAACAGCGACAACCTGATCGTCGCCCCCGGCGTGGACAACGGCGCCCACCACACCCACGACTACGTCGGCAACCAGGGCAACGACGCCTTCGCGAGCGACGACGACCTGGCCGCCGCCGACACCTCCTGCCAGAACCAGGGCGACAGGTCGACGTACTACTGGCCGGTGCTGCGGCTCCAGGACGGCACCGAGGAGTTCGACGCCGGTGACCTGGGCGGCGGCGCCGAGGGCAACGTCGGCAAGATCCTCAAGGCGCGGCAGGCCGAGATCAGGTTCGTCGGCAACAAGCAGGGCGACGTGGTGGCGATGCCGAAGTTCCTGCGCGTCATCACCGGCGACGCCAAGGCGTTCACCAACGGCCTCGCCAACGCCAACACCGCGTGGAGCTGCACCGGCTTCGAGGACCGCCAGCTGACCGACAAGTACCCGCTGTGCCCGGACGGCAGCCAGGTGGTGCGCACGGCCAACTTCCAGTCCTGCTGGGACGGCCAGAACATCGACAGCGCCAACCACCGCGACCACGTCGCCTTCGTCCAGGCCGACGGCGGCTGCCCCGGCGGCTTCCAGGCCATCCCGCAGCTCCAGGTCCGCCTGGTGTACGACGTGCCCACCCCGACCGTGAAGAACGGCCAGGTGAAGAACGCGTACGCGGTGGACGGCTTCCCGGAGCAGCTGCACAAGCCGATCACCGACCACAACGACTTCATCAACGTCATGGACGAGGAACTGATGGACGAGGTCGTGCGGTGCATCAACAGCGGTGAGGACTGCGAGTAGACGTCCTCGTCCCCCTGAGGGCCGGTGGCGGGTCTCCCGTCACCGGCCCTCCCCGTTCAGTGACCGCTGTGACCGCCGTGACCGCCGTGGTCGGCGCCCTGCTCCAGGGTGCCGCCGAGCGAGGCGCGCAGGCCCGCCACCACGTCCTCGTGGCCGACGGCCACCCACTTACGGCCGACGAGGTAGTAACCGCCGTAGTCCTTGGCCGTGTTGATCCACTCGCGCTGGCCCCGGTCGGTGGCGAAGGTGGCCAGGACGTACCGCTCCTTCCCCTGCTCGCAGACGGCCTGGCGGATCTCGTCGGCGTCGGTCTGCAGGTCCGGCTCGCAGCGCGCCTCGGCGGCCAGGTGCTCCAGGCTCCCCGTCGCCGTCGGCGGCACGGCCGCCGCCTCGCCGTCCGCGCCTGCGCCACAGCCGGTCAGCGCGAGCAGCGCCACCGCGCCGGCGCACGCGAGCACCGTTCGTCGGGTCAGCCTCATGTGTTCCTCCGGTCCCTTCCGGCGCCATGCCGCACGGGCCCCGGCCGGGGCCCTCGCCCTCGGTACGTCCGCGCGGCGCGAAGTACTCAGGGACGGAGGGCACTCGGTGTGCGAGGGTGGTGCCCGTGAACGCCGGCTGGGACGACCGTGTCACCGCCGCCCGGTCCGCCTTCGAGGACGATCCCGGCCAGGACCCGGCGGCTTTCCGCGCCGTGATCGACGCGCTGGCCGCCGAGCTGCCCGGGGACAGTCCGCTCGGCCCCTTCGAGCGGGCCCGCGCCTGGGACTCGGCCGGCCGGTCCGACCGCGCCGTCCCCCTGTACCGGCGGGCGCTGGCGGACGGGCTGGGCGAGGTCGGCGCGTACAAGGCCCGCCGGGCGAGGATCCAGCCGGCCAGCTCCCTGCGGAACACGGGCCGGGCCGCCGAGGGCATGGAGCTGCTGACGCCCGGACTGGACGCGCCCTCCGACGAGTTGGACGACGCCGTACGAGCCACCCTCGCCCTGTGCCTGTCCTCCCTCGGCCGCGACCGCGAGGGCCTGGCCCTGGTGCCGGGCGCGCTCGCCCCGCACCTGCCGCGCTACCGGCGCTCGACGGCCGCCTACGCGCGGGCGCTGGTGGAACCCTGAGGGGTCCCGCGGCCCGGTGACCAACCGCCCGCCGGCTCGTTTCGCTGGATGTGCAGTCACAGGATGCAGCCCCGCGCCCCGCACCGTTTGCCGGCGACCCGGTCGTCGACGTCGGACAGGCCGAGGCCGCGCTCGTCGAGCACTATCCCCGGCTGGCCCGGCTCGCCTACCTGGTGCTGCCGCCCACCCTGAGCCGGACCCGGCGCGTCCTGACCGCGCACGCCCTCGTCCAGCGCGCCCTGCCCCGCGACCGCACCCCCGCCCCCGCGGCCCCGGCCCGGTCCGCCGGCCGCGCGGCCGACCCGGGGTACGTCCTGGTCCGGCAGCGGGTGGTGCGCACGGCGCTGGAGGCGGGCCTGCCGCCGCGGCGCCGGGCGTGGCCCAGGCGCTCCCAGCTGCCGCCGCCGCTCCCTCGGGTCTGGGGCCTGCGCCTCTTCCCGCACCCCGGCGGCGCCGACGGACTCGCCCTGGACCGGGCCCTGTCCGCGCTGTCCGGCCCGGCGCGGGCCGCGTACGCGCTGCGCGGCCTGGAGGAGCTGTCCGACGCCGGGGTACGGCAGGTGCTCGCCGCCGCGGGCGTCGCCGACGGGGCGGCGGCGCTGGCCGAGGCCGGTTCGCTCCCCGCCACCCGGGAGTGGTACGCGCTGCTGTCCTCCCCCGAGTTCGACCCCTGCTCGCTCCAGGCGCGGCCGACCGACCTGATGCGCCGCCGCCGGCGTCTGCGGATGGCGCTCGCCGCCGGGGCGGCGCTGGTGGCGGGCGGGGCGCTGCTCGGCCCGCCCGGCGACGGCCGGGGTCCGGACGGCGCCGCCGCACCGCCGTACACGCACAACGCGTCGGCGCGGGCCGCCCTGGACCCCGGCAGGCTCACCGAGGTCTCCCCCACCGCCTGGCGGACCTCCGCGCGCACCGACTTCTCCGTGTGGCCGGCCCGCGGCGACCGCACCGGCGACCGGGGGCTGCTGCGCCGCGCCCTGGCCGTCTGGGCCCGCCCCGGCGACACCGTCCGGGTCTCGACGACGCCGGGCACCCCGTCCGGCGGCCCGCCCGGCCCGCCCCAGCTGCTGTACGCGGGCACCGTCGACGCCGCCCGCGTCGTGCTCCTGTACGACGGTCTGCGCGTCGTCCGCTACGCCGAGCCGAGGGACTCCGCCGCCGGGGCCGCCCTCGACCTGGCGCGGGCCGACGGGGCCGGACGGGACGGGGCGACCGCGGTGGTCCTGGGCCGGACGGACGGCGACGTGCGCTATCTGACCGCGCCGTGGGTGACGAAGGCGGCCGAGCGGGACCTGACCGAGCCGGACGCCGACGCGACGGAACTGCCCCTGACGGACGGGGTGACGGCCCCGCTGGCCGGCCCGGTCCAGCGGCCGGGCGACTGCGCCTCCTGGAACGCGCTGGAGCTGACCGACGGCTCCACCACCCGCCTGGTGAGCGACCTCGGCGAACTGGTCCCGGCCCGCCTCACCGCCGGGCGTCCCGGCGCGGCCGGGGAGGTGTCCGGGGCGAAGGAGCGGCGGGCCTGGGCGCCGTACGCCTGCTCGCTGGGCGCGGTGCGCGGGCAGGGGGTGCGGACGGTGAACGCCTGGGAGTTCGCGAAGCAGCGGCTGCCGCACGCGACCGGGACGGCGACCTGGGTGTGCACACGGGCGGAGACCTGGCGGGGCACCGGGGCGAGGGTGCTCGTCCAGTTCCACACGCCGGGCGGCCGGTACGGGACGGTGGCGGCGAAGGCCGTGGACGTGCCGGAGTGCGGCGAGCGCGCGCCGCGGGTGCTGGCCGGGGTGCTGTGGAAGTCGGCGGAGAACGGCTGGTACCTGCTGGCCGCGGGCAGCGAGGCGGTGTCCTCGGTCCGGGCGACCGGCGGCATCGACGCCTTCGCCGACGGCAACGTACTGGCGGCCGAGGCCGAGCAGGGGGCGCGGGCCGGACTGACGGGCACCCTGGAGGACGGCCGGACGGTGGACGGCCTGCACTAGGCACTTGCGATCTGCGCCAGGCACTTCCGACCTGTACTAGGCACTTGTGATCGGCGTGTCCGGTGCCGGCCGTCCTTCCCGTCGGGGGTGGGCGGGCCGCCCCTAGGTGAGGCGTCCGGCCGCGTTCGCGGCCGGCGCGGGCCCGTCGGCGTCGGACCGGTGGGCCGCGTGGCGCGTTTGCAGGTCCGCCAGGTAGTCGGGGCCGGTGTGGTGTCGGTCCTGGGCGCCGTGCCGGTGGAGTTCCATTCGGCCGTCGGCGTGCAGGCGGACCGTGGTCGTGGCGTGCCGCTCCCGGCCGTCCGCCGCCGGGTGCGGGCCGTCCGTCTCCGCTGCGGCCAGGACGGCGACGCCGGCCGGGAAGGTGGCCAGGGCGTCGGCGGTGGTGGCGACCGGCGGGCGGCCGGTGCGGTTGGCGCTGCTGACGTACAGCAGCGGCGACCGGTCCAGCAGGGGCCGCAGCGGCTGCCAGCGCGCCCCGAACAGCAGCATCCAGCCGTCCTTGATCGCCGGGGCCGCCCAGGACGGCGTACCGGCGCCGTCGTGCACCGGCACCAGCACGGTGAGGTGCTCCCGCGTCAGCAGCCACCGGGCCGTCGCGCCCTGCTCGGGCCCCAGCTTCCAGACGTCGTCGAGGGCGTCCAGCGTGTCGGGGTGGTGGGCCCACAGGGCGACCGGCTGGTCGCCGGGGCGGCCCTTGGCCTCGTTGACCGTCCGGGCGCGGCGGGCGGTGACGACGTGGGTGAGCGGCGCCGGGTTGGGCAGGACCACGGCCGCGCCCTCGTCCAGCGCCCGCCCGGCCTCGGCGAGCGACACCGGCGCGCGGTCCGCGCGGTCTGCCGCCGGGCCCCTCACGCGCCGACCCGCTGGGTGTGGACGAGGCCGTCGAGGAAGTCGGCGAAGGCGGCGTCGTCGACGACGGCCCTGCCGGTGCGGAAGGCGCGGGTCTTGACCCAGTTCATCGCCGCGCGGGTCTGCTCCTTGTCGAGCCGGTGGCCGAGGCGGTCGGCGGCGGCGGTGATGACGCGGGCGCTGGCCAGCTGCGTCAGCAGGACCTTCGGCTGGATGCCCAGCACCTCGGTGGGGTCGTAGGGCTGGAAGAGCTGCGGGTGGACGAAGGGCGTGCCGGTGGAGATGGTGCCCACTCCGGTGCCGACGATCGGGGTGGTGACGCTGATCGGGACCTCGGTCTCCTCGGACACCATCCGGGCGATCGCGGGCAGCCGGGTCAGGTCGGGGGCGGTCCACCAGGGTGTCGCGTCGGTCTTCAGGAACTCCTCGCCGTGCCGGGCGAGCAGGAACAGCAGCTGTTCGGTGGCGACCAGGCCGGCCCGCTCCGCTATGCCCAGCCAGGAGCTGGACACCACGCGCACCCCGGCGGCCAGTGCCTGCAGGGTGTTGGCCAGCCCGAGCCCGAGGTCGTTGTGCAGGTGGGTGGCGAGCACCACGTCCTCGTCCGTGCCGGCCCGCACGGCGGCGAACATGTCGTGGCAGGCGCCGGGGAGTTGGGCGCCGACCGTGTCGGCCAGGATCACCAGGCCCGCGCCGGCGGCGGTCATGGCCTGCGCGTAGTCGCTCATCAGGGAGGTGTCGGCCCGGGAGGCGTCCGCCAGGCAGATGTCCACCGCGACCATGTCGTCCAGGGCGCGGGCCGCCTCGACCAGCTCGACCCCGCCCCGCAGGGCCTCCTCGGCCGTCTTGTGGACCATCACCTGCGCCATCGCCTCGGACGCCGGGACCACCACCATCACCCGCGCGTGACGGCTGCCGCGCACCGAGGCGACGGCCTGCTCGACGTCCCGGAGCGCGCCCCGGCACACCGCGGCCACGCTGACCGTCCCCTCGGCCTCGGCCGCGACCTGGCGCACGGCCTCGAACTCCTCGTCGCACACCGCGGGGAAGCCGGCGGCGAACACCACGTGGCGCGGCCCGTCCGCGCCGAACACCCGCCCCGTCTCCTGGGCCAGCCGCACCCGGAACCGGGGGGTCATGAGTGTCTTGGCCTGAGCGCCGTCGCGCGCGGATTCCTCCCACACGACCACCCGGCCGGCCTGAGCCGACTGACGCACCACATCCATCGAAGCCTCCTGGGCCGAATTCGTCACGCTCAAAGGTGATCACGTAAATGGTTACGAACTGAGGTCGTTCGGTTACCAAGCGGTGAAGACAGCGATGGGAATCGGCCAGTGTGATCAATTCCCGCGCATGGGGTGAGCATCGTGTACGGGAGAGGTGAACACCGGGCCACGAGCGCTTCGTTCGGAGATGGAATCCGATCGGTAAGGTGTTCGTATGACTACCGGGGTGCGCCGCAGGATGGGTGTCGAGGAGCGGCGGCAGCAGCTGATCGGGGTCGCGCTCGACCTCTTCAGCCGCCGCTCTCCCGACGAGGTCTCCATCGACGAGATAGCGTCGGCCGCCGGCATCTCCCGGCCACTGGTCTACCACTACTTCCCCGGCAAACTCAGCCTGTACGAGGCCGCGTTGCGGCGTGCCGCCGACGACCTGGCGGGCCGCTTCGTGGAACCGGCCCAGGGCCCGCTGGGCGCCCGGCTGCTGCGGGTGATGGGCCGCTTCTTCGACTTCGTCGAGGAGCACGGGCCGGGCTTCTCGGCCCTGATGCGCGGCGGCCCGGCCGCCGGCTCCTCCACGACGAACGCGCTCATCGACTCCGTACGGCAGGCCGCCTACGAGCAGATCGTCGCGCACCTGCGGGTGCCACGGCCGCCGGCCCGGCTGGAACTGGTGGTGCGGTCCTGGATCTCGCTGGCCGAGTCGACGGCGCTGCTGTGGCTGGACGGGCGGCGGGTGCCGCGCGCGGAGCTCCAGGTCCAGCTCGTGCACGACCTCGGGGCGCTGATGGCGGTCGGCGCCGCCCACGACGAGGAGACGGCCGCCGTGCTCCGGCGCGTCCTGGCGGACGAACCGGCCGACGGCCCGTTCAACGACCTCGTGCGGCGGCTGATCAGCCTGGCGTCCTAAGAACCGCTGTCGAACTTCCGGTAGGAGGCGTCCAGTTCGCGTACCTCCGCCGAGGCGTGCAGCGGGAGACCGGTCTCGATGTGGTCGCGCAGCAGGCCGAGGACGGCCTCGGTGAGCTCGGCCTTGGTCTCCTCGGTGCGGCCGGGCAGCAGGCCGATGGTGACGTGCACGACGGCGTGGCCCTCGGTGTCCGGGCCGACCGTGGTGACCTGGGTGGGGCGGAACTGGGTCTTGCAGGCCGGGGGCCGGGCCGCCGCGATCTCCACCACGGCGGCGTGCAGGGCCTTGGCGAACCCGGGCCGGTCGAAGCCGTCCGTCAGCTGCTCGGAGTGGTCGACGGTGATCTGCGGCATGGGTGCTCCTGTCCGAGGGGGCCGGGTCAGGAGCACCTTAACCGCAGTACCGGTCAGCCGGCCCGGGTGAAGACGGCCACGGTGCGGCCGGGGACGGTGAACGCGCCCCCCGCGCACGACGCCCGCTTCACGACCGGGTCGGCCCCGGCCGCCTGCACCGGGTGCAGCCGGTAGCCGGTGCCGGCCGCCGCGGCGATCCGCTGCTCCTGGCTGTCCGGGGTGGCGTTGAGGACGACGACGAGGTCACCGAGGGTCATGGTGATCACGCCGGGGGTCTCGTCGTCCGTGCCGGACAGCGGGAAGGCGAGCGCCGACTGCACCTGCTCGGCGGTGGCCAGGGAGAACGCCCGCTCCGTCGTACGGATCCTCAGCAGGTCCCGGTAGGCCGCCGAGGTGGCCCGGATCTGCGGGCAGCCGACCTCGACCGCGGTGAGCAGCGGCTCGGCGTAGGGCCACTTGGCCTCGTTGTCGGCGGCCATCGGCAGGCCCCGGCCGAAGCCGTTGCCGTCGGCGCAGTCCCAGTGGACGGCGTTGAACCAGTCGCCGCTGTCGTAGGAGTTGCGGTCCAGGGACTTGGAGCGCAGCAGGTCGGTGCCGGCCTGGGAGAGCGCGGGACCCTGGGAGAGGGCGGCGGTCGCCATCGCGAGGACCTGCATCCGGGCCCGGTCGTCGGCAAACGTGCCCGCCGGCAGCTTGTAGGCGAGCGCGTCGAACAGGGACTCGTTGTCGTGGGCGTCGGCGTAGGCGAGGGCGTCGCCGGGGGCCGCGGCGTATCCGGCGGGGGCGCCGTTGTAGTCGACGTCGGAGCCCTTGACCTCCCGGCCGCCGGAGTCGGTGAAGGTGTAGTCGGCGAGGTTGCCGGTCAGCCCGACCTTGATCAGGTCCTGGTAGTGCAGGAGGCGGGCCTTCTGCTCGGCCGGTGTCCCGTTGCCCGCCGAGCCGTTGGGGTCGGTGTAGAGGCCGGAGGCGAAGCCCTGCACGCCGGGGTCCTCGTCGAAGGGGCCGCCGCCGCGCACGGCGTCGCGGGCGCGGTCGGAGAAGGTGGCGACGCCGGTGCCGGCCATGTTCTTCTGGGTGGCCTGGACGAAGCGGGCGTCGTCGGCGACCTCGCCGAAGTTCCAGCCCTCCCCGTACAGGATGATCTTCTTGCCGTCGACGCCGTCCTTCTCGGGGGTGAGGGCGTCGAGGGCCTTGCGGACCGCCAGGATGTTGGCCTTCGGGTGGTGGCCCATGAGGTCGAAGCGGAAGCCGTCGACCTTGTACTGCTTGGCCCAGGTGACGACCGAGTCGACGACGAGCTTGCCCATCATGGCGTTCTCGGTGGCGGTGCCCGCGCAGCAGGTGCTGGTGGCCACCGAGCCGTCGGCGAGCAGCCGCTGGTAGTAGCCGGGGACGATCCGGTCCAGGACGCTGGTCTTCGCCTGGCCGCTCGCCGCCGTGTGGTTGTAGACGACGTCCATGACGACCCGCAGGCCGTCCTCGTTGAGCGCCTTGACCATCTTCCGGAACTCGACCGTACGGGCCGTGCCGTCTGGGTCGGTGGCGTAGGAGCCCTCGGGGACCGTGTAGTGGTACGGGTCGTAGCCCCAGTTGTAGGCGTCCTTCGCCGCCGCCTTCGCCACGCACTCCTGCTGCTTGGCCGAGTCGGCGGGCAGGGCGGCGAGGTCGCAGTCGACGGTGGCCTGGTCGGACGTCTTCTCGGGGATCGTCGCGATGTCGAACACCGGCAGGAGGTGCACGTACGAGGTGCCCGCCTCCGCCAGCTCCCGCAGGTGCTTCGATCCGTCGCTGTCCCGGTCGGTGAAGGCCAGGTAGGTGCCGGGGTTGGACGCCGTCCTGTCCTCGACGGAGAAGTCGCGGACGTGCAGCTCCTGGATCTGGGCGTCGCGCAGGGGGACGGCGGCCGGTTTCTCGTACGTCGTCCAGCCGCGGGGGGCCAGGGACCGGTCCGCGAGGTCGACGACGAGGCTGCGCTCGGAGTCGGTGGTCAGGGCGACCGAGTACGGGTCGGTGACCTTGTTGGTGACGACCTCGCCCGCGTCGGGCGCCCAGACCTTCACCACGTACCGGTACGGCTTGTTCTTCCAGGACCTCGGGCCGGTGACGGACCAGACGCCGGTCCGGTCGTCCCGGTGCATGGCCTTGAGCTTTCCGTCCAGCTCCAGGGTGACGTTCTGGGCGGTCGGGGCCCAGACGGAGAGGGTGGGGCGGCCCTCGCGGTCGAAGACCGGGCCGAGGTCGGCCTGCGTGGCGCCGGGGTGGAGGTCGTCGAGGGCTCCGGCGGTCTGCACGCCGGTGGCCGCGAGGACCGCGCCGTTGGCCGCCAGCTGCGAGGCGACGACCTGCCCGCGCAGGGCCTCGCGGACCCGGTCGCGGTCGCGGGGGTCGACGGACCAGGCGGTGTACTCCTTCAGGTGCGGGTACTTCGCCTTCTGGGCGTCGGTGAGGGTGGTCCTGGTCAGGCGCAGCCAGCGCTCGTCGGTGCTGGTCAGGGCGCCGTCCTCGGCCTTGATGGAGCCGGTGGCGGAGTAGCGCAGCTGGGTGGAGGCGGCGGCGTCGGAGCCGGTCCAGGCGACGGTGTCCCGGCCGATCCAGACCGCCTCGGAGGTGGTGAGGTCGACGGCCGCGGCCGATCCCGCCGGCTGCGGCAGCAGGTACTTCTCCTCGCCGCTCACCAGCCACACCTCGTGGCCGTCCGCCTTGAGGTCGAGGGCCTGGTCGGTGGGGAGGTCCTTCTCGTCGCCGTTGTGCAGGATGTAGCCGAGACTGCCGGCACCCTCGGTGAGCGGTACCTCGAAGACCGCGCCATAGGAGTCGGTCCTCACCGGCCGGAGCGGCTTCGACCAGTCGGTGGGGTTCGCGGCACCCGACCAGACGTGCAGTCCCCAGCCGTCGTAGTCGCCGTCGGCGCGGTGGTAGTGCAGGACGGCCTTGGTGGTGTCCTGCGCCGGGTACTCGGGCCGCTCGGTGGTGACGGTCTCCTCGCCCTGCTCGATCCAGACCTCGCCGGTCCGCGTGACGTCGATGGTGCGGTCGGCGGTGACGTCCTTGTTCCCGTCCCGGTCGACGACGAGGAAGGAGACGCTGGAGGCGCCGGGCTTCAGTTTGACCCAGGCGAAGGCGCCGTAGGCGTCCCGGCCGGTGAAGGGGTGGCCGGCCGGCCAGGTGGTCGCCTCGCCGTCGGCGAGGTCGCCCCAGGCGTACAGGTTCCAGTCGTCGTAGTTCCCGTCCTCGCGCTTGTAGTGGACGACCGCGTAGTCGCGGGAGGCGGCGGTGGGGGGTTCCTCGGCCGGCGGGGTGCCGGTGGTGGAGGCGGCCGTGGCGCTCGCGGTGCGGCCGGCCGAGTCGACGACGACCGCCTTGTAGCGCAGGGCGGTCCCGGCGGGGGTGTCCTCGGCGAGGGTGTCGGTGACCTTGTAGGGGGCGTGGTCGGCGGAGCCGAGGGTGCGCCACTTCCCGTTGCCAATCTGGGCGGCGAAGACGACCCGGTTGAGCTGCCCGCCGCCGACGCCGGCCGTCAGCTCCACGGTGCCGGTGGCGCCGGGGCCGGGGGCGTCGAGGGTGATGGTCGGCTCGGTGGCGGGGGCGGCGAGCCGGCCCGCCGCCTTGAGGACGACCGCCGAGCCGGCCGGGACGGTGACGGTGAGCTTCGCGTCGGCGTCCGAGGTCGGGTGCTGCTCGCTGCCGTGGACGGAGTCGAAGCGCATGTCCGCCGAGCCGGTGGCGAAGGTGGCCGTCTGCTCCGTGCCGGCGTTGTTGAAGGCGACGACGTACTCGGTGCCGGTGGCCGCGTCCGTGCGGGAGACGGCGTAGACACCGGCGCCGTCGGCAGCGTACCGCTCGGTCTGGACGCCGTCGGTGAGCGCCGGGTGGGCCCTGCGGAGCTCGGCGAGGGCGCTGATCTGCCGGTAGAGCGGCGCCTGCGTGTCGTAGGCGTCCTCGGCGTGGGTGCGGTCGGTGCCGATCAGGTCGTCGTCGAGGTAGTCGGCGGTGCGGGAGGCGAACATCGTCTGGCGGGCGTCCTTGTCGCCGCCCGCGCCGGTGAAGCCCTGTTCGTCGCCGTAGTAGACGACCGGGTTGCCGCGGCTGAGGAACATCAGCTCGTTGGCGAACTCGGCCTTCTTCAGCAGTTCGGCGTCGGTGGCGTCCGGGTCGTCCTGCTTCAGGAAGGAGCCGATGCGGCCCATGTCGTGGTTGCCGAGGAAGGTGACCTGCTCGTAGGCGTTGGCGGCGCCGGTCGTGTACTTGTAGTCGTCCGCGAAGACCGACGCCAGCTTCCGGGCGCTGCCGCCCTGGGAGGCGTAGGCGCGGGCCGCGTCCTGGAAGGGGAAGTCGAGGGTGGCGTCGAGGCGGCCCTGGGTGACGTACGGGGCGGTGACGGCGGTGTCGGCGGAGTAGACCTCACCGAACATGAAGAAGTCGTCGCGGCCCTTCTTCGCCGCGTACGCGTCGAGGGCGGTGGCCCACTGGGTCCAGAACTCCATGTTCACGTGCTTGACGGTGTCGATCCGGAAGCCGTCGATGTCGAAGTCCCGCACCCAGCGCCGGTAGATCCTCTCCATGCCGGTGACGACCTCGGGCCGCTCGGTCCACAGGTCGTCCAGGCCGTTGAAGTCGCCGTGGCCGGCGGACTCGCCGGCCCAGGTGGAGTCGCCGCGGTTGTGGTACATCGTGGGGTCGTTGAGCCAGGAGGGCACCTTGGCGGCGGCGCTCGTGACCTTCGGCGTGTACGGGAAGGAGTCGGCGTCGGTCTTCGGGAAGGTGCCGGACCCGTCCGCGTGGCCGGCGTCGTCGAAGGGTTCGCCGTCCTTCGTCAGGTAGGGGAAGGCGCCCTTGGCGAGGTAGTCGTGGGACTGCTCCTCGTGGTCGACGACGTCGGCGGTGTGGTTGGTGATGACGTCGAAGAAGACCTTCATGCCCTTGGCGTGCGCCTTCGAGATGAGGGTCTGAAGGTCCTCGTTGGTCCCGAAGTGCGGGTCGACCTGGGTGAAGTCGGTGATCCAGTACCCGTGGTACCCGGCGGACGCGTCGGCCCCCGTGCCCTGCACGGGCCGGTTCTTGAAGAGGGGCGCCATCCAGATGGCGGTGGTGCCCAGGCCCTTGATGTAGTCGAGCTTCCGGGTCAGGCCCTTGAGGTCTCCGCCCTGGTAGAAGCCCTTGTCGGTGGGGTCGTGGCCGGTGGCGAGACGGGAGCCGGTGAGACCGCCCTTGTCGTTGCCGGTGTCACCGTTGGCGAAACGGTCCGGCAGGACGAAGTAGAACTGCTCGCGGGTGAGGTCGTGGCGGGCGGCCGTCCTGGCGAGCTGGGCGTCCGACGGGGGTGGCGGGGGGCTCGCGGCGGTCGCGGCGAGGGGCTGGACCAGCGTCGCCGCCAGGGCGGCGACGGTGACGGCCGCGATCCGTGCGGTGCGTGTGCCGCGGGCACGGGCGGTGCGGCGCCTGCCCGGCGCCGGGCGTCTCGGTATCACCGGTGGAACTCCTTGCTGACGGCGGCTCGTTCGCGGGTCCGACCCCGGCGAGAAGGTAACCTCGCCGCAAGGGTTGCAGCAAGGGTCGTGAAAGTAACGGAAAGACATTTCACGACCCTTGCCGCGGGACTCCGGGACGTGGGCTCAGCAGCTCGACTTGCCCGCGTACAGCGCCAGCGCGGTGTGGGCGCCGAGGGTGGCGGTGAACTGGCCGGAGCCGTTCACGGTCACCGTCGTGCCGCTCTGGACGTCGCAGTACGTGCCGGCGGACAGGGACGTCTGGTAGGTGCGGGTCAGCGAGGCGCCCTCGTGGTTGATGGCGACGTACCCCTTGGCACCGCGTCCGAAGGCGATGGCGTCGCCCCCGTTGTCCCACCAGTTGGTGACGGACTCCCCGCGCACGGCGTTGCGGAAGGCCACCATCGACTTGATCTCCGGCCAGGCGTGCTGGCACTTCCAGCCGTCCTGCCAGCAGGCGTTGACCTGGCCGTTGTTGGGCGGGCCGGCGTCCGTGCTGGACCACTCGTAGCCGCTGTTGACGTCGGGCGCCCCGTAGGGCCAGGCCAGCATGAAGACGTTGGCGAGGGTGTAGGTGGCGTTGTCCTTGTAGCTGAGGGTGGAGCCGCCCCGCTCGGTGTCGTGGTTGTCGACGAAGACACCGGAGACGCCGCTGCTCAGGTACCCCCAGCTCTCGCCGTAGTTCTTCAGGTAGGCGAGGTTCTCGTTGTTGAAGACGCGCTTGAGGTCGTAGGCGTAGCGGAACTCCTGGACGTCCCCGTTGCCGGTGTACTCGGTGGGCTGGACGGCCTCCCCGCTGCCGTAGATGACCTCCTGCTTCCAGTAGACGGAGGGGTTGCTGAGCCGGGACTTGATGTTGGCGAGGTCGGCGGCCGGGATGTGCTTGGCCGCGTCGATCCGGAAGCCGTCGACGCCGAGGGAGAGGAGTTCGTTGAGGTACCCGGCGATCGTCTTGCGGACGTACTCCTCGCCGGTGTCGAGGTCGGCGAGCCCGACGAGTTCGCAGTTCTGCACGTTGGCGCGGTCGGTGTAGTTGCTGATCTGCGCGGTGCAGTCGTCGAAGTCGTAGGACGAGTACAGCCCGGGGTAGTCGTACTTCGTGTACGCCGATCCGCCGGTTCCGGTGCCGCTGCCCGCGGACATGTGGTTGACGACGGCGTCGGCGACGACCTTCACACCGGCCGCGTGACAGGTGTTCACCATGGACTGGAACGCGGCCCGGTCACCGAGCCGTCCGGCGATCTTGTAGCTGACCGGCTGGTACGAGGTCCACCACTGGGACCCCTGTATGTGCTCGGCGGGCGGGGAGACCTGCACGTAGCCGTAGCCGGCGGGGCCGAGGGTGTTGGTGCACTCGCGGGCGACCGAGGCGAAGTTCCACTCGAAGAGGACGGCGGTGACGTCCTTGGCGCCGGGCGGGGACGCCTGCGCCGTGGTCGCTACGGTCGGGTTCATGACAAGGGCAGCCGCGGCGAGGGTGGCTGCGCCGAAGAGGAGGGATCTGCGTGCCATGTGGGGGCCCTTCTTCGTTGAAGGCTCTTGCTGCAAGGTTTCTGAAACCTTGCGGTGACGCAGATGTTAAAGGCCCGCTTCCTGAAAAGGCAGCGGGCCGTCGGAAGTTGATGCGAAAAGTTACGGCGTGCCGAGCAGTCCCGCCCGTACCCGCTCGTCGGTCAGCAGGCTCAGCGTCCCCGGCTCGTCGGCGAACACGTCCTTCGCTCCTGGGACCAGGGCCTGATGGAACATGGCGTGCACCACGTCGGCGGTCGGCTGCTCCCAGACGGTGTTCTTCCACTCCAGAACGCGTTCGGCATCGCCCTGGTCGTGAGCGCGCAGCCACTCCTTGATGAGCGGCGGCGTGATCCGGTAGGCGTTGCGCCGGCCCCGCACCAGCACCCCGCGGTTGAGCTGGAACACCTCGCAGGTCGCCTGTCCCTTCGGCGTCAGCGGCAGGTACGTGCCCGCGGCGAGCGACAGGTGGAGGTGCGCGGCGGGGTCTTCGTCGCTGGGGTCGATCAGCAGGGGCGAGCCCGTGGAGTCCACCGGGAACGCCTCCCGCTTGTGGTGGCTGTTGCACAGGGAACAGGCCAGCAGGTGGTTGCGCCAGTCGAAGGTGCGCAGCGGGGCGCGGCTCAGCGGCTCGAAGTGGTCGATGTCCGTGCCCTGGCTGTCACCGCAGTACATGCACCGCTCGATGCCGGGGGCCATCGCGGCCAGGGTCTCGCTCAGCACGGTGTGCACATGACGGCGTACCGTGCTGTGCTTCCACAGGGTCCGGGCGCGGTCCACCGGCTTGCCGGCCTCGGCTATCTCCTGAGTGCAGTGGTCCATACGCCGTCGCGTCGGCTGCGGCAGTTCGGTGCGGTGGATCCTGATCATGACGGCCGCTCGCCCTCCGCCCGGTCGCGCAGCCGTGCGGCCACCTCGTCGACCCGGGTCGCCGGGGAACTCACCAGCTTCCGCTTCAGCTGCCGGTAGCGCATGCGTTGTTCGTCGCTCGCCTCGCCGCGCAGCACGCTCATCTCCAGCGCCACCAGTTCGCCGCGCTCGCGCTCGGCCTGCTCGGAGTAAGGCGTGTCGAGACCGAAGAGGTACGACAGCACGGCGTCGTCCCCGCTGCCGTAGACGACCCGGTCGTACACGTCCGGCGGCACCCGCTCCACCTGCCCGTCCTCCTCCGCGCCCGGCAGCCGGACGAGGCCCCCCGGATCGGCCGACTGGCAGATGTACGGGCTGTGGGTCGTGACGATGAACTGGATAGCCGGGAAGTGGGAGGTGAGCCAGTCGCCGATCCGTCGCTGCCAGGAGACGTGCAGATGGGCGTCGACCTCGTCGATGATCACGACGCCCGGGTAGTCGGCGATCGCGGTCCCGGACCCCTCGTCGCGGTACACGAGCAGTTCGCCGTAGGCGTCGTAGATCTGCTTGAGGATGTCCACCACGAGCGCGGCCACGGTCCGGAAACCGTCGCTCATCTCTTTCAGCGGAAAACGCCGGTCCCGCTGCACCACCCACAGGCCCTCCGAGTCGACGTCGTCGATCCGGCAGCCGTCGGGGAGCAGGCCGTCACCGAGGATCTCCAGTGCGGCGGTGCGCAACTCGTCGGCACCCTCGCGTCGTTCGAGCGCCCTCAGGTGCTGTTCGATCAGCCAGGTCACCCCCTCCGCGAGGGAGGCGTCCTCGTTGAACAGGCTCGCCTGCCGGGCCACCGGCCCCGACGCCAGCATGAGGCGCTGCGCGTCCCCCGAGCCTCCGACCAGCCGCCGGAACGGCCCGTAGGCCGCGCAGAACCAGCCCTCCGTGTTGTCGGCCCAGGGACCGCGCTGCGCGGTGACCGTCCTGGGGCCGGCGTAGGTGACCGCGTCCAGGGACGGCTGTACCGCCCTGCCGGGCTTTCCCCTCGCGACGCCCGGATCGGAAGGGAGGGTCCACTTCAGTCCCGCCCAGAACGGTCCCGACGGCCGGCGTCCCTGTGTGAAGCGGTCGAGCGGCTCGTGCGCCAGCTCCACTTCGGCGTATGCCTCGCGTTCGCCGTGCGTGACCCAGTTGTCGAACACCGGCATCAGACTGCGGGCGACGGCGGGACCGCTCAGGGCCAGCGACACCGCCCTCAGCAGGGTGGTCTTCCCCGATCCGTTGCGGCCTGCGAGCACCGTCCATCCGGCGTGCGTACCGTCCGGCCGGACCAGTTCCAGGTCCACCTCGTCGAAAGACTTGATGTTGTGCAGGTTGACCCTGGAGAGATACATGTTCCGATCCGCCCGATCCGCCGCGTGCCTGTTCCGCCACGTCAGCCTAGAACCGTACGTGACGGCCGACTGCTGGTACGCGCGGATCAAGGTGGCGTCCGGCCGGGTGCAGCCGGTCAAGGCGCCGGTCTCCGTGGACCGGAGGCGGCTCGCCGCAGCGGAGCGTCTCGTGGACAGGCGCGTCCGCAAGGACCGTGAGGGGCCTGCTGTTCGGAGCACGTGACCCCTGATCAGGCCAGACACGATCCTCACCACCGACGGCCGCTTGCCGCGCATCCACCGCGGCCGGCGTGGGCCGGCGGCCGTCCGGCCGACCGTGGGGCTTTCCGACGGTGCCGAGGCGGCCCGACAGCCACCCCCGGACACGACACCCGTCACGGGAAACGTGAACACTTCCTACCTCATCGTCCTCCCCTCGCTCGTTTGAGCGTTCTCCTGACATTCGCCCCCCACCTGCTCACGTCCTCCGGCGAGGGGCACATGACGTCGGCGGCCACCGGGGAAGTGAACCCGAGAGGACGTCCCGTGCGACTCGCTCCAGCGGAACGCCTCTTCGACCGCCGCCGCGTCCACGGAGACCACCGGTGTCCCGCACCGGAACGCGTACACGCTTGATCCCCTGCACCACGGAGCGGGACGCGACCCGGATCAACCCGCTCCCGGCCGGGCGGGGCGCCCCCGCACGACGGTATGCGCGGCGTCCGGGCCGGCCACCAGGCGCCGGGCCAACTCGGTCAGACCGTCCGTCCGCAGCACCCGGCCGCCGAACCCCGGCAGGGGGACGTGCAGGGGCTCGGTCCAGCGGGCGGGGATCGCGTCCGGGCCGTAGCGGGCGCCCGCGAGCCCTCCGGTGACCGCGGCGACGGTGTCCGTGTCACCGCCGAGGTCGATCGCCGCGCGGACCGCCTCCACGAAGCTCCCCGTCGTCCGCAGGGCCCAGACGGCCGAACCCAGGCAGGGCCAGACGGCACCGTTGAACTCGGTCGCCAGGTCGGGGTGCCAGTCGGCGTCCAGGACGGTCGCGTAGCGCGGGCGGTGGTCGGGGTGGACCAGGGCCAGCGCCTCGGGAACGGCGTCGAGGGGATCGGCGCCCTCCAGTGCCTGCCGCACCAGTTCGTGGAAGACGGCGGTGCCCTCCCAGGCGGCCCGGTCGCCGTGGGTGAGGGCGGCGATGCGGCGGGCGGCGTCCATCGTGGCCGCCTGGCCGGCCCCGGCGAAGCGGACGGCGGAGGTGGCCGCCCGCATGAGCGCTCCGTTGCCCGCCGCGCGCCGGTTGACCTGGAAGTGGACGGCCGCGGCCTGGTCCCACGGCATGCCGTTGGTCAGCACGTCCTCGGTCTGCAGGCCGATGTCCTTGGGCTCGGCCACCGCCCAGCGCCGGAAGCGGTCGAAGACGTCCGGCAGGTCGAGCCCGCCCCGCTCCAGCAGCGACTCCCCCACCAGGACGGCCATCTGCGTGTCGTCCGTGGCCTCCCCCGGCTCCCAGCCACCGCCCCCGCACATCTCGCCGGACCCCGGCTCGGGAAACCGGGCGGAGAAGACACCCTCGGGACCGAACTCGAAGGGCGCGCCGAGCGCGTCGCCCACCGCCGATCCCACGACGGTGGCGACAGCCCGCCGCACGCGGCTCACCGGTGCCGGCGTCTTTACGAGCTGACCTCTCGCACGCCGGATATGAACGCCGCCCAGGCGGCCGGAGCGAGCAACAGCACCGGCCCCGCAGGGTTCTTGCTGTCCCGGACGGGGACCGTGCCGGGGATGTTGTCGGCGAGTTCGAGGCAGTCGCCGCCGCCGCCATTGCTGTAGGTGCTCTTGCGCCAGCTCGCGGCTGTCAGGTCGGGTCGGTTACCGCGCATGTCTCGTACTCCTTCATGGCCTGCCGGATCAGGACCGCCGACGCCTCCGGCGGCAGGGCTTGCGCTTGGAGGAGATCGTAACGATAGGAGTGACGGGCGACCATGGTCCGGTCCTCCACCAATTCGCCCGAGTGGTCCCCTTCCAAGTAGGCGACGTCCGGTGCGGACGCGAAGGACAGAAGGGTGAGCGAACCTCCCAAGGCCGAGTGCGCCCCGGCGGCGAACGGAAGCAACTGCACCTCGATGTTGGGTGTCGCGGCGGCCTCCAGCACGACGGCCAACTGCTCCCTCATCACCACCGGCCCTCCCACCGGCCGTCGGATCACCGACTCGTCCAGCACCACCCACAGCAGCGGCGGCCGTGACCTGCGGAGCAACGTCTGCCGACCGAGCCGGGCCGCGACGCTCTCCTCGATCTCCTCCGCCGTGCACCAGGGCTGCCCCAGTCGCAGTACCTCGCGCGCGTACCTCTCGGTCTGGAGCAGTCCCGGGACGCTGTGCGCCATGTACTTGTGCATGGCGTTCGCCTTGGCCTCGTACTCCACGTACTTCCGCGCCCAGTCCGGGATCGGCGTCCGCCTGATGTGGTCCCACAGGTCGACCAGGTCACCGTCGGCCCTGAGGATCACGTCCAGCTTGGCGTTGACCTTCTCGGACGGGATCTCGTTGCCCAGCTCGTACTGGGCGATCCGGCTGTGCGCGATGGGGATGAGCGCCCCGAGCCGCCGTTGCGTGAGCCCGGCCTGCAAGCGCAGCTTGCGCAGCTTCTTGCCGTACAGCGCCGCCAGCGACGTGGACGGGTCGAGATCCTTCGGCGCGGGCATGGGCGTCCCCCGTTTTCGATCCGGTGCCACGAAAACCGTTACGCCTGGTGAGCGTAGCGTCACGCACCGATGCTTGATGCCGAAAAGCACGACCACCGCACAGAAGGGGCACCGCCCGCATGGAACAGGAAAGCCGCACAGCACGCATCCGGGACGCCGAGGCGGCCAAGGACGAGCTGGCTCGCGCGCTGGCCGACGTCGGTGTGCTGCTGCCGTCGCTGGGGCTGGACACCGTCTCGCTGGCCAGCGAGTACCTGCCGCCCCTGGTGGATCTCGGGCGCTGCAACCCGGGTACCGCGCGGAAGATGGCGGCGGTCCTGCGCGAGAGCCGCACGAACGAGCTGACGGCCAGGGTGCGCGAGCTGAACCGCAGAAGCGGTCCCCTGCCCGGTCACTAGTGTCCCGCGCCAGGGTTGAAGGGGGTGCCCGGGCGGGGGCGGTTCTGGGCGGGGATGTGCTGCCCCCCGTCCGGCTCGATTCAGGTCCGTTCCTCCAATTCTGCCCCGACGGTCAGCCGGAGTTCTCCGGTCAGGGCCTGGTCGAAGCCCTCCTCGATCCGCCGCAGGGTGATGGTGCGGGACGCCTTCAAAGCGGTCGCGTCCGTTCCGCCGGACAGTTCGAGGCGAACGTGAGCTCGTGGTTCGTCGTAGCTGTCCGGCAGGAGCAAGTTGACCAGAAACTGGTCACCGTAGCGGCGCGGCACACCGCTTCCGCAGTGGTCGGCCGCACACAGCCGATAGGCGGAGTCCTCGTCGTAGGGCAGCGCGCCGGCCTGCCAGGTGACGGCGACCTGGGGGATGAGGTCGAGCAGTTCACACGGCCCGCGGTCGCCGCCGCAGCCGGTCAGGGTCCACAGGACTGCGCCGACGGCGGCGACGCGCAGCGGTCGGCTCACCACTTCTTCGAGATCTGGGCTGTCACGTGTCCGTTCTCCGGCTCCTGGTGGTGGACGGGGCGGGCTTCACGCGGCCCCTGGGAGGAGGAACTCCCCGAGGTCGTTTCCATCGCGCCCCAGGAGGTGCTGCCCCGGGTCGGAGACCGCATGCGGCGACGGTTCATGGCCGCTCTGCGAGCGACGGACGGCCGGCCCGCCGCTTCCGGGCGAGGTTACCGGAAGCGGCGGGCCCTCGGGCAGGGCCGGTGATCAGGCCGTCGTCCACCACACCGTCGTGTCCGCCGGCACCTTCGCCTCGCCGTCGGCCTCGGTCACCTCGTCGCTGGAGAGCAGCACGCGCCCGTGCGCCGGCACCGTCACCGACTCGCCGGTCGTGTTGGCGACGCACACGAACTCGCCGCGCCGGAAGGCGAGGACGCCCTCCGGGGCCCGCAGCCACTGCACCGCGTCGCCCGCACCCAGGTCGGGATGGTCGCGGCGGACGGACAGGGCCGTGCGGTACAGCTCCAGGGTGGAGCCGGCGACGCCGGTCTGCGCCTCGACGCTCAGCTCGCCCCAGCCCTCGGGCTGCGGCAGCCAGCTGCCGCCGGTGCCGAAGCCGTACGACGATCCGGCGCGGGTCCACGGGATCGGCACCCGGCAGCCGTCGCGGAAGCCGTCCTGGCCGGCGCCGCGGAAGTAGGCGGGGTCCTGGCGGACCTCGTCGGGGAGGTCGGTGACGTCGGGGAGGCCGAGTTCCTCGCCCTGGTAGACGTAGGCCGAGCCGGGGAGGGCCAGCATCAGGAGGGTGGCCGCGCGGGCGCGGCGCAGGCCCAGTGCGCGGTCGCCGGGCAGGCGGATCTGGGTGCCCAGGCCCGCCGGGTTGGCGAAGCGGGTGGTGTGGCGGGTGACGTCGTGGTTGGACAGGACCCAGGTGGAGGGGGCGCCGACCGGGCGCATCGCGTCCAGGGTGCGGTCGATGACGCCGCGCAGCTCTTCCGCGTCCCAGTGGGTGCTCAGGTACTGGAAGTTGAACGCCTGGTGCAGCTCGTCGGGGCGGACGTAGTGCGCGGTGCGCTCGACGGTCGGGGTCCAGGCTTCCGCGACGAAGATCCGCTCCCCGCTGTACTCGTCGAGGATGCGCCGCCACTGGCGGTAGATGTCGTGGACGCCGTCCTGGTCGAAGAACGGCATGACGTCGTTGCCCAGCAGCTTCAGCTGGTCGTGGTCCCCGAGGTCGGGCAGGCCCGCCGCCTTGACCAGGCCGTGGGCGACGTCGATGCGGAAGCCGTCGACGCCCATGTCGAGCCAGAAGCGCAGGATCGAGCGGAACTCGTCGCCGACCGCCGGGTGCTCCCAGTTGAAGTCGGGCTGCTCGGGGGCGAAGAGGTGGAGGTACCACTCGCCGGGGGTGCCGTCGGGTTCCGTGACCCGCGTCCACGCCGGGCCGCCGAAGATGGACTCCCAGTCGTTGGGCGGCAGTTCGCCGTTCTCCCCCTTGCCGGGGCGGAAGTGGTAGCGGTCGCGGCACGGGGAGCCGGGGCCTTCCGCCAGGGCGCGCTTGAACCACTCGTGCTGGTCGGAGGAGTGGTTGGGGACCAGGTCGACGATGACGCGCAGGCCCAGTTCGTGGGCGTCGCGGATCAGCGCGTCGGCGTCCAGGAGGGTGCCGAACATCGGGTCGACGGCCCGGTAGTCGGCCACGTCGTAGCCGGCGTCGGCCTGCGGCGAGGCGTAGAAGGGGCTGAGCCACACCGCGTCCACGCCGAGGTCGCGGAGGTAGGGCAGACGGGTGCGGACGCCTTCCAGGTCGCCCATGCCGTCGCCGTCGCTGTCGGCGAAGCTGCGCGGGTACACCTGGTAGATCACCGCGTCCCGCCACCAGTCGCGGTGCCGGGTGGCGGTGGCGACGGCCGATGCGGTCCGGGGGGTGGGGGCCTGGGCTGCGGAGTGCTGCTGGCTCATGTCGTCCTTGCTGCGTAACGGGTACAGGGGAGCGTGGGCGAAAGGGAGGCGGTCGCGGGTGCTGCGGGGTCGGACGGACACACCGCGACCGCCACCCGTACGAGGGAGGGACTCAGCCCTTCGTGCCGCCCGCCGTGAGGCCGGTCACCAGGTTCTTCTGCACGAGGTAGAAGAAGGCCGACACCGGTATCGCGATCAGCACGGCGGTGGCGGCCATCAGGTTGCGCTGGGCGTCGTGCTCGCTGACGAAGCTCTGCAGTCCGACGGCGAAGGTGTACTTGGTGTCGGACAGCATGAACGTGGAGGCGAAGGCGACCTCGCCGAACGCCGTGATGAAGCTGTAGAAGCCGGCCACCGCCAGGCCCGGCCGGGCCAGCGGCAGGATCAGCCGGAAGAACGTGCCGAACGGCGACAGCCCGTCGACGCGGCCCGCCTCGTCGATCTCGAACGGGATGGTGTCGAAGTACCCCTTGAGCAGCCAGGCGCAGTACGGCACCGCGGTCGAGCAGTAGACGAGCACCAGGCCCAGGTAGCTGTCGATCAGCCGCAGCTCGGAGAGGATCTGGTACATCGGCACGATGAGTACGGCGATGGGGAACATCTGCGTCAGCAGCAGCACCCACATCAGCTTGCGGTACCCGGGGAAGCGCATCCGGGAGACCGCGTACCCGGTCGTCGCGGCGACCAGGACGCCGATGACCGTGGTGCCGAGCGAGACGATCAGCGAACTCTTGAGCCATTCCCAGAAGTTGGTGTGCTGGAGGACGAACGCGTAGTTGTCGAACGTCATCTTCCCCCAGATCTCGCCGGGGTGCAGGTAGTCGTCCTTGTCCGGGCCGAGGGAGAGGAAGAGCAGCCAGGCGACGGGGAAGAGGGCGATCAGGGAGGCGGTGATCAGGACGGCGTGCGAGGCGAGGGCGCTGCCCGTGCCACGCCGGCCGCGCCGCACCGCGCCGCGGGGGGCGTCGGCCCGCTCTGCCGGACCGGTCGCCGGGGTGGGGACGGTGGTGGTGGTCATGGTGGGTGCCTCAGATCGCGAGCTGCTGCTCATCGCGGTTCAGCCAGCGGCGGTAGAAGGAGGTGAAGACGATCAGGACGGCCAGCAGCAGGATGCCGTAGGCGGCGGACTGCGCGAACTCGCGCGGCTGCTGTCCGAACCCGAGCTGGTAGGCCCAGGTGACCAGGATCTGCGCGTCCGGCGCGGTGTTGCCGAAGAGCAGGAAGATGATGGCGAACTGGTTGAAGGTCCAGATGACGCCCAGCAGGACGACGGTGGAGCTGACCGACCTGAGTCCGGGCAGCGTCACGTGCCGGAAGCGCTGCCAGGCGTTCGCGCCGTCCATCTCGGCGGCCTCGTACAGCGAGGAGTCGATCGACTGGAGCCCGCCGAGCAGCGAGACCATCATGAACGGCACCCCGCACCAGGTGTTGACCATGATCGCGGCGAACCGCTGCCAGAAGGTGTCCTCCAGCCACAGCGGCGTCGGCAGGCGCAGGGACTCCAGGGCGGAGTTGACGATGCCGGAGTCGGCGAGCATGAACCGCCAGCCGAAGACGGTGACGAAGGTCGGCACGGCCCACGGCAGGACCAGGATCAGCCGGTAGAGGGTGCGCCCGCGCAGGTCCTTCTGGTTGAGCAGCAGGGCCAGGCCCAGGCCGACGCAGTAGTGCAGGGTGACGCAGGCGGCGGTCCACACCACCGTCCAGACGAAGTGCGACCAGAAGCGGTCGTAGGCCGTCTCGCCCCACAGGATGTCGGCGTAGTTGTCGAGCCCGACGAACTCGTACGTCGCCTCGATCTCGTTGACGCCGATGGTGCGCGCGGAGTTGAGGCTGTTGGCGTCGGTGAGGGTGAGGTAGAAGCCGTAGGCGAGCGGGTAGAGCACCAGGACGCCGAGGACGATCACGACCGGGGCGATCATGGCGTAGGCGTACCAGTGTCTGCGGTACCCGTGCTTCAGACGCGTGCCCAGCCCGGGCCGCGGCGTGCGGTCACCGCGGCGCTTGCCGGTGGCGCGGTCGATGGCGACTGTCATGGTTCGACGACCTTCTCGGAATCCTGCGGATCAAGATCTGGGGCTCGGGCCGGTGGCCGCCGGGCCCCGCTCCCCCCGGGGCGGGACTCCGGCGGCCACCGGGGCCGGCTCACTTGCTGAAGTCGGGCACCAGCTTGGTGAACGCCGTCTCGATGTCGCCCAGCCCGTCGTCCAGGGACTTCTTGCCGCTGGCGATCAGGGGCAGTTCGTCGTCGAGCGGGGTCAGCAGGGAGCTGTACTCGGGCAGTGCCGGGCGCGGCCGGGCGCTGGAGAGGACGGTCTGGTAGCCGGTGATGCCCGGGTCGGCCTTCACCTTCTCCGTGTACGCGTCGTCCCGGGTGGGCAGCGTGGAGTTCTTCAGCGCGGTGGTCTCCTGCGCCTTGGCGGAGGTCATGAAGTTCACGAACTTCAGCGCGGCCTTCTGGTGCGCCTCGTCCGAACCGGCGTACACGGAGAGGTTGTGGCCGCCGGTGGGAGCCCCCGCCTCGCCCGTGGAGCCGGCCGGGACGGTCGCGATCCCCAGGTTCTCCTTGTCCTTGAAGGCGGAGCCCTTGTAGAAGTTGGTGATCTCCCAGGGGCCCTCGATGATCGCGGCGACCTCGCCGTTGACGAAGGCGTCCTGCTTGTGGGCGTAGGCGTCGGCGGTGACGTCGGCCTTGCCCAGGCCCTTGCCGTCGAACAGGCCCAGCCAGGTCTGGTACGCCTTCTTCGCCGCGGCGGAGGTGACGGTGATCTTCTTGGCCTCGGTGTCGACGAGGTCGGTGCCCTCGCCGAAGAGGAACGGCTGGCCGTAGTACCCGGCGGTGGAGCCCTGGTACCCGTCGACGCCGGTCTTCTCCTTGATGGTGGCGGCGGCCTTCTTCAGGTCGTCCCAGGTCTTCGGCACGTCGACGCCGGCCTTCTCGAACAGGGCCTTGTTGTAGACCAGCGCGAGCGTGTCGGTGACCAGCGGGACGCCGTACACCTTGCCCTCGTACGTGGCCTGCTCGATCAGATTGCTCTGGAACGCGTCCTGTTCGGCGAGGGCCTCGGTGCCGTCCAGCGGCAGGAAGAAGCCCTTCTTGGCGAAGGCGGCGGTCCAGCCGACGTCCGTGCGCAGCACGTCCGGGGCGCCCGAGGCGCCGGCGGCGGTGTCGAACTTGTTCTGCGCCTGGTCGAAGGGGACGTTGACGAAGTTGACCTTGATGTCCTCGTTGGCGGCCTCGAACTCCTTGACCAGGGCCTTGTACGTCGGCGCCTCGTTGGTCGCGTTGGAGGTGTCCCAGTAGGTGATGGTCACCGGGCCGTCGGCCGAGTCGCCGCTGTCGCTCCCGCCGCAGGCCGTCGCCGCGAGGGCGAAGGACGCCACCAGCGCGGTGGCCGCTATGCCACGCCGCATGAGTTCTCCTTGAGGGTGAAAGCCCGTGAGTGCAGGAGGGGTCCCGTCCGCCGCTCCTGTCGACTTGCCGACTGCGCCGTTGCTGCCGCCGCCGGGCGACGTGAACGTAACAGCGATGAAAGCGTTCCGAAAGACCTTGCAGAAAAAAAGTGCAAGGCGTCGCCGACGTTATCCGGGCGTGACCAGTCAGCGACCGCCGTGAGACGCTTGTTTATGGGGGTCGACCGCTCCGGAGCCGGCTGTGCAAGACTCTGCAAGTTCTTGCCGTCAATTTCTTGAGGGAGCGCGATGACGCAGCAGCCCGCGCGGGGGCGTCCGACAAGTCGCCCACGGCGGCCGATCGGTGGGCAAGCGGCGCACCGCCCGGTACAGTCCACCCCTGTGACCACACGGCTTGCCGACATCGCCGCCCAGGCGGGGGTGAGCGAAGCGACCGTCAGCCGCGTCCTCAACGGCAAGCCGGGCGTCGCCGCCACCACCCGCCAGTCCGTACTGGCCGCCCTGGACGTCCTGGGCTACGAGCGCCCGGTACGCCTGCGCCAGCGCAGCGAGGGCCTGGTGGGCCTGATCACCCCGGAGCTGGAGAACCCCATCTTCCCGGCCCTCGCCCAGGTCATCGGCCAGGCGCTGACCCGGCAGGGGTACACCCCGGTCCTGGCCACCCAGACCCCCGGCGGCTCCACGGAGGACGAGCTGACGGAGATGCTGGTCGACCGCGGGGTGGCCGGCATCATCTACGTCTCCGGCCTGCACGCCGACACCAACGCCGACATGCAGCGCTACGAGCGGCTGCGCGCGCGGGGCGTCCCCTTCGTCCTGGTCGACGGCTTCTCCCCCAAGGTCCAGGCCCCGTTCATCTCCCCCGACGACCGCGCGGCGATGAACCTGGCCGTCACGCACCTGGTCTCCCTCGGCCACACCCGCGTCGGCCTGGCCCTGGGTCCCAAGCGCTTCGTGCCGGTCCAGCGCAAGACGGAAGGCTTCGTCCGCGCCGTACAGGACCTGCTGGGCCTCGCCGCCGACCAGATCGAGACAGAACTGATCCAGCACTCCCTCTACACCCTGGAGGGCGGCCAGGCGGCCGCCTCGGCCCTGATCGACCGGGACTGCACGGCGGTGGTCTGCGCCAGCGACATGATGGCGCTCGGCGCGATACGCGCGGCACGGCAGCGCGGGCTGGAGGTCCCGCGGGACGTCTCGGTGGTCGGCTTCGACGACTCCCCGCTGATCGCCTTCACCGACCCGCCCCTGACCACGGTCCGCAAACCGGTCCCGGCGATGGGGCAGGCCGCCGTACGCACCCTGCTGGAGGAGATCGGCGGGACCCCGGCCCCGCACAGCGAGTTCGTGTTCATGCCGGAACTGGTGGTCCGCGGCTCGACGGCCTCGGCCCCCCAGGGGCGCCGGCGCGGCTGAGTCCTCCTCAGGGCGGAGCGGACGCCCTCCGCCCGGTGTAGAACGTGCGTCCAGAACCCGACGGGGGGATGATCGGTCGCGGAAAGCTTTTCTGGCAGACTCTGTGCCTATGGGTGACACGACCGTGACGACGACGGAAAGCCGTATAGAGGCTGTTCCGCAGCAGGTCACGGCCGCGCCCCGGCGGCCCCTGCGGGACCGTCTGCGCACCCCGCGCCGGCCCCGCCTGTGGTTCGAGATCCTCCTGATCGCGGTCAGTTACTGGCTGTACTCGCTCGTGCGCAACGCGGTGCCCGAGCAACGCGGTCAGGCGCTGCGCAACGCCGACTGGATCTGGCGGCTGGAACACCAACTCGGCATCGCCGTGGAACAGTCGTTCAACCATGCCGTGAACTCGGTGACTTGGCTGATCGTCGGCATGAACTACTACTACGCGACCCTGCACTTTGTGGTCACCCTCGCCGTCCTGGTGTGGCTCTTCCGCAGCCATCCCGGCCGCTACGCGGCGACACGGCTCGTCCTGTTCGCGACGACGGGGGTCGCGCTGGCCGGTTACTACCTGTATCCGCTCGCCCCGCCCCGGCTGATGAACGGCGGCGGCTTCATAGACACGGTCATGGTCCACGAGACCTGGGGGTCGATGGCCTCCGGCGACCTGAAGAGCATGTCCAACCAGTACGCCGCGATGCCGTCGATGCACATCGGGTGGTCGCTGTGGTGCGGGCTGACGGTCTTCGCGCTGGCGTCCGTGCCGTGGGTGCGGGTGCTGGGACTGCTGTACCCGGCGGCGACGCTGGTCGTCATCGTCGCGACGGCCAACCACTTCTGGCTGGACGCGGTGGGCGGGCTGCTGTGCCTGTGCTTCGGGTACGGGGTCGCCGCCGCGTGGTACGGGAGAGTGCCGTACGCGCTGCCGCGGGTACCGGGGCCGCGCGGCGGTGACGGGGACGGTACGGGGACGGGGCGGGCTCGGGACTGACGGGGCGCCGTCGGCCGGACCGGGGCCCGGCGGGCTCGGGGCTGACCGGGCGCCGTCAGCCGAGCCGGGGCGGGCGAGCCGGAGCCGGGTGGGCTCAGGGCTGACCGGGCGCCGTCAGCCGGGCCGGGGCGGGCGAGCCGGAGCCGGATGGGCTCAGGGCTGACCGGGCGCCGTCAGCCGGGCCGGGGCGGGCGAGCCGGAGCCGGATGGGCTCAGGGCTGACCGGGCGCCGTCGGCCGAGCCGGGGCCGGCGGGCTCGGCGCACACCGGACGCCGCCGACCAGCCCGGGGCCAGGCGGGCCGCGCGGGCCCGGCGCCGACGGGGTGCCGTCCGCGTCCGCCCTCCCCCGTCGTCCGTGGGAGCGCCTCCCAGGCCGTTCGGGCGTGGGGGAGGCACCGCCGCCCGCGGTCCGAGGGCCCCGGCCCGCCCACGGCCTCCGGCGTCACCCCCCGTAGAACAGCGCCTCCACGACCCCCCGAGCCCGCCGCGCGGTCCGCCGGTACGCGTCCAGCATGTCCCCGACGTGACCGTCCCCGTACCCCAGGTACCGCCCCACCGCCGCCAGTTCCCGGCTGCCGCTCGGGAACGTGTCCCCTGCCCTGCCCCGCACCAGCATCACCGCGTTGCGCACCCGCGTCGCCAGCACCCACGCCTCGTCGAGGATCCGCGCCTCCTCCTCCCCCACCAGCCCCGCCTCGCGCGCGGCGGCCAGCGCCGCCCGCGTCCGCGTCGTCCGCAGCCCCGCCACCTCGTGCCCGTGCCGCAACTGCGCCAGCTGCACGGTCCACTCCACGTCCGACAGCCCGCCCGGCCCCAGCTTGACGTGCAGCTTCGGGTCCGCCCCGCGCGGCAGCCGCTCCGACTCCATGCGCGCCTTCAGCCGCCGGATCTCCCGCACCGCGTCCTCGTCCAGCCCCCGCGCCGGGTACCGCAGCGGATCGACCAGGTCCAGGAAGCGCCGCCCCAGGTCCGCGTCGCCCGCCACCACCTCGGCCCGCAGCAGCGCGTGCGACTCCCACACCAGCGACCAGCGCCGGTAGTACGCCTCGTAGGACTTCAGTGTCCGCACCAAGGGGCCCGACTTGCCCTCCGGCCGCAGGTCCGCGTCCACGACCAGCGGCGGGTCCGCGCTCGGCACCTGCAACAGCCGCCGCAGCTCCGCCACGACCCGGTTCGCGGCCTCCCCCGCCTCCCGCTCCCCGACCCCGTCCCTCGGCTCGTGCACGAACAGCACGTCCGCGTCCGAGCCGTAGCCCAGCTCGTGCCCCCCGAACCGCCCCATCCCGATGATCGCGAACCGGGTCGGCAGCTCATCGCCCCACCCTTCCCTCACCACCGCCCGCAGCGTCCCCGCCAGCGTCGCCGCCGTCAGGTCCGACACCGCCGCGCCCACCCGGTCCACCAGCGCCCCGGGATCGCCCACGGCGGGCTGCGCCTCGGTCCCGTACGACGCCACGATGTCCGCCGCAGCCGTGCGGAACAGCTCCCGCCGCCGTACCCCGCGCGCCGCCGTCACCCCCTGCACGGCCCCCTCCGCGCGCCCGACCGCCGCGAGGATCTCCGCCTCCAGCTGCTCCCGCCCGCGCGGAGCGAGCCCCCTGCCGTGCCCACCGCTCCCGCCGTTCCCGTCGCCGAGCAGCGCCACCGCCTCGGGCGCCCGCATCAGCAGGTCGGGGGCGAGCCGTCCGGCGGACAGCACCCGCGCGAGGTTCTCCGCCGCCGCGCCCTCGTCCCGCAGCAGCCGCAGGTACCAGGGCGTGTTCCCGAGCGCGTCCGACACCTTGCGGAAGTTGAGCAGCCCGGTGTCCGGGTCCGCCGAGTCCGCGAACCACCCCAGCAGCACCGGCAGCAGCGTCCGCTGGATCGCCGCCTTGCGCGTCACCCCGGACGCCAGCGCCTCCAGGTGCCGCAGGGCCGCCGCCGGGTCGGCGTACCCGAGGGCGACCAGCCGCTCGCGCGCCGCCTCGGCGCTCAGCCGCGCCTCCCCCGGCGCCAGCGCGGCCACCGCGTCGAGCAGCGGCCGGTAGAACAGCTTCTCGTGCAGCCGCCGCACCACCGCCGCGTGCCGCCGCCACTCCCGCAGCAGCGTGGCGACCGGGTCGGTGCGCAGCCCCAGCGACCGTCCGATGCGCCGCAGGTCGGCCTCGTCCTCGGGCACGAGGTGCGTCCGCCGCAGCCGGTGCAGCTGGATCCGGTGCTCCATGCCGCGCAGGAACCGGTACGCCTCGTCCAGCTGGGCCGCGTCCACCCGCCCCACGTACCCGCCCGCCGCCAGCGCCCTCAGCGCGTCCAGCGTCGTACCGCTGCGCAGCGACGCGTCGGCCCGTCCGTGCACCAGTTGCAGCAGCTGCACCGCGAACTCGACGTCCCGCAGCCCGCCCGGACCCAGTTTGATCTGCCGGTCGACCTCGGCGGCGGGGATGTTCTCGACCACCCGGCGCCGCATCCGCTGCACGTCGGCGACGAAGTTCTCCCGCTCGGCGGCCTGCCACACCAGCGGCTGGAGCGCGGCGACGTACTCCTCCCCCAGTGCGAGGTCGCCGGCCACCGGCCGGGCCTTGAGCAGCGCCTGGAACTCCCAGGTCTTGGCCCACCGCTGGTAGTACGCGACGTGACTGCTGAGCGTGCGCACCAGCGGCCCGTTGCGCCCCTCGGGCCGCAGGTTGGCGTCGACGGGCCAGATGGAGCCCTCCACCGTGGTCTCCGAGCAGATCCGCATCAGGTGGGACGCGAGCCGGGTCGCGGCCCGTACCGCCGCCGTCTCGTCGGCCCCCTCCGCCGGCTCGCCCACGAAGATGACGTCGACGTCGGACACGTAGTTCAGCTCGTGGCCCCCGCACTTGCCCATCGCGATCACCGCGAGCCGGCACAGCGCGGCGTCCTCGGGCGCGGCGTCCGCCGCGATCCGCAGCGCGGCGCGCAGCGTGGCGGTGGCGAGGTCGGCCAGTTCGGCGGCGGTCTCGGCGACGTCGATGGTGCCGCACACGTCACGGGCGGCCAGCGACAGCAGGCAGCGCCGGTAGGCGACCCGCAGCGAGACCGGGTCGTCGGCCCCGCCCAGGCACTGCTCGAACTCCGCCAATCCCGGGTGCAGGTCACGCGGTTCGTACGTGACCAGCGCCCGCCAGTCCCCGGTGTGCCGGACGAGGTGGTCGCCGAGCGCCTCGGAGGCGCCCAGCACACCGAGCAGCCGGTCGCGCAGCGGCTTGGACGCGGTGAGCGTGCCCAGCAGCTCGCGGCGCGCGGCGGGCTCGGGCTGGGCCTCCAGGAGCCGGACCAGGCCGTGCAGCGCGAGGTCGGGGTCGGCGGTGGCGCCGAGGGCGTCGAGGAGCACCGGGTCGTTGCGGACCGGCGTCAGCTCCACGCTGTCCAGCAGCCGCTCGGCGGCCGAGGCGTCCGTGAAGCCGTGCCGCAGCAGTCGTGTGAAGGTGCTGCTCCTGCGCCCCGGCGCCGTCATCCCCGGCCTCCTGTCGGATCAAGGTCGTCCTGGCCAGAGCCTAACCGGACACCTCGCCGACGGGGTGGCGGCCGGCGCGGCCGTCCGCTTGGTCGGGCGGGAGCCGTCCGAAGGGAGCCGCACCGGTACGCCCCGGACGTCAGGCCGTCCCCTCCCGCCACCCGTTGGTGACCGGCAGCCGGCGGTCCTTGCCGAAGCCCTTCGGGGAGATCTTCGTGCCCGGCGGGTACTGGCGCCGCTTGTACTCGGCGGTGTCGACCATGCGCAGCGTCCTCGTCACCAGTTCCCGGTCGTACCCGGCGGCGACGATCTCGTCCGCGCCCCGGTCCCGGTCGACGTACAGCTCCAGGATGGCGTCGAGCACCGGGTAGTCCGGCAGGGAGTCCGTGTCGACCTGTCCCGGCCGCAGTTCGGCGCTGGGCGGCTTGGTGATCGAGTTCTCCGGGATCGGCGGGGTCTGCCCGCGCTCCCGCGCCGCCCGGTTGCGCCACTCGGCCAGCCGGAAGACGGACGTCTTGTACACGTCCTTGATCGGCCCGTAGGCGCCCACCGAGTCGCCGTACAGCGTCGAGTAGCCGACCGCCAGCTCCGACTTGTTGCCGGGGGCCAGCACGAGGTGGCCCTCCTGGTTGGAGAGCGCCATCAGCAGGGTGCCGCGCAGCCGGGACTGGAGGTTCTCCTCGGCCAGCCCGGTCAGTCCCAGCGCCCCCATGTACGCGTCGAACATCGGCTCGATGGGCACGGTCCGGAAGGTGAGGCCGGTGCGCCGCGCCAGCTCCGCCGCGTCGTCCTTGGAGTGGTCGGAGGAGTACTTCGACGGCATGGAGACGCCGTGGACGTTCTCCGCGCCCACCGCGTCACACGCGATCGCGGCGACCAGCGCCGAGTCGATGCCGCCGGAGAGCCCGACCAGCACCGACCGGAACCCGTTCTTGGTGACGTACGCCCGCAGCCCGGTGACGAGCGCCGAGTAGACCTCCTCGTCGTCGTCGAGCCGGTCCGCGTGCCCGCCCGTCGCGGTCGCCTCGTACGGCGCCACCGGCTCCTCGCAGATCACGGCCCGCTCGATGCGCAGCCCGTCGTCGACGATCCCGCCCGGCGCGTCGGCCAGGGGCAGCGCGCCCGGCAGGTCGAGGTCGAGCACGAGGCACCCCTCGGTGAACTGGGGGGCCCGCGCGAGGACCTCCCCGTCCGCCGCGACCACGATCGAGTCGCCGTCGAAGACCAGTTCGTCCTGGCCGCCCGTCATCGCGAGGTAGGCGGTGGTGCAGCCGGCCTCCTGGGCCCGCTTGCGCACCAGTTCCAGCCGGGTGTCGTCCTTGTCGCGCTCGTAGGGCGAGGCGTTGACGGACAGCAGCAGTCCCGCCCCGGCCGACCGGGCGGCCGGCACCCGTCCGCCGTCCTGCCAGAGGTCCTCGCAGATGGCCAGCGCGACGTCGACGCCGCGCACCCGCAGCACCGGCATGGTGTCGCCGGGCACGAAGTAGCGGAACTCGTCGAAGACGCCGTAGTTCGGCAGGTGGTGCTTGGCGTAGGTCAGCACGACCTCGCCGCGGTGCAGGACCGCGCCCGCGTTCTGCGGCGCCCCGGCGGGCTGGCCGTACTTCGGCTGCGCGGTCGGGCAGCGGTCGAGGTAGCCGACGACCACCGGCAGCTCGCCGAGCCCTTCCTCGGCGAGCCGGGCGGCCAGCGTGCGCAGGGCCTGGCGGGAGGCCCGTACGAAGGAGGAGCGCAGGGCGAGGTCCTCGACGGGGTAGCCGGTCAGCGCCATCTCCGGGAACGCCGCGAGGTGGGCGCCCTGCTCGGCGGAGTGCCGGGTCCAGCGCAGGATCGACTCGGCGTTCGACGCGAGGTCACCGACGGTGGAGTCGATCTGATTGAGGGCGAGTCGTAGTTGAGGCACCCGGCCAGTGTAATCGTCAGAACGACACTATGGGGGCGCCCCGGACTCCCGGGAACGGCCCGGTGCCCCAGGAATGGCCCGATCGAACAGGTGGCCTCTACCCTGCGGGGAGAGCATGGAATCCGCCGGAGCGACGCAGGAACCCTACGTACGGTGTTCAGACCCGGGCCGCCCGCCCGATCAAGGTCGGCAACGCGTACGAAACGGTGCTGTGGTGGGATGCTCAGGTGCCCGACCGCCTCCTGCGGTACCGAGGGAAGGCGCCGGATACGGTGCCGGAGACAGGCGGCCTGACCAGCAAGGATGGGGAAGCGCAAGATGGACAAGCAGCAGGAGTTCGTGATCCGGACGCTCGAGGAGCGTGACATCCGGTTCGTGCGCCTGTGGTTCACGGACGTACTGGGCTTCCTGAAGTCCGTCGCCGTGGCCCCCGCCGAGCTGGAGCAGGCCTTCGACGAGGGCATCGGCTTCGACGGCTCGGCGATCGAGGGCTTCGCCCGGGTCTACGAGTCCGACATGATCGCCAAGCCGGACCCGTCGACCTTCCAGGTCCTGCCGTGGCGCGCGGAGGCCCCCGGCACCGCCCGGATGTTCTGCGACATCCTGATGCCGGACGGCTCGCCGTCCTTCGCCGACCCGCGCTACGTGCTCAAGCGCGCCCTGAACCGGGCCTCCGACTCGGGCTTCACCTTCTACACCCACCCGGAGATCGAGTTCTTCCTGCTGAAGAACAAGCCGGTCGACGGCTCGGTGCCGACCCCGGCCGACAACTCCGGCTACTTCGACCACACCCCGCAGAACATCGGCATGGACTTCCGCCGCCAGGCGATCACCATGCTGGAGTCGATGGGCATCTCGGTGGAGTTCTCCCACCACGAGGGCGCCCCCGGCCAGCAGGAGATCGACCTGCGCTACGCTGACGCGCTCTCGACGGCCGACAACATCATGACGTTCCGCCTGGTGATGAAGCAGGTGGCGCTGGAGCAGGGCGTGCAGGCGACGTTCATGCCGAAGCCGTTCTCCGAGCACCCGGGCTCCGGCATGCACACGCACCTGTCGTTGTTCGAGGGCGACCGCAACGCGTTCTACGAGTCCGGCGCGGAGTACCAGCTCTCCAAGGTGGGCCGCTCCTTCATCGCGGGCCTGCTGCGGCACGCCGCCGAGATCTCCGCGGTCACCAACCAGTGGGTCAACTCCTACAAGCGCATCTGGGGCGGCACCGAGCGCACCGCGGGCGCCGGCGGCGAGGCGCCGTCGTACATCTGCTGGGGCCACAACAACCGCTCCGCGCTGGTCCGCGTCCCCATGTACAAGCCCGGCAAGACCGGCTCGGCCCGCGTCGAGGTCCGCTCCATCGACTCCGGCGCCAACCCGTACCTGACCTACGCCGTCCTGCTCGCCGCCGGCCTCAAGGGCATCGAGGAGGGCTACGAGCTCCCGCAGGGCGCCGAGGACGACGTCTGGGCCCTCTCCGACGCGGAGCGCCGCGCCCTGGGCATCGAGCCGCTCCCGCAGAACCTGGGCGAGGCCCTGACCCTGATGGAACGCAGCGACCTGGTCGCCGAGACCCTCGGCGAGCACGTCTTCGACTTCTTCCTGCGCAACAAGCGCCAGGAGTGGGAGGAGTACCGCAGCGAGGTCACGGCGTTCGAGCTGCGGAAGAACCTGCCGGTGCTGTAAAGCCGACCGACCAGAGCAAGCCGCTGTCGCTTCTGACGTGAGGGGAGGGTCCCGCGCCGGGCCCTCCCCTCACGTCCCTGCGAGAGACGTGGCCCTCGTTCCAGCGCGATTTCGAGCCGACTGCGAAAACGCTGTCGGCTCCATCTTCTGTGCCGACGCGGGAAAGCCGAGGTATTGGATGGCCCGCTCCTCCTCCGGCCCACGCTTCCTCCGGACAGAAATCACACACCTGATCCGCCGGTCCACTCACCTTCACAAAAGGGAACTGTTCTACGGCAATCGATCAGTGGTGCGGAGGCGACTACAGGTTCCCATGCGTCACGCAGTACAGTTCCGGACTGACACACCGTGACCTGAAGTCACTCTTGACGGTCCGTCGGGTCGCCAATATTTTATAGCTCCCGTGGCCCTGTCGCGGAATTTGATCTTCAGGTGCAAGAACAGCGGAGATGAAGAATGGTGGCACGGATCCATGATTCATCACATAACAACACACTGTCCACAGCAGAATACGGGCTCAACGTACGCCTCAACCGCTTGCGCCACACTTCAGGACGTTACTTCATAACTGTCCTTGATGACGGCTTGGTATCCGGTCCCACATGGAAATCCGAACGTTATACTGCCCTCCTCAACACCGTTGAACGAGTCGGCTGCCCAGCGGTGATGGCTTATCCCGGATTCATCCGGCACTACGTTCCCTGCGCTTCTTCTCTCGCGCGCGTTGTCAACGTGACCGCCTCGACAGAACTCGGTGGTGTCACAGCCAAGGCATTGATCTTCGACGCCTCGGAGGCGGTGCGCTGCTCCGCCGACGCCATTGCTGTGCACGTGAGCTTCGGCAACGCGGACGAGGGGAGGATGTTACGGAATCTGGCGGCCGCGGTGACCGAAGCCCATGCCATCGGCATCCCAGTACTGGCCGCCGCTTACGTCAGGGACGACTCAGGGGCTCCCCTGACAGACGGTGCCAAGCAAGCTCACGCCGCGCGATGCGTCGTCGAACTGGGGGCAGACCTGGTCAAGTCTCCTTGGCCGGGAGACACCGACGGAATGGCACGCGTCGTCGAGGCAGCCTGGCCGGTACCCGTGCTCCTCGCGGGAGGGCCGCCCGGTTCGGACGACGAGACCGTGCACATGATCCGTCGTGGCCAGGGCGTCGGCGTCGCCGGCGTTTGCTTCGGTCGTCGGCTGTTGCACTCGCCCGACATCGCCACTCTGTCAAAGCACATCGCCGAAACCCTGAACGGTTCCTGATGGCAGGGGCCGAACTGGACAAGTGGGAGTTCCATATCGACTGGTGGAGCATGCTCCCGCCGGGCCGACCCACGAAAGGCGAAATTTCCTTCGTGCGGGAGTATGTGCGTTCCCTCCGCGTGGACTCAGCGCTGATCATGGGATCAACGCCCGAGTATCGTGATCTGTGCTGCGAACTGGGCATCCCGAACGTCTTCGTGATCGATCACAGCAAGACATTCCATCGGCACATATCCGACCATCGCGTGTACCGCGATACCGAGGAACGAGTGCTTTTCGGACGCTGGCAGGACGTGATCCCGCGATTCGTGAACCGATTCGATCTGGTACTGGGAGATCTGGTAAGCGGCAACGTTCCCTACGCCGAGCGTACCGCCCTCTACGAGTCTGTACGTCGGTCACTCACCCGGCGTGGGCTATTCATCGAGAAAGTCCTCACGAACCGTTATGGATATCAGAAGATCTCCCATCTGAAAGCACAGTACGCCGACGCTCTCATTAACCTGGAGTCGATCAACCGATTCGCCAACGACTTCTTCTTCTCGAGCGAACTCGTCGAGAGAGATCAAATCGTGAACGTTGCCCGTATCACCCAGGACTTGCGGCGCTCTTTCTCTGGACACGCCCGGCTCAACCGGCTTCTCGACACCTCGTCGAAGGTTGTTCCACCATCAGGGGTCTGGTACTACGGGCGGCCGTGGCACCGGCTGGAAAAAGACTACCGGAGCGTCTTCCATATTGAGCACATTCACACGGCAAAAGACCCGGACTCCTTCCTTCAACGCATAGAGCTCTTTGTATCGACCTCGAGAGAAGGATGATGCCGACGTTGCCCAGGCCGAGCCTGTACACAGCCGGAGATTTGGGGAAGATCGCACTTCGGTGGGCCTTGTATGCCGTTCCTTCCGTCGTGGTCCCCATTATCTTGGGGGTGACGATCAAAAATGACGAAGGCGGACCGCTTCTCTCGAATTATGAGCAGATGGTCACCGGAGCGTTGCTCTTCATCATTATGACTCTGGCCTCCATCGGACAGGACATTTTTGTTCTGGCCCGCTTCGCGGCACGTGAAAGTCGAACGGCTCGCATCGAGGACGAGGTCGACAGCCACCTGACCAACTTCCGAGCCAGTTTCAACCTGCTGCTCCAACGGGCACCCTACCAGGAGAACCTTTTCGCGCAACTGTTCACCGATTCGCTCAAGGAAATGGAACGGGCGATATTCCGCGCTGCTTCCGACCAGAGCCTCCCTGTCGACGAGTACACCTATAAAGCCTCGTCATTCACGACGGCCATGATCGCGAAGAGAGACCGCGACATTCTGCGATTCGTTCACCATGTCGGCGACACGTTCGTCACCACGCTTCAGGGACAGGATTTCAACAGGCGCATCTCCGCCATGTGCTGCAAAGGGAACGTCAGGGTACGACGACTCTGCGTGTACCGAGATCCTGCGGATCTCACCGACACCTTGACAACTCGAATCTTTGAATTCCATTCGCGCAATCGAAACCATGACTACCGGGTCCTCTCCTACGAGGCATGGAAAACCATATTGCGCGACTTCGGCATTCACGAGTTCGGAGACATGGGCGTGTGGGGCGACATCCTTTGCTACCGTTCCCCCGAGGACAACGCAGCCAATACTCAAGGTCTTTACTCCACCGATCCCTCGGTCATCGCCAAGTTCGCCTCTGCTTTTGACCGAGCCTGGGGCCACGGTGATGTCCCGCTCCACTACACCGGAGGCCCTATGACGGTTCACGAACTCGCCCATGGCGTCGAGCCCCCGCCGGCGCTGATGGACCGGGAGAGGATGGTGGTTGATCCGCCCGCGTGAGAAAAGCGAGAGCAGATCTGATCCACCCACAGGAGGGGGAGCACCACGGTGGAATTGGTCGCAGGAAGAACCAAGGATGGCGTGGAGTTGCACGGTGTCCTGGTGCCACCACTCGATCATGGTTTTCCGACGCTCGTACACATTCACGGGAAGTGCGGCAATTTCTACCAGAACTATTTTATCCGAGTTTTCATCCGGGAGTGCGCTCAACTCGGAATCGGATTTCTCGCGATGAACACGCGCGGCCGTGACTGCCTGGCGGACACACTGGTCGGCGACCATATCGAGTACCTGGGTGGCAGCCTTGAGCGGTTCGACGACTGCCTGCTCGATCTCGACCTCATGTACCGGCTGGCGAAGGAACACAGCGAGTGCGTCATCATGCAGGGACACAGCTTCGGGTGTGAGAAAGTCCTGCATTACGCGAACCAACGCAGTCCCCACATTCCTCTCGTCCTCCTGTCCCCCAGCAGCAGTCGTGACGTACAGACGTCGTACGTCGGCCAGAGTGCCGAGGAGCAAGCGAACTCCCTCGAATCACTACCGCCTCGCCCGGAAATGGAACCCGAATGGACTGACCTGGTGGCCGCGGATCAATACGGAGTACATGTAGCCGATGTGAGCTACCCTATTCCCATCACCAGGCCGGCGTTGCTTAACCTATTACGTTCGGAGGCGCTGGACATACTCGACGTAGCTGGCGTTTGGCAACAGCATCACCGATTCGAGCACGGATTTGTGTATCTAGGTGGACGCGATCCCTACATCACTCGCTCTCCGCTAGCTACGGAACAGCATCTGAAGCGCATGTTCCGCCGGTGTGACTTTCTTCGGGTTCCCGAAGGAGATCACCATTTCTCAGGGATTGAGACGCACATTATCGAGAACGTCTCGGCGTGGGCGCTGAGTCCCGAACTTCAGCCCGCTTTCCGCAAAGAAAAACGAGAGGACAGGAAATGACTAAAAAGGCTTTCGTCACCGGTGGCACAGGGTCCATCGGCGCTGCGGTCGTACGCGCATTGCGAGAGGTCGACATCGAAGTCGTGTTCCAGTTCCGATCCGCTCAAGAAAGTGCCGAGAAATTGACGGAGGAAACTGGAGCCAAGGCCGTGCGCATGGAATTGAGTCAACGCTTCGAGGCGTCTTCCAACGGCCGGGTAAACCTTGACGAAATCGACATCCTAGTGAACAGTGCAGGAATTCTACTGACCAAGACTTCGATCGAGGAAGTCAGCGACGAGGAAATGTACGAGACTCTGGCAGTAAACTTGATGGCACCGTTCAAGCTCATGCGAGCGGTCATTCCCGGTATGAAAGATCGAGGGTGGGGACGTATCATCAATATTGGCTCCATCTACGCTCACCGTGGAGTCGGGAAAAACTCTTCCTACAATATTTCTAAGCATGCTCTCCTGGGGATGACGCGTTCCGCCGCGAAGGATCTGGCCGCCCACGGAATCACTGTCAATCAGGTGGATCCTTCCGCAGTGGATTCGCGGATCATCGACGACCTCGCGCAACGTTTCGCTGCGTCCGGTGAGATCACAGAGGATGAGTACAAACAGCAGATTGCCGACGTAATCCCGGTCGGCCGTCTCGCCGCTCCCCGAGACATCGCTTCCGCTGTCCTGTACCTCGCCGAAGAACGGAGCGGCTTCATTACCGGTGAGTCACTGGTCGTGGACGGCGGGCTGATCTCCTGATGACGGGACCGCTACCGTGTCATCCGAAGGCTCGTGAACCTGGAAGACAGGAACCCGGTGGATCTGGAGGACCTGAAGCGGCTGCGCCGTGCCCGGGACGTCATGGACCGCGACTACGCGGAGCCGCTGGACGTCCCGGCGCTGGCGCGGGTCGCCATGATGTCGGCCGGGCACTTCTCGCGGAGTTTCCGGGCGGCGTACGGGGAGACGCCGTACAGCTACCTGATGACCCGGCGGGTGGAGCGGGCCAAGGCGCTGCTGCGGCGGGGGGACCTGAGCGTGACGGACGTGTGCTTCGCGGTGGGGTGCACGTCGCTGGGGTCGTTCAGCACGCGGTTCACCGAGCTGGTGGGCGAGTCGCCGAGTGCGTACAAGGCGCGGGACCACGAGCCGGGAGCGCCGATTCCGGCGTGTGTGGCGAAGGTGCGGACCAGACCGGTCAGGAATCGAGAAGCGTGAGGCGCCGCCGGCTCGTAGCGTCGTCGGCATGGACATCAGAATCGCCCAGTGCTTCATCGCCGTCGACGACCACGACAAGGCGCTCGCCTTCTACCGGGACGTCCTCGGCTTCCAGGTCCGCAACGACGTCGCCTTCGAGGGGATGCGCTGGGTGACCGTCGCCCCGCCCGGCCAGCCCGACGTCGAGATCGTGCTGGAGCCGCCGCTGGCCGACCCGATGGCCCCCGAGGCCGACCGCAAGGCGATGGCGGAGCTGCTGGCCAAGGGGATGCTGCGGGGCGTCATCTTCGCCACCGACGACGTGGACGCGACGTTCGAACGCGTCCGGGCGGCCGGCGGCGAGGTGCTCCAGGAGCCGATCGACCAGCCCTACGGCGTCCGGGACTGCGCCTTCCGCGACCCGGCCGGCAACATGCTCCGCTTCAACCAGGCGCGCAAGGGATAGCGGCGGCCGTCGGAAAAGCAGGTACCGGCAGGCCCGCCCGCGTTAGGGTCTCCCGGCTCGCACGACACGCACGCAGCGCACGGGGAGACGACGTACATGGTCACGCACGCCGCCGACAGCCACGACCTGATCCGGGTGCACGGGGCCCGGGAGAACAACCTCAAAGACGTCAGCGTCGAGATACCGAAGCGCCGGCTGACGGTGTTCACCGGGGTCTCGGGGTCGGGCAAGAGCTCGCTGGTGTTCGACACGGTCGCCGCCGAGTCGCAGCGGCTGATCAACGAGACGTACAGCGCGTTCGTGCAGGGGTTCATGGAGACGCTGGCCCGGCCGGAGGTCGACGTCCTCGACGGTCTGACGACGGCGATCATCGTCGACCAGTCCCGGCTGGGCGCCGACCCGCGCTCCACCGTCGGCACGGTCACCGACGCCAACGCGATGCTGCGCATCCTCTTCAGCCGCCTCGCCGAACCGCACGTCGGCCCGCCCGGCGCGTACTCCTTCAACGTCGCCTCGGTGTCGGCGAGCGGCGGCATCACCGTCGACCGGGGCACGGACAAGTCCAGGACGGAGAAGGTGACCTTCTCCCGCACCGGCGGCATGTGCACGCGCTGCGAGGGCCGCGGCACGGTCTCCGACATCGACCTCAACCAGCTCTACGACGACTCCAGGTCGCTGAACGAGGGCGCGCTGACGATCCCCGGCTACACGATGGACGGCTGGTACGGCCGCATCTACCGGGGCTGCGGCTTCTTCTCGCCGGACAAGCCGATCCGCGAGTTCACCGAGAGGGAACTGCACGCCCTCCTCCACCAGGAGCCGACCAAGATCAAGGTCGAGGGCGTCAACCTCACCTACGAGGGGCTGATCCCCAAGATCCGGAAGTCGATGCTGTCGAGGGACGTCGACTCGCTCCAGCCGCACGTCCGCGCCTTCGTCCTGCGGGCGACGACGACCGGGACGTGTCCCGACTGCGCCGGCACCCGGCTCACCCCGGCGGTCCGGGCCTCGACGATCGACGGCGTCTCGATCGCGGACGCCTGCGCGATGGAGATCCGCGACCTCGCCGAGTGGGTGCGCGGGCTGACGGACCCGTCGGTGGCGCCGCTGCTGACGGCGCTCCAGCACTCCCTGGACTCCTTCACCGAGATCGGCCTCGGCTACCTCTCCCTGGACCGTCCCGCGGGCACCCTGTCCGGCGGCGAGGCGCAGCGCGTGAAGATGATCCGCCACCTGGGCTCGTCGCTCACGGACGTCACGTACGTCTTCGACGAACCGACCGTCGGCCTGCACCCGCACGACATCCAGCGGATGAACGACCTGCTGCTGCGGCTGCGCGACAAGGGCAACACGGTGCTGGTGGTCGAGCACAAGCCGGAGGTGATCGCGATCGCCGACCACGTCGTCGACCTCGGGCCGGGCGCCGGTACGGCCGGCGGCACGGTCTGCTTCGAGGGCACCGTCGAGGGGCTGCGGGCGAGCGGCACCCTCACCGGCCGCCACCTCGACGACCGGGCGGCCGTGAAGGAGTCGGTGCGCGAGGCCACCGGCGCGCTGGAGATCCGCGGCGCGCGCACCCACAACCTGCGGGACGTCGACGTCGACATCCCGCTCGGCGTGCTGTGCGTGGTCACGGGTGTCGCGGGCTCCGGCAAGAGCTCGCTCGTGCACGGCTCGGTCCGCTCGGAGGACGGCGTGGTCCGGGTCGACCAGAGCCCGATCCGCGGTTCGCGGCGCAGCAATCCGGCGACGTACACAGGTCTGCTCGACCCGGTCCGCAAGGCGTTCGCCAAGGCCAACGGGGTCAAGCCGGCGCTGTTCAGCGCCAACTCCGAGGGTGCCTGCCCCACCTGCAACGGCGCCGGCGTCGTCTACACCGACCTCGGCATGATGGCCGGTGTCTCCACGACCTGCGAGGAGTGCGGGGGCCGGCGGTACGACGCGTCCGTCCTCGTCCACCGGCTCGGCGGCCTGGACATCGCCGAGGTGCTGGCGATGCCGGTGACCGAGGCGCTGGCCTTCTTCGCCGAGGGCGAGGCCCGCACCCCGGCCGCCCACAGGATCCTGACCCGCCTCTCCGAGGTGGGCCTGGGCTACCTCACCCTCGGCCAGCCGCTCACCACCCTCTCCGGCGGCGAACGGCAGCGGCTGAAGCTGGCGGTGCACATGGCGGAGAAGGGCGGTGTGTACGTCCTGGACGAGCCGACGTCGGGTCTGCACCTGGCCGACGTCGAGCAGTTGCTGGCCCTGCTGGACCGGTTGGTCGACTCCGGCAAGTCGGTCATCGTCGTCGAGCACCACCAGGCGGTCATGGCCCACGCGGACCGGATCATCGACCTGGGGCCGGGGGCCGGGCACGACGGCGGGCGGGTCGTGTTCGAGGGGACGCCGGCGGAGCTGGTGGCGGCCCGGTCCACGGTGACGGGCGAGCACCTGGCGGCGTACGTGGGGGCGTGACAGCGCCCGCGCGGTGGCGTCTTCGGGACGTCCGCGGGTCCTCACGGGATGGGTTCACGGCAATCTGTTCAACGTAGCGTGACGAGCCGTTACGTTCAGCGCGCGCATCCGCGCGAACCCGCGTGACGCCGTGCCGAACCGAGGAGTACACCGTGACCGGACCGTCCACCGCCCGCCCCGCCGACTCCGCCCGCCACTCCGGCGGGCTCGTGGTGACCGGCGGCCTGCCGGCCACCGCCGTCGTCGCCGTCGCCCTCGACCCCGCCGCGCTCGCCCGTGCCGCCGGTGTCTCCGACGACTTCGAGCCGCTCCACCTGTCCGACCACGCCTTGCTCACCGTCGTCGCGTGCTCGTCAGCTCCGGGGCCGGTGCGTCGTTCTGTCTGTCGTGAGCGGTGACCGCCGGTGACGAAGCCGCGGTCGACGAGGCCCGGGGCCCGGTCGGCCCGTCCACCGGGCAGCGTGGTGATCACGCGCCGACCGCGGACGGCGCCGGTGATGCCGAGCTCGCGCACCAGGCGTTCGACGTGCAGCGGACCACCGCGTGGCCCTGCCGGTCCAGCTCCTGCCAGATCTTCCTCGCGCCGTGGACACGGTAGGCGGCTTCGAAGACCTCGCTGATGTGCTTCTTCAGGTCGGCGTCCCGCACGGTCCTGGCGGACGGCGTGACCTGTCGTTCGTAGTGGGCGTAGTAGGTGGCAGGGGCGGTCTTGCAGTCGTGTGCGCTCAGCACACGGCAGATCGGCTCGACACCGCCGAAGCGGTCCTTGTGTCCGTCGATGAAGGCTACGAGCGCGTGTGTGGCCGGTCGAGCTCGGCCGCGAAGAAAAGAGGCCGCGGCCTGCAGGATCTCGTTCGCCCGCTCCAGCTCGGCGTTCTCCTCCAACCGCTTCAGCTCGGCCGGCTCCCCGCTCGTCGTGCCCGGCCGGGCCCCGGCGCCGGGCTGGTCCTGCCGCACCCGCTTGCGCAGCGTCTCGGTCGTGCCGATCCCGAGCGTGGACGCGACCGCTTTCATCGCGGCTCACTCGGTGTCGTAGTCGGCCGCACCTCAGCGACCCTCCGCACCGCATGACGACGCAGCTCAAGCGGGTAAGGGGGAAAGACATGCCATGACTCGATCATCTCGAATGATCGAGTCCCCACCGACCCCGGAACGGTTCATGGGGAGGTCTGTTCAAGGGTCTGAGCGCCGGTGCCGAACAGCGGCTGGAGCAGGTCGGCGAGGCCGTCGACCAGATCGGCGAGAACGGACATGGTGAGGAGCCCTCCGGGGGTCTCGTCGTGCCGGGTGAGGGGTACGGCGGGACCGGCGGACCGGGTGGGGCACGGAAAACGGTGAGCAGCTGCGCACCGGGTGCTCATGGGGTGCTCGGATGAGCGGCCTGTGAGCAGGGAGGGTGGAAGTGTGCCCGACGCGGCGCTCGCCGGGAGGGCGCGGCCGGGCGCTCGTGGCCTGCGGCGGCCGGCGGCGTCGGGATCGTGTTGCGCAGGAAGGCCGTGCGCCGGTCGCGGTCGCGGAAGCCGCCCGCGCCCTCACCCACACCCACGCCCCCCCCTGGGACACCGCACGATCGCTGCCGGGTCTCCCTGTGATCGCAACTATGACGATGCGGCAGGATGCGGGGCGGCCCGCACAGGCGGTGCCGGCGAAGGCGCGGTCCCAGGTCCTCGTTGCTCACCGGGCGGTGCCCTCGGGCAGGATCCCGGCGGCGACGGTGGCACCGTGTCGGATGCCGGCGATCGCGCGGGCATCCGTGATATCCGTGACGGCGTCCGTCTTGTGTGTTCCAAGGTGCTTCTCCGCGCTTCACTCTCATGGGTGAAGGCGGGTATGTGGCTCGTCAAAGGACCTCCGAGGTGGACGGGATGGGGTCAGGGGTGGTGACGGCGCCGACGGCCGCCGGACAGATCCCCGGGGTCGGTGAGACCAGCGCTCGCATGGGGGTGTGATGCGAACGTCGAGGCTGGGCGGCGAGGGTCAGAAGTACGCGCTGACCCCGGATGAGGACGACAGGGATCTCTGAGGCTTTGCTCACGAGGCAGAGGGGTTGTTCACGCCCCTGCCGGGTGAGCAAGGCGCCCGCCGAGTGCACCTCGCGGGTTGTCTCCCGCAGGGTGGCCTACTGAGGTGCGTTGACCACGTCGGCAGTCGTCGTGCCGTGGCGGGGAACGCCTGGTTCGAGCTCCTCGACGGTGACGGTGCCATCATGGGGTCCTACTTCGTCAACGAGGTCACCGTCATCGACGTCAAGCCCTCCGCCAGCGGTGCCGGCCTCGTCGACCTCACGGTGACGCTCTGGTGCGAGAACGCCCTGCCCGGGGCGGAACGACCGTGGGAGCTGATCCGCACCGGTCACCTGGACCACACCGGAATGTGGCACGAACTCGCGCCAAGGACCGATACGCGTGGCTGTCGGTGGCCCTGTGGTCCCGGGAGCACCGACGCCAGGGAAGCCCGAGGCGCCTGCAGGCCAGGTGTTCACCTTGGACGGCCGACATGTCGTTGACCGGGGCACCTTCTACCGCGCGATCGGTGAGGCCATCAACGGACCCGGTGGATACTTCGGCTGGAACCTGGACGCCCTGGACGGCTGTCTGAGAGGCGGCTGGGTCGCGACCACTCCGTTCATCTCGCGCTGGGACTCCTCGGCCGAGGCTCGGGCACGGTCGGCAGAGCGTGTGCCCGTCGGCGATCGCGAGCTTGTGCTGTTCGACCGCCTACTGGAGATCTTCGAGGTACGAGGTGTGAGCGTCACCTTCGGTGAGAGCCTGTGAACCAGCCCCGTCTGCGCGCAGCGGCGTCCGGTGCGCCCGCCCTCCGGGCGGACGGCGGTTTGTTCACAGGCCCTGAGCTGAACCGCTGACGGGCTGGTTCCGGAATACGCCAGAGACCTGCCTTCTGCCAGCGGCAGAACACCGACCCGACCGGGCTCGGTGATCACTACAGTCCAGGCTCATGACGACAGTTACAACCCGCACGATCGAGTACACGGCCGACGGCCTGACGATGATCGGGCACCTCGCGCTCCCGGCCGGTGTCGACCGCCGGCCCGCGGTCCTGGTCGGGCCCGAGGGGGTGGGGCTCAGTGACGTCGAGCGCCGCCGGGCCGATGCGCTCGCCGAGCTGGGATACGTGGCGCTGGCCTTCGACCTCCATGGCGGGCGCTATTTGGGCGACCCTGAGGAGATGCTGGCCCGTTGCGTGCCGCTGCTCGCCGACCCCGACCGGATGCGAGGCATCGGCCACGCGGCGCTCGACGTGCTCCGCGCCGAGCCGCGGACCGACCCGGACCGGATCGCCGCCGTCGGCTACGGCACCGGGGGCGCAATCGCGCTGGAACTCGGGCGCGACGGCGTCGACCTGCGCGCGATCGCGACAGTCAACGGACTGACCACGGGCCGACCAGGCGAGACGGCGCGCATTCACTGCCCGGTGTGGGCCGGGGTCGGGTCGGAGGACCCGATCATGCCGCCCGCGCAACGGGACGCGTTCACCGCCGAAATGCAGGCTGCGGGCGTCGACTGGCGCCTCGTGGTCTACGGGGGCGCCTTGCACGCCTTCCATCACCCACCGGTCGACCACATCGTGCTTCCCGGGGTCGGTTATCACCCTCAGCACGCGCAGCGAGCTTGGCGGGACGTCGTCGAGCTGCTCGCCGAGTGCCTGCCCGGAACGGTTCACGGCACCGGGCGGTAATTCGCCTGGATACCGCCCCATCACGCGCAGGCACGCTTCGACAGTGCCCTCCACGGGAGGGTATGCGAGGGCAGCCTCGTCCAGCACGGCGATCTCACCGACAAGGTGCGGTTCCATCGCCTGCACGCCGCCCGGGAAACAACCGACCAGGGCCCCGAAGGCTGCCGTGTCATTGCCGTCGGCGACGCACTCCCGGATCTCGAGACGCCAGTGCTCGGCCGCATCGGCAAGCAGCGTCCTGCCCCGCTTGTCCAGTCCAGCGAGGAAAGCTGCGCGAGCTCGCAGATGGTGGGCGATGGCGCAGCGGATCGGGACCGCTGCGCCGTAGGACGCCGTCACCCGCGTGTACTCGGCGTGAGGACAGGACGACAGGGCCCCGTCGACCAGCCCCAACGCGGTGTCCCGCGCCGTCGGGTGACCCTGCTGAGCGATGTCCAGGAGCAGAGGGGCCGTGACCGCAGCCGCCGGAAACACCGCGGCACTGTGGCCATGGACGATTCCGCCGCCGAGCAGCGAGCCAGCCTCCGCCGCCTCCACCAGGTTCACCGCATCGGCCAGCGCGCGCAGACCGCGGGCGGCACGAGCCGGTTCATACCAGTCGGAAGGGCCTGGTACGGCATCCCGGTCCACCGCGTCTGTCGCATCCGACACGGCAGCATCCTCACACCTGGCTGCTACCCACTGCTCCAGGGCCCGACGATCCCTTGTGAATCGTTCCGTCAGGAATTCCAGGGCAAATCATGGGGCTCCCATTCCCGTCGGGGCGCGCACAGGCCCTCGGCGAGCACGTCTCCACCCAGGGTCAGCGAGGTGCGGGTACGCCGAACGGAGACCGCCCGGGCGCCGTGACCGGCCCGGTCCTCAGCGCCGTACCGCCTCCACCTGTTCCGGAACATGCCCGGCGACCACCCGGCCGGCGCTCGGCGTGGCCGTCCTGCGGTCCACCGCCCACGCCACGCCCGCGACCAGCAGGCCGAGCACCGCCAGCGCGGAGCCCGCCAGGGCCGGGGAGGTGGTGCCCAGGCCCGCCGCCAGGGCGAGGCCGCCGATCCAGGCGCCGCCCGCGTTGGCCAGGTTGAAGGCGGCCTGGTTGGCGGAGGAGGCCAGGGACGGGGCCGCCGACGCCTTCTCCATGACCATCAGCTGGAGCGGGGAGCTGGTGACGAAGGCCGTGGCGCCGAGCAGGAGCACCGCCACCGCGGCCGTGACCTGGGTGCTGAAGAGGACGGGGAACAGGGCCAGGACGACGGCCAGGGAGGCCAGGCCGCCGAGCAGCGTGCCGCGCAGGGAGCGGTCGGCCAGGCGTCCGCCCAGCAGGTTGCCGGCCGTCGCGCCCACGCCGAACAGCGCCAGCAGCAGCGTCACGCTGGTGTCGGCGTACCCGGCGGCGTCGGTGAGCATCGGCGTGATGTAGCTGTACGCGCAGAACAGCGCGCCGAAGCCGGCGACCGTCGTGCCGAGAGCCAGCCAGACGGGGACGGACCCCAGCGCCCGCAGTTCGCCGCGCAGGCCGCCGGTCGCCCCGCTCGGCGCCCGGTCGCGGGGGACGAGGAACAGCAGCGCGGCCATCGCGGCCACGCCGATCGCGCTGACGCCGAGGAAGGTGGCCCGCCAGCCCAGGGACTGGCCCATGGCGGTGGCCGCGGGGACGCCGACGATGTTGGCGACGGTCAGGCCGAGGAACATCAGGGAGACGGAGCGGGCCTTGCGTTCGGGAGCGACCATGCCGGTGGCGACCACCGCGCCGACGCCGAAGAAGGCGCCGTGCGGCAGACCGCTGAGGAAGCGGGCGACGAGCAGGGACGTTTCTCCGGGGGCGGCGGCCGACAGGGCGTTGCCGACGACGAACAGGGCCATCAGGCCGATGAGGACGCTACGGCGGGCCATGCGGGCGGTCACCGCCGCCAGCAGCGGGGCGCCGACGACGACGCCGAGGGCGTAGGCCGAGACCAGGTGACCGGCGGCGGGGATGGAGATGCCGAGGTCGTCCGCGACGTCGGGCAGCAGGCCCATCATCACGAACTCGGTGGTGCCGATGCCGAAGGCGCCCACGGCGAGGGCGAGCAGGGCCAGGGGCATGAAGGGGGTCACCTTTCGGGAGCGTTATGTTCCTCTGCGGAACAAAGTCTCTCAGGGTGAGTATTCCGTCAGGTGACGGGTGGGTTTCGGCGAACGGTCGGGACGAGGATGAGCTGGGCTTTCAGGACGCCGATGTGTCGACCTTCACACGCGCCGCGACCGGCAGGTGGTCGCTGCCCGTCGCCGGCAGGGTCCAGCTGCTCTCCGGTTCGAGGCCCCGGACCAGGATCTGGTCGATCCGCGCCAGCGGGAACGACGCCGGCCAGCTGAACCCGAACCCGTCCCCCGCCGCGCCCTGCGTGGAGCGCAGCTGGGAGGTGACCGCGTTGAGCGCGCGGTCGTTCACCGTGCCGTTCAGGTCACCGAGCAGCACGACCTTGTCCAGCGCCTCCCGCTCTATGGCCTGCCCCAGCGCGTCGGCGCTGCGGTCCCGCTGCCGGGCCGTGAACCCGGCCGCCGGCCTCACCCGCACCGAGGGCAGGTGGGCGACGTAGAAGGCGACCTCGCCGGCCGGGGTGGCGACGGTGGCGCGCATCGCGCGGGTCCAGCCCAGCTTGATGTCGACGGAGTCGACGTCGCTCATCGGGTACGTGCTCCACAGGCCGACGGTGCCGACGACCCGGTGGTACGCGTACACCGGCTCCAGCGCCTTCTCGTACGTCGGCACCTCCGACGCCCGCAGCTCCTCCAGCGCCACCACGTCCGCGCCCGAGGCGGCGACCGCGCGGGCGGTGCCGGCCGGGTCGGCGTTGTCGGCGTTGACGTTGTGGGTGGCCACGGTGAGGTCGCCGCCGCCGTGGGACTTGGCGGTGAGCAGGCCGCCGAAGAGGTCCGCCCACACCACGGCCGGGACCAGGAGCGCGATCAGCGCGGTCGCCGACCTGCGGACCAGGGCGATCAGCAGCAGTACGGGGACCAGCAGGCCGAACCACGGCAGGAAGGTCTCGGTGAGGCTGCCCAGGTTGCCGACCGCGTTCGGGATGCGCGCGTGCCCGGCCATGACGCCGGCCAGCAGGACGGCCGCCACGGCGGTGACCACGCCCCGGCGCCAGATCCGGCGGTCCCCGCGCCAGCCCCCGGTCAGCCGGCCGAGCAGGCGCCGCAGCCGGTCCAGCGGGCGCGGCCGTCGGTCCGGACGGCGCTCCGGCCCGGCGCCGCCGTCGTCCGTCTCCGCCATGTGAACCTGCTGCGCCATGCCCTCGTCGCCTCACTGCCTGCTGTGCACACGGTCACCCCGTGCGACCACCCTAGGGGATCGGAACGTGCCCTTCCGGCCCTCCCCCACGGGGCCGTACGGGCAGGGGGACGTGCACGCGGGGGCGCGCGGCGGGCCACGGGCGCTCCGCCGGGCGAGTCCGTGCGGGGCCCCTAGCCGTCCCCGGCCGCGAGGTGCCACCATGGAGGTGGTCCGGGGACGCCGTCAGGGCGCCTCGAGATGACATGAAGGAGCCGTTGCCATGACGCAGCTCTCGGCTGCCCGGAACGCACCGACCGACAAGCCCTCCGACGGCAGCGGCAAGGCGCTGTACGGGGGCAAGGGCACCCACCGCATCACCGTCCGGGACATCGCGCTGGCCAAGGAGCGCGGCGAGAAGTGGCCCATGCTCACCGCGTACGACGCGATGACCGCGTCCGTGTTCGACGAGGCCGGCATCCCGGTCATGCTGGTCGGCGACTCGGCGGGCAACTGTCACCTGGGCTACGACACCACCGTCCCCGTCACCCTCGACGAGATGACCATGCTGTCGGCCGCCGTGGTCCGGGGCACCAGGCGGGCCCTGATCGTCGCCGACCTGCCCTTCGGCTCGTACCAGGAGAGCCCGGCGCAGGCGCTGCGCTCGGCGACCCGGCTGGTGAAGGAGGCGGGCGCCGGGGCCGTGAAGCTGGAGGGCGGTGAGCGCTCGCACGGGCAGATCCGGCTGCTCGTCGAGGCCGGCATCCCGGTGATGGCGCACATCGGCCTCACCCCGCAGTCCGTGCACGCCATGGGCTACCGGGTGCAGGGCCGCGGCGAGGAGGCCGCCCAGCAGCTGCTGCGGGACGCCAAGGCCGTGCAGGACGCGGGCGCCTTCGCGGTGGTCCTGGAGCTGGTGCCGGCCGAGCTGGCCGCCGAGGTGACCCGGACGCTGCACATCCCGACCGTCGGCATCGGCGCCGGTCCCCGGACGGACGCACAGGTGCTGGTGTGGACCGACATGCTCGGGCTGACCGGCGGGCGGGTGCCGAAGTTCGTGAAGAAGTACGCCGACCTGCGCACCGTCATGGGCGACGCGGCGAAGGCGTTCGCCGAGGACGTCGTGGGCGGAACGTTCCCGCAGGAGGAGCACTCCGTCCACTGACCAGTCCGTACAAGCCACTGCGGTACGACGCCGGGCCCCGCCGATCTTCCCCCGTCGGCGGGGCCCCGCCATGCCCCGCGGGCGGATGTCGGTGATCTGTCGGCCGTCTGTCGGTGGGGGCTGGCACCGTCGTCGGCATGAAGCGAACCGACAACCGCCCCGGCGGCGCGCGCCCCGCCGTCCGTGTCCGGGGGCTGGTCAAGCACTACGGCGAGACCAAGGCGCTGGACGGCGTCGACCTGGACGTGCGCGAGGGCACCGTGATGGGCGTGCTCGGGCCGAACGGCGCCGGCAAGACCACGCTGGTGCGCGTCCTGTCCACCCTGATCACCCCCGACTCCGGCGAGGCCGCCGTCGCCGGGTACGACGTGCTGCGCCAGCCCCGGCAGCTGCGCCGCGTCATCGGACTCACCGGGCAGTACGCGTCGGTCGACGAGAAGCTGCCCGGCTGGGAGAACCTCTACCTGATCGGCCGCCTGCTCGACCTGCCCCGCAAGGACGCCCGCGCGCGCGCCGACGAGCTGCTGGAGCGGTTCTCGCTCACCGACGCCGCCAGGCGCCCCGCGCGTACGTACTCCGGTGGCATGCGGCGGCGCCTGGACCTGGCGGCGTCCATGATCGGGCGGCCCGCCGTGCTGTTCCTGGACGAACCCACCACCGGTCTGGACCCGCGCACCCGCAACGAGGTGTGGGACGAGGTCAAGGCCATGGTCGGGGACGGGGTGACGGTCCTGCTGACCACCCAGTACATGGAGGAGGCCGAGCAGCTCGCCTCCGAGCTGACCGTCGTGGACCGCGGCAGGGTCATCGCGCACGGCGGCGTCGAGGAGCTGAAGGCGAAGGTCGGCGGGCGCACCCTGCGGGTGAGGCCGGCCGACCCGGAGCAGTTGCGGCCGATGGCCGCGTTCCTGGACGGGCTCGGCATCACCGGGCTCGCCTCCACCACCGTCGACACCGAGCGCGGCGCCGTGCTGGTGCCGGTCCTCAGCGACGAGCAGCTGACCGCGGTGGTCGGCGCGGTCACCGCGCAGGGCGTCACGCTCTCCTCCGTCACCACCGAACTGCCCAGCCTGGACGAGGTCTTCCTGTCCCTCACCGGCCACCGCGCCAGTGCCCCGCAGGACCCCGCGCCCGCCACCGACACCCGCGAGGAGGTCGCCGTATGAGCGCCACCACCGTCACCACGGCCGACGCCCGGATCCCGCTGCGCGGCCACGTCCGGCACACCGGGGCCCTGATACGCCGCAACCTGCTGTGGATCCGGCAGGACCCGGAGTCGATGTTCGACGCGCTGCTGATGCCGGTCGTCTTCACCCTGCTGTTCGTGTACGTCTTCGGCGGCTCGATCGGCCAGGCGCTGGGCGGCGGACAGGACGGCTACGTCCAGTACGTGATCCCCGGCATGATCGCGATGATGAGCATGAGCCTGTCGCAGGGCGTCGGCACCGGGTTCAGCCAGGACTTCAACTCCGGGGTGATGGACCGGTTCCGGTCACTGCCGATCGGGCGCGGCTCGGTGCTGTTCGCGAAGATCGCGGTGGAGCTGGCGCGGATGCTGTTCGCCACCGCGGTGCTGATGGTCGTCGCCGTGCTGGTCGGCTTCGACATCGAGCACTGGGGCGGGCTGCTGGCGACCGTGGGGCTGTCCGCCGCGTTCGCCTCCTCGATCATGTGGGTGTTCCTCACCCTCGGCGTGATCCTGAAGAACGCGCAGTCCGTGCAGGCGATGGGGTTCCTGGTGCTGTTCCCGCTCCAGTTCGGCTCGTCGATCTTCGCGCCGACCGCGTCGATGCCGGGCTGGCTGCAGGCCTTCACCGACTACAACCCGCTCTCCACGCTCGCGGACGCCGCGCGCGGACTGATGGTGGGCGGTCCGGTCGCGCACGACCTGTGGATCACGCTGGGCTGGTCGGCGGCGATCACGGCGGTGATGGCGCCGGTGGCGATCCACAAGTTCCGCACGAAGAGCTGACGCGTCTCACACGAGGGCGCCGGCCTCCGCCAGGGAGAGGCCGGCGCCCTCGGCGTACGCGGCCTCGTACTCCTCCTCCCCCAGCGCGGCCCGGGCCCACTCGGTGGCCCGCAGCCGCACCGCCCGTTCCATGCCCTCCTCGGCCTGGCCGGACGGCCGCAGCGCGGCGGCGGCGCCGAGGCAGCGGGCGGCGTCGCGGGCCCGGCCGCCGCCGTCGATCCGGGCCAGCGGCAGGGCGGCGATCACCAGGTGGACGGAGCGCAGGTGCGGCGCGATGGCCACCGACAGCGGGTCGTCGCTGCGCGCCAGCGCCCGGCGGGCCTTGTCCAGGGCGGTGTCGTAGTGCCCCTCCAGCGCGTCGATCCAGGACTCGGTGCCCAGGATGAAGGCGTCGAAGACGACGAAGTGGGTGAGTCTGAAGTTCCGCCGCATGAGCCGCAGTTGCTCCCGGGCCTCGGCGGTCCGTCCGGTCCGGGCCAGCCAGCCGGCCAGGAACAGCCGGGCGGCGGGCATGGCGCTGTTGTGGCCGCCGTCGTCGGAGCGCTCGGCGACCTCGCGCAGGATGCGCTCGCCCCGTTCCGCCTCCCGGCCGTCCTCCAGCAGCGAGCCGGCGAGCCGGGCCTCCAGCACGTCCACCTGGGCGTGGGCGCCCAGCCGTCGCGCGTACCGCGCGGCGGCCTCGTAGTCGGCGGCGGCGAGCCGGTACGCGCCGCCGCGTTCGCGGGACTCGGCGCGGGCGGAGAGGGCCTCGGCCAGACCCCACTCGTCACCCAGGCGCCGGTAGATCTCCAGCGACTCGTCGGCGTCGCGGGCGGCGTCGCCCGCCCAGTCGGAGCGGTTGGAGAGGATGATCGCACGCCACTGGAGCACGCAGGCCAGCTCCCACTCGAAGCCCGGGGTGGTGCGGCAGGTGCGCACGGTGGCGTCCAGGATGACGCGCAGCCGGTCCATGTCGCCGGTGAGCACCACGGCGAAGAACCAGAACAGGCCGGGGCTGCGGCAGGTCTGCGGCAGCCCCGGCTCGTACGTGGCGGCGATCGCCCGCAGCTTCGCCTGCCCCGCCGGGGTCTGCCAGATGTCCAGCTCGGTGTCCATGCAGGCCAGCTGGGACAGGCGCACGCCGCGCCGGGCCTCGGCGAGGACCTCGCCGGTCATCGGGGGCGGGGCGCTCGTGCACCGCTCCAGGACGGGGGCCGCGGGCACCGGCGGGTCGGTGAACGGGTCCGGGCCCAGCGCCATGACCTCCTTGCTCCAGGCGCGGGCCTCGATCCGCAGGTCGCGTACGAGCCAGTACCAGGTCAGTGACAGCACCAGGCACAGCGCCTCCTGCTCGTCGCGTTCGGCCACGGCGTGCCGCAGCGCGGTGCGGATGTTCTCGTACTCCCGCTCCAGGCGGGCGATGGCGGCCAGCTGGTCCCGGCCGCGCAGCAACGGGTCGGTGGTGCGGGCCAGTTCGCGGTAGTACGTCAGGTGGGCGCGCTCGGCGGGGGCCCGTCCGCCGGCCTCGTCGAGCCGTTCGCCCGCGTACTCGGCGACGGTCTCCAGGAGCCGGTAGCGCATCTCGCCGCCGTCCCCGGCGGGGGCGGCCACCACCAGGGACTTGTCGACGAGGGAGCCGAGCGCCTCCAGGGCCGCGGGGCCGCAGACCGCCTCGGCGGCGGCCAGGTCGCAGCCGCCGGCGAACACCGACAGGCGGCGCAGCACGTCCCGTTCGTCCTCGTCCAGCAGCTCCCAGGACCAGTCGACGACGGCGCGCAGGGTCTGCTGGCGGGGCAGGACGGTGCGGCTGCCGGAGGTGAGCAGGCGGAAGCGGTCGTCGAGCCGGTCGGCTATCTGGCGGGGGGTCAGGACGCGCAGCCGGGCGGCGGCCAGTTCGATGGCGAGCGGCAGGCCGTCCAGGCGGCGGCAGATCTCGGCGCAGGCGTCGGGGTCGTCCTCGACGCGGAAGCCGGGGCGGGCGGCGTTGCCCCGGTCGGCGAGGAGCCGCAGCGCGGACGGCTCGGGCAGCGGTTCCACCGGCCGCACCAACTCACCCGGTACGCCCAGGGGTTCGCGGCTGGTGGCGAGGACGGTGACGCCGGGGCAGCGGGTGAGGAGTTCCTCGGCTAGGCGGGCGGCGGCGTCGACGAGGTGCTCGCAGTTGTCGAGGACGAGCAGCATCCGGCGCCGCCCGCAGTGCTCGACGAGGCGTTCGACGGCGGTGGCGGGCCGTTCGGCGGCGACCCGCAGCTCCTCGGCGCCGGCGCCGTAGAGCACGGTCTCGCGGGCGCCCACGGCGGTCAGTACGGCCTCGGGTACGGCGGCGGGGTCGTCGACCGGGGCGAGTTCGGCGAGCCAGGCGCCGTCCCGCGCGGTGTCCCCGGCGGTCTCGGCGGCTTCCAGGGAGAGCCGGGTCTTGCCGGAGCCGCCGGGGCCCAGCAGGGTGACGAGCCGGGTGGCGCGCAGGTCGGCGCGGAGCGTGGCGAGGTCGGTGTCCCGGCCGACGAAGGAGGTGAGGCGGGCCCGGAGGTTGCCCCGGGGGCGGGCCGGCGGGCCGTTCCGGGCGGGGGCCGGGGGACGGTCGTGGCCGGCGGACCGGTCGCGGTCCCGGTACCGGTCGCGGTCCTGGGGCGGCGGGGCCGGTTCGGTACCGGAGCGCAGCAGTGCGGCGTGGAGGGCCCGCAGGTCCGGGCCGGGGTCGGAGCCGAGCCGGTCGGCGAGCAGCCGGCGTACGTCCTCGTAGGCCGCCAGGGCCTCGGCGGTGCGGCCGGTGTCGCGCAGGGCGCGCAGCCGCAGCGCCTGGAGGGGTTCGTCCAGGGGGTGGGTGTCGCACAGGGCGGTCAGCTCGGGCAGGGACCGCTCGGCGTCGCCGAGCCGCAGCGCGGCGGTGTGCCGGGCGCGCAGCGCGGCCAGGCGCCGGGCCTCCCAGCGGGCCGCCTCGGCGGTGCGGTCGGGCAGGTCGGCCAGGACCGGGTCGCGCCACAGCGCCAGCGCGTCGTCGAGGACGCCGGCCGCCTTGTCCGGGTCGCCGTCGGCCAGCGCGCGGGCGCCCTCGCCGGCCAGCCGCTCGAAGCGGTGCAGGTCGACGTCGTCGGGGACGGCGGTGAGCCGGTAACCGCCGTCGGCCAGGGCGACCGCGTCCGCGCCGAGCACCCGGCGCAGCCGTCCGACCAGGGCCTGGAGGGCGCCGGTGGCGTCGGCGGGCGGGTCGCCGTCCCACACCTGGTCGACCAGCAGGCCGGGCGGCACGGTCCGGCCCGCGCGCAGTGCCAGCACGGTCAGCAGCGCGCGCAGCCGCGCCCCGCCGACCGGGACGGTGCTGTCGTCGGGGCGGATCGCCTGGGTGGTGCCGAGGATGCGGTAGCGCACGGGGTCCATTGTCCCCGGGGACGCGCCGGCGCCGCCTCCGGTTTCACGGGGCTCCGGTCTCACCGGGCTCCGGTCTCAGGGGGCGTGGACCCGCGGGGCGTGGAACCGCGGGTCCCCCGTGGCGCGTTCCCACCTCGGCACCGGTACGGTCGAGCCTTCCGCCGCGCCCGGACCGTACTGCCCGAGTCACGAACCCGGACCACACTGCCCGAACCACACTGCCCGGACCACGACCCCGGACCGGACCACTCGCCCGGACCGCGAACCCCGACCACCGAGCCCGACCACCGACCCTCGAGCACCGAGCCCGAGCACCGACCCCGAGCACAGGAGCCCCGCTGTCATGACCACCGCCCCCGCCCGCCCCGGTGACCGGCGGGTGTCCCCCGTCTTCCTCGGGATCGTCGCCGTCGCCGCGGTCACCGGCTGGGCCGCCTGGACCGGGTTCGCCGAGCAGCCGGGCCTCGCGGTGTTCCTGTTCGTGACGGCCGCCTGGGTCGTCTCCCTGTGCCTGCACGAGTACGCGCACGCCCGCACCGCCCTGCACAGCGGGGACATCTCGGTCGGCGCCAAGGGCTATCTGACGCTGAACCCCGCGAAGTACACGCACGCGCTGCTCAGCATCGTGCTCCCCGTCGTCTTCGTGATCATGGGCGGCATCGGTCTGCCGGGCGGCGCGGTCTTCATCGAGCGGGGCCGCATCCGGGGCCGCTGGCGGCACAGTCTGATCTCGGCGGCGGGCCCGCTGACCAACGCGGCGTTCGCCGTCGTGTGCACCGCCCCGTTCTGGCTGGACGCGCTGGACGGCGTACCGCGCGACTTCCGCCTGGCCCTGGCGTTCCTGGCGCTGCTCCAGGTCACGGCGGCGATCCTGAACTTCCTGCCGGTGCCGGGGCTGGACGGCTACGGGGTGATCGAGCCCTGGCTGTCGTACCGGGTGCGGCGGCAGCTGGAGCCGTTCGCCCAGTTCGGGCTGCTGTTCGTGTTCGCGCTGCTGTGGATCCCGGTGCTGAACGGCGTGTTCTTCGACGCGATCGACGCCGTGCTGGGGTGGCTGGGGATCGGTGACGCCGACTCGTACTGCGGCTTCGAGCTGTACCGCTTCTGGCAGACCGACGAGCTCTGCACGACGGGTGCGTGACTCAGGCGCGGCGGCGCTTGAGGTAGTACCAGCACATGTTGGACGACAGTCCCGCCAGCAGCACCCAGACCACGCCGACCAGGACGGCGCCCTGGGTGAAGGAGACGACGGCCGCCACCACGGCGAGCACGCAGACGATCAGGGCGTAGAGGGCGAGGCGGGGCATGGGGTCGGCTCCTGTCGGGGGGACACGGGCGGTCTGGCTGCTGCCCACCAGTGTCCCCCATCGCCTCATACGTCCGTGACGCGGAGTCCCGCGTGGGCCTTGTAGCGGCGGTTGACGGAGATCAGGTTGGCGACCAGGGACTCGACCTGGTGGGCGTTGCGCAGCCGCCCGGCGAAGATCCCGCGCATGCCGGTGACGCGGCCGGCCAGCGCCTGGACGATCTCCACGTCCGCGCGGGCCTCGCCGAGCACCATCACGTCGGTGTCGATCGCCTCGATCTGCGGGTCCTGGAGCAGGACGGCGGACAGGTGGTGGAAGGCGGCGGTGACCCGGCTGTCGGGGAGCAGGGCGGCGGCCTGTTCGGCGGCGCTGCCCTCCTCGGGCTTGAGGGCGTAGGCGCCCTTGTTGTCGAAGCCGAGCGGGTTGACGCAGTCCACGACCAGCTTGCCGGACAGCTCCTCGCGCAGGGAGGCGAGGGTGTCGCCGTGTCCCTCCCAGGGCACGGCGACGATCACGACGTCGCTGCGGCGGGCGGTCTCGGCGTTGTCGGCGCCCTCGACGCCGAGGCCGATCTCCTCGGCGGCGGCCCGGGCGCGGTCGGCGGCCCGGGAGCCGACGATCACCTTCTGGCCGGCCCGGGCGAGGCGGTAGGCGAGGCCCCTGCCCTGCGGGCCGGTCCCGCCGATGACGCCGACGACCAGGCCGGATACGTCGGGGAGGTCCCAGGGGTCCTTGGCGGGGGCTTTCTTCTGTGCGGCGCTGCCGGTATCGGTAGAGGTCATGGGCCGACTCTATGCGGGTCCGCCGGCGGACACGGCGAGCCGCCGGAAGGTGATCGTCCCGTACGGTCCGTCGTCGCCGGTCTCGTAGAGCAGGCCGACCGAGCGGTCACCGAGGGGGACCAGGTCGGAGTAGGCGGCGGGGCGGTCGTCGAGGGTGAGGGCCGGGTGCCAGCCGGTGCCGCCGTCGGTGGAGACGCGCAGGGTCATCCGGGCGCGGGCGGCGGGGTCGGCGGGGCCGGAGAAGAGCAGGGGGCCGGCGCCGGGGAGGGCGAGGACACTGCCCTGGCAGACGGGTCCGGGCAGGTCCGGCTGGAGGCGGAAGGGGGCGGTCAGGGTCCGGCCGCCGTCCTCGGAGTACGCGTCGGCGCGGGGGCCGGGCGACGGGGGCATGGTGCGGGCGTTGACGTAGAGGCGGCCGTCGGGGAGTTCGGCGGCGGTGGACTCGTTGGCGGCGACGCGGGCGGCGGTGCCGTCGCCGTCGTCGACGTAGCCGAGGTGCCAGGTGGCGCCGTCGTCGTCGCTGAACAGGCAGTGACCGCCGTCGGGGCCGTCGGGCAGGGAGTGGTTGGCGGGGACGACGACGCGGCCGGTGCGCAGGCGCAGGGCGTGGCCGGGGCCGGTGGCGTACCAGCGCCACTCCGGGCGCTTGACCCGGTCGGTGATCTCCCGGGGCGGGGACCAGGTGAGTCCGTCGTCGTCGCTGTGCGTCACCCACACGCGGCGCCCGTCCTCGGCGGTGACCTCGCCGCGGCGGATGGCGGCCTCGGTGGCGTGCGCGGCGTTGCGGACGTGGACGAGCAGGACGCGGCCGGTGCCGAGGACGACCGGGGACGGGTTGCCGGCCAGGCCGTCGCCGTTCTCGGCGGCGATGATCAGGGGGCCCCAGGTGCGGCCGCCGTCGGTGGAGCGCCTGACGGCGACGCGGATGGTGCCGTGGTCGGCGGGGCCGGCGGCGCGGGCCTCGCAGAAGGCGAGGACGGTGCCGGCCGCGGTGCGGACGGTGGCGGGGATGCGGTAGCTGGCGTGGCCGTCCTCGCCGGCGCGGAAGGGGACGGAGGGGACGCCCTCCGGGCGGGTGCCGGGACCTGCGGCGGTCATGGGGGCTCCTGTTGTCGTGGGCGGGTGCGGGTGGTCCGTGGTTGCTCGCGCGGTTCCCCGCGCCCCTTGGGGGACGTGCGGTCGACGCGCCCCGCAGGGGCGCGGGGAACTGGCCATCCCCTACCCGCACCCGCCCCGCGGGATCACTCGCGCTCCGGCGCGTCGTGCCACTTCGGGTCGTTCTCCCACTGGAGGTCGCGCTCGCGCGCCGTCCGCATCGCCTGCTCCGCCTCCGTGCGCGACGGGTAGGGGCCGAAGCGGTCCTTGGCCGGGCACTCCGGCCCCTCCTCGACCTTCTGGTGCTGGAGGCAGTAGTACCACTCGCCCGGTCTGCCGACCGTACGCTTCTTGAACAGGGCCATGACCGGCTCCTTTCGCCAGATGCCGCGGGGGACATGGTCTCTTATGCCCGCTGGTTAGACTCGCTGACATGTCTGGCCAGTCGCTGCTCGTTCCAGGGAAGCTTTCTCCCAACCGTTCCGTACCCGGAAACATCCGCCGGCCCGAGTACGTCGGCAAGCCCGCCCCGGCCCCGTACACCGGTCCGGAGGTGCAGACGCCCGAGACGATCGAGGCGATGCGGGTGGCCGGGCGGATCGCCGCGCGGGCGATGGAGGAGGCCGCGAAGCTCATCGCGCCGGGTGTGACCACGGACGAACTGGACCGGGTGGCGCACGAGTACATGTGCGACCACGGGGCCTATCCGTCGACGCTCGGCTACCGGGGCTTCCCCAAGTCGCTGTGCACCAGCGTCAACGAGGTGATCTGCCACGGCATCCCGGACTCCACGGTGCTGCGCGACGGCGACATCGTCAACCTCGACGTGACGGCGTACATCGGCGGCGTGCACGGCGACAACAACGCCACCTACCTGGTCGGTGACGTCGACGAGGAGAGCCGGCTGCTGGTCGAGCGGACCCGGGAGTCGCTGAACCGCGCGATCAAGGCGGTCAGGCCGGGCCGGCAGATCAACGTCATCGGCCGGGTCATCGAGTCGTACGCGAAGCGGTTCGGGTACGGCGTGGTGCGGGACTTCACCGGGCACGGGATCAACTCGTCGTTCCACTCGGGGCTGATCGTCCCGCACTACGACAGCCCGCACGCCACGACCGTCATCCAGCCCGGGATGACCTTCACGATCGAGCCCATGCTGACGCTGGGCACGCACGAGTACGAGATGTGGGACGACGGCTGGACGGTCGTGACGAAGGACCGCAGGCGCACGGCCCAGTTCGAGCACACCCTGGTGGTCACGGAGACCGGCGCGGAGATCCTCACGCTGCCCTGACGCCCGAGCGCCCCCGCCGACCCGCTCTCCTCCGGAGGGCGGGTCTTTTCACGCGCCGCCGGGTACGCTCTTGCCGACAGGACGTCGGCAAACCATTGACTTAGGTTAGCCTAACCATAGAAGATCGGCGCATGGACTCCTTCTCGACGCTCATCCGCACCGCCTCCCACGCGCAGCACACGGAGGCCGAGACCTCGACGTTCATGAGCGACCTGCTCGGCGGCCGGCTCGGCGTGGACGCCTACGCGCGCTACACCGAGCAGCTGTGGTTCGTGTACGAGGCGCTGGAGGCCGCCGCCGGGCGGCTCGCGGCCGACCCGGTGGCCGGTCCCTTCATCCGGCCGGAGCTGGAGCGGCTGCCGTCGCTGGAGCGCGACCTGGCGCATCTGCGGGGCGCGGGGTGGCGGGCGGGGCTGGCCCCGCTGCCGGCCACCGAGGCGTACGCGGCCCGGGTGCGGGAGTGCGCCGAGCGGTGGCCGGCCGGTTATGTCGCCCACCACTACACCCGCTACCTGGGCGATCTCTCCGGCGGCCAGATCATCCGCGACCGGGCCGAGCGGACCTGGGGTTTCGCGAGGAAGGGCGACGGGGTCCGGTTCTACGTCTTCGAGGAGATCACCAACCCGGCCGCGTTCAAGCGCGGTTACCGGGAGCTGCTGGACGGCGTCCGGGCCGACGAGCTGGAGCGGCAGCGGATCGTGGCCGAGTGCAAGCGGGCGTTCGCCCTGAACACGGCGGTCTTCCGGGCGCTGGGCGAGGAGTTCCCGCTCAGCGCGTAGCCGGCGGTGGGGGCGCCGGGCCGGGGCGGTGCTCCGCCCCGGCGCCCCGTTCAGGGGGTCAGCAGGTCTCGCGGACGTACTCGTCGCCGCCGGGGGTGGTGACGTCGTAGTCGCGCTTGACGATGCTGAGCGTGCCGCCCCAGCCGGCGCAGGCGTTGGCCATGCCCTCGTCGTCGTACTCGATGACGATCACGTGGTCGTCGAAGGCGTCGGTGTAGGTGTCGCACTCCTCGTACTTGCCGCACTCCTCCGCCACCGCGAAGTCGAGGCCGTTGGCCTCGCGGTTCTCGGCCAGGTCGGCGGTGTTCTTCTGGGCGATCGCCAGGCCGGCGGCGTGCGCGCGCTCCGCCAGCAGCCGGATCAGCGCCTGGGCCTGGGAGGCGTCGAGCAGGTCGCCGAAGCGGTCGTAGGTGTCGTAGTTGTCCGGCTCGACGGCCTGGTAGCCCTTGGCGGCGCAGTCGTCGATCCAGCCGCCCACCTTCTCGGCGATGGCCTTGCGGTTGGCCTCGGTGGTGATGTCGAGGACGGCCTCGCCGGCCCACTCGTCGTCGTAGACGACGTTGCCGTCGGCGTCCTCGAGCAGCAGGTCCTTCCACTCGTCGGTGGCGCCGGGCTGCGTCTGGAAGGCGTTGACGTAACAGATGTTGTACAGGCCGCTGACCGGGGAGTCCTCGTGGTCGCGGGTGACCACCTCGACGCCGGCGGGCGGGGTGTAGGCGCCGCCGATCTGGTAGTCGAAGTCCGCGCCGGCGGGGGGCAGGGTCACCGACGGCGTGGCGGCGCCGGCGCCGAGCGGGGCGCCCGCCACGACGGCCAGCGCGACGGTGACCGCGCCGGCCAGGAACAGGGTCTTGCGGGAGGTCAGGGAATGACGGCTCATACGGCGAGCTCCATGCGGTTGCGGGTACGTCCCCGCCTCGGACGCCGGCGGCGGTCCTGGCGACTCGGTCCGGGCTCTGGCCGGGGGGCCAATTACCGGCTGGGCGCACCTCTTTCGCCGACTGTGGGGGCCGGCGCCGCCCGAGTAAACCGATCACTGGTTGCCCTGTCAAGAACGGTCGGTGACGGGAGGTCAGCGCTCCAGGAACACCCTTCCGCCGATCTCCACCCACCCCTGCGGCTGGGGTGCCGTCAGGAGCTGAGAACCGGCGCCCTGGGTGATGTTGAGCGCCCGGCCCAGCCGGTCGGTGAGCAGCAGGGCCGCCGCGCCCGTCGCCTCGTCCTCGTCGATGCCCCCGGCGCAAGCACCGGCTCCACCGGAGCGGCTTTCGCCGCGCTCATCGGTGCGGCCGGGGAAGGCCCGGGCGCGGATCCGTCCGGCCGCCTCGTCCTCCCAGGCCCAGGCGTAGATCCACTCCCCCTTCGGCGGCACCGGCAGGTCGTCGACCTCGGCGGGGGTGGCGTACTGGCGCAGGGTGCGCGGCGGGACCCACTGCGCGCGCGCCTCGATCCAGCTGAACTCGCCGTCCTGCCGGGCGCCCGCCACCCCGGCGGGGGTGACGAGTTCGCCCACGTCGAGCAGCCAGGCCGTGCCGACGCAGGAATGGCCGGCGAAGGGCAGGCGCAGGGTGGGGGTGTAGATGTCGATGACGCCGCGCTCGGGGTCGTCGACGAACACGGTCTCTCTGAAGCCGAGTTCGGCGGCGAAGGCCTGGCGCTCCGCCCGCTCCGGCAGGACGGAACCGTCCCGGACGACGCCGAGTTCGTTGCCGTAGCCGCCGTTCGCCGCGCAGAAGACGCGCAGCACGTCGTAGTCAGTCACGGGAGCATTGAAGCACCGGGAAACGCCGCGGGGCCCCGGTGGCGGGGGGCGGCGGGGCCGGCACGGGCACGGCCGGCGGGAGCCGTACGGTCCACGGCACCGGCTCCGCCGCCCGGTCCGGCCCGGTGCCGCCGGGCCCGGTGCCGCCCCGGCCGCCCCGCGCCGCGTCCGGCGGGCGCCGCCGGACCCGGTATCCGGTCCCGGCGTCCGCGCCGTGCCGGGCACCGGTAGGGTTCGCCTCCGGGAAGGGGAAGGTGAAGGAACCTGATGAGCAGGCTTGACCGGAGCGTCCTGACAGGGGCCGTGATCGCCCTGTCGCTGACGGCGAGCGGGTGCGTGGTGGTGCACGGCGAGCGCGAGGTGCTGCCCGGGGCCACCCGCGCGGAAGCCGCCGAGGCCCTCGCGGAGTTCACCGCCGCGTACAACGCGGCCGACAAGGCGTACGACGGTTCCCTGGACGCCGATCACACCACCGGGGCCCTCGCCGACATCGACTCGGCCCGGCTGGAGGCCGGCAAGGCCAACAGCCCCGGCGGCAACCCGTCGCACAGCCCGCTGAAGCTCACCGACGTCACCTACACGATCCCGAAGAAGGCGGGCTGGCCGCGCTGGTTCCTCGCCGACGCCCGCGGCAACAAGGGCGGCGACGTGCGCTGGCTGCTGGTGTTCGCCCGCGACGGCCTGGACGAGACCTGGCAGGTGGCGTACCTGACGCTCGTCGCCCCCGACGACGTGCCCGAGTTCAAGACCGACCGGGACGGCTGGGCGGAGGCCGTGTCCGCCAACTCCGCGCAACTGGCCATGAGCCCCGCCAAGTTGAGCAAGAACTACGCGAACTACCTGCGGGACGGCGGGGACGGCTTCGCCCCCGGCGCGCACACCAGCGCCTGGCGGGCGCAGCGCGAGACGCAGGCGAGCCGCCCGGGGCTGGCGACGCAGTACATCGACGAACCGCTGACCGACGGCGACCACGCGCCGCTCGCGCTGCGCACGGAGGACGGCGGGGCCCTGGTGTTCTTCACCACCCGGCACTACGAGAAGCAGACCGCCGCGCGGGGCGCCTCGGTGCCCACCCCGAACAAGGACGTGCTCGCGCTGACCGACGGGGAGATCAAGCAGACGCTGACGATGGAGTTCGTCTCCAACGAGGTCGCCCTCGACCCGGCGCGTGACGCCGCCGAGGACGAGGTGTCGATCCTGGGGCGGGTCCAGGGGCTGACCTCGGCTAAGGGCGAGTGAGGCGGGGGCCGGCCGCGGGGCTCAGTGCCGCGGGGGCCAGTGCCGCGGGGGCCAGTGCCGCGGGGCTCAGTGCCGCGGGGGCCAGGCGGTGCCCGCCTGGCCGGTGTCGGTGCCGGCGTGCCGGGCGCACGCGTCGGTGAGCGCCTCCAGCAGGGTGAGCGGGTCCGGCAGCGGGTGTTCCGGGCCCCGCACCCAGTGCACGCCGTGGTCACCGGGCAGCCGGGCGGGCGGTACGAGGACGTAGGAGCCGCGGCAGTGCCAGCGCAGGCCGGGGTGCTCGTCCGTGGTGTCGGGGTGGCAGTCCAGCTCGCACGGCCACCACTCGTCCTCGTCCTCGGGGGTGCCGCGGGTGAGGGTGAAGAAGAGCATGCGGCCGTCGTCGCTCTCGGCGACCGGGCCGACCTCGACCCCGGTGGCGAGCAGCCGCTCCAGCGCCTCGCGGCCGGCCTGGAGGGGGACGTCGAGGACGTCGTGGACCATGCCGGTGGCGGTGATGAAGTTGGCCTGCGGCTGGTGGCGGGCCCAGCGTTCGATCTGCGCGCGGTCGGTCGTGCACTGGGTCTGCCAGGCGAAGGAGACGGGGTGCCGGGCGGGGGTGGGACAGCCGACGCGGTCGCACGAGCAGCGGTAGCCGGCCGGGTGCGCGGCGGGCGCGAGCGGCAGTCCGGCCGCGGCGGCGGCGAGCAGCAGGGTCTCCCGGCCGCCCTCGTCGGCGGTCTGTTTCGGGCGGCGTCCGCGCAGCCAGTGCGAGAGCCTGCCCTGTAGGCCGCTACGGCCGCCGAACTCCGCGCTCATCTATCCCCTCGCCTCGCCGTCGTGCGCATCAGCATGCCCCATGGTCCCACCATTGTGCGCCTCGGGTGCCGGGAAGGGGCACGGTTGCCGGGCCGGCGAAGTACGGTCAGCGCGGAGCCAGACCGTTCAGGGCGTAGTCGACGAGGGTGTCGGTGTACTCGTACGAGAACGGCGCCGTGCGCTGGAGCCAGCGCTGGGCGAGCGGGGAGACGAAGAGCTCCAGGGCGATGCGCGGGTCGATCTCCGGGCGTACGTCGCCCGCCCGCTGCGCGGCGCGCAGCCGCTCGACGTACAGCTGGAGCGAGGGTTCGAGCAGCTTGGCGACGAAGGTCCGGCCCAGTTCCCCGTCGACGACGCCTTCGGCGGCCAGGGCGCGGGCCGGGGCGTCGAACCTCGGGTCCCGCAGCTCGTCGACGGTGGCCCGCAGCACGGCCTTGAGGTCGGCGGCGAGGTCGCCGGTGTCCGGGATGCCGTACGGGGCCGGCTCGCCCTCCTGGTCCGGTCCGGCTTCCCGCTCCCCCGCGGCCTGCGCGGCCTGCGCGGCCTGCCGCTCGCCGAGGTCGAGGAATGCCTCCAGCAGGACGTCCGCCTTGGAGGACCACCAGCGGTAGATGGTCTGCTTGCCGACGCCGGCGCGGGCGGCGATGCCCTCGACGGTCGTCCTCGGGTAGCCGATCTCGCCGACGAGGGCGAGGGCGGCGTCGTAGATGGCCCTGCGGGACTTCTCACTGCGGCGTCGGGGAGCGGGCATGGGACGAATCTACCAGGACGGCAAGACGGCACGTCTCGTCACGCGGGCGGCCAGGGGTCGCCCCAGTCCGTGTCGCGGGCCGCCCGGTACAGGTCGCCGTGGCGCTTGGTGACCGTGGCGCGGCGCAGCGCCGGTTCCCGCTCGCACAGGTCGAGCAGGACCTGTCCCTTGCGGAGCTGCGGGCGGCGCACCACGCGGGAGCCGGCGGGGGCGGCCGGCACCGGCGGGCGGACGGCGGCGACGTAGGCGAACTTCTCGTCCTCGTGGGCGAGGGAGCCGCCCTTGACCTGGCGGTGCAGGGAGGAGCGGCTGACCCGGGCCGCGAAGTGGCACCAGTCGCTGCCGGGGGCGATGGGGCAGGCGGCGCTGTGCGGGCAGGGGGCGGCGACGTGGAAGCCGGCCGCGACGAGCCGGCCGCGGGCCTCGATCACCCGGGCGTAGCCGTCGGGGGTGCCCGGTTCGACGATCACGACGGCCCGCGCGGCGCCGGCGGCGGCGTCGACGAGGGCGGCGCGGTCGGGGGCGGTCAGCTCGTTGAGGACGTAGGAGACGGTGACGAGGTCGGTGGGGTCCAGGGTGAGCGCCGCGCCGATCCGCGAGCGCCGCCAGCGTACGGCGGCCAGGGCCGGGTCGGCGGCGGCGATCTCCCGGCCGAGGGCGAGGGCGGGCTCGGCCCAGTCGAGCACGGTCGAGGTCCGCTCCCCGTCCCAGGTGGCGCCGACGGCCCAGGTCGCCGCGCCGGTGCCGCCGCCGACGTCGGTGTGGGAGGCGGGGGCCCAGCCGGGCACGGCCGCCGCGAACGCGGCCAGCGCCGCGCGCACCGCCTCGAAGGTGGCGGGCATCCGGTAGGCGGCGTAGGCGACCGCGTCGGCGCGGTCCCGCAGGATCGGCGCGTCGGTCGGGGTGGCGCCCCGGTAGGTGGCGATCAGCCGCTCCACGGCCTGGGCGGCCTGGCGCGGCGGCAGCCCGTCGAGCAGCCCGGCGAGGGCGGTGCGCAGGGTGTCGGCGGGCGGGGCGGGGGCGTTCACCCGACGATTCTACGAGGTCACCCCTTGTCGGTGTGCCGCCGCGGTTCGCACCTTGGGTGCCGGTGTGCCGGATCGCGCCGGGGGGTGGTGGCCCCGCCGGCGCGCGGGCCGGCCCTCGGGTGTCGGCCACGGCCGGTCGGGCCACGGCCCGGCGGGAGCGTCCGCGCGCCGACCGGTGACGGGTCAGCGGCGTCCGGACAGCCGTTCGCCCAGGGCGCCGAGTTTCTCCCGCATCTCCCCGGCCTCCGCGTGACCGGACTTCTCGAGGGCCGCGCGTGCCAGCCTCCAGCTGGTCCGCGTGGCCTTCAGCCGGCCGGACGCCAGATGCGTCTCCCCCATGTGCCCGAGGGTGTGGCCCTCTCCCCACTGGTTGCCGCTGTCGCGGTGCGCTTCGACGGCCAGCCGGTAGGTCGCGAGCGCGTCGTCGTGGCGGTCGAGCCGGCGGTGGACCGTGCCGAGGACGTCGAGCGCGACTCCTTCGACCCAGCGGTTGCCGGTGGCCCGCAGGACGGTCAGCGCCTCCTCCAGGCTGTCGACGGCCTCGTCGAAGCGGCCGAGCTGCTGATAGGCGTCGCCCAGGTTGCTCAGGGCGATCCCCTCCGGCCACGCGCTGCCGAGGATGCGGAAGATGGCCAGCGCACGGCGGGTGTACTCGACGGCTCTGTCGAGCCGGCCGGCCTTGAGGTACGCGTCGCCCAGGTTGGAGACGGCGGCCGTCCTGCTGTAGACGTCCCCGAGTTCCCGGTAGAGGGCCATCGCCCGGTGCAGGTGGTCGACGGCTTCGTCGATCCCGCCCGCGATGCGCAGGGCGGCGGCCAGGTCCATGCGGCTCTGCGCCTCCCCCAGCCGGTCGCCGGCCGCCCGGGCCGCGGCCAGTCCCGCCCGGGTGGTGCTGACCCAGTCCTCCGTATGGCTGCGGAGGTAGAAGAACCCCCACAGGACGGCGGGGAGCCGCCACGCGATGCCCGTGAACCCGGCCTCGGCTGCGCCGTGGACGGCCAGGACCAGGTTGGCCCGTTCGGTCGTGCACCAGTCGATGGCCTGCTCCTGCGTCGTGAACACCAGGGGGTGGCAGGAGGCGGGTTTCGGTTCCAGGGGAACACGGCGGCGGTCCGGGGTGATCCGCGCGTAAGCCTCGTCCGCGGTGTGCAGGTACCACAGGCAGAGCCGCTCCACGGCCATGGCCCGTTCCTTGGACGTCTCCTCGACATGGGCCTGTTCGGTGGCGTAGATCCGCAGCAGGTCGTGCAGGGTGTACCGGCCGGGGCGGTGCTGGATGACCAGCTGGGCGCGGGTGAGCTCGTCCAGCAGGTTCCGGGCCTCGCGCGCGGGAAGCTCGGCGAGCGCGGCGGCGGCGGGCGTGGAGATGTCGGGGCCGCAGTTCAGGCCCAGCAGGCGGAACATGCGCGCGGCCGGGGCCGACAGGGCCCGGTACGACGAGGAGAAGACGGCGCGTACGTCGGTGGTGATGTCACCGCCGGCGAACGCGTCGAGGCTGCCCTGGTTCTCCCGCAGGTCCTCGGCGATGGCGCTGAGCGAGAAGCCGGGGTAGGCGGCGGCGCGGGCGGCCACGATGGCCAGCGCCAGCGGCAGACGGGCGCTGTGCGCGATGAGCTCCGCCGCCGCTTCCGGCTCCGCCGCCACCCGCCCGGCGCCGAGGCGTTTGACCAGGAAGCCGTGCGCCTCGGCGGACGTCAGCGGATGCAGCGTCAGCGGGTGCGCCCCGTCGCCGACGACCAGGCCGGTGAGCTCGTTGCGGCTGGTGACGATCACCAGGGAACCGGGCGTTCCGGGCAGCAGCGGCCGGACCTGGTCGGTGTCCCGGGCGTTGTCGAGGAGGATCAGCACCCGCCGGCGGGCGAGCAGGCTCCGGTACAGGGCCACTTGGGCGTCGAAGCCCACGGGGATGCGCTGCGGTGGGACGTCGAGCGCGTCGAGGAACGTGCGGATGGCCTCCCCCGGCGGCACCACCGGGTCGACCGGGTCGAAGCCGCGCAGGTTGATGAAGAGCTGGCCGTCGGGGAAACGGTGGGCGATCCGGTGGGCCCAGTGCACCGCCAGCGTGGTCTTGCCGATGGCGGCCATACCGCCGATCGCGCTGATCACCACGGTGGACGGAGCGGTGCCGTCCACCGGCAACAGCGCCAGCACCTGGTCGAGTTCTGTCCGGCGTCCGGTGAAGGACGGCAGGTCGGCGGGGAGCTGAGCGGGCCGTGTCACGTCCGGAACCGTCCGGGAATCCGCGTCGGGCCGCTCGGGCACGTCCGCGGACGCCTGCGGCGGACCGGTCTCCCCCGCCGCCGCCGGCGCCGGGTCCAGTGACCCGTCGGCGGCCAGTATGCGGTCGTGCAGTTCCCTCAGCGGAGCGCCGGGCTCGATGCCCAGCTCGGTCACCAGGGTCTTGCGCGTCCTGCGGTAGGCCGCCAGCGCCTCGGCCTGCCGTCCGGACCGGTACAGCGCCAGCATGAGCAGTCGGCACAGCTGCTCCCGCAGCGGGTGCTCACCGGTCAGCGAGGTCAGTTCGGCGATGACTTCGCGGTGGCGCCCGAGTTGCAGATCCGTCTCCAGGCGGGTCTGCAGTGTGTCCAGCCACTCCTCGTGCAGCCGGGACCGCTCGGCCTCGGCGAGCGGGCCGGGAAGTCCGGCCAGCGGTGTTCCCTTCCACGCGCCGAGCGCGGTGTGCAGCAGCTCCGCGGCGGCGGACATCTCGCCCGCGGCGCGCAGTCTCCTCGCCTCGGCCAGCCGCGCCTCGAACACGCTCAGGTCCAGGGCCTTCTCGGGGACACGGATCAGGTATCCGTCCGCGGCGGAGACGACCACCCGCGGCGGGTCCCCCGTGGTCCGCCCGGGCTCCAGGACCTTGCGCAGCCGCGACACATAGGTCCGCAGGACGGAGACGGCCGCCGCCGGCGGTTCCTCACCCCAGACGGCGTCGACGAGCTCGCTCACCGTGACGAGACGCCCGCGCCGCAGCAGCAGCGCGGCGAGAACGGCTCGTTGCTGCGGTGAGCCGAGTTCCAGTTCCCGTTCGCCCTGCCAGGCCCGGACCGGACCCAGCACGGCGAAGCGCGGGGAGTCAGGGATCTCATGTGCGGTGTTCACTTCACCAACGATGAAACAAGAAGGCTCGTGGTTCATCGCACAATGGGGGAACCGGCCATTCCGTTACAGCACGGGGACCTTCGTACCCGTACGGTTGCCGTTCTGTCACACAGGCACCGGACAGTCGCACACGCCGAGAACAAGCGGTGCACCGTCACATCCGCGTAGTCAGGGAGCGTCGGGTGGCGCACCACGGCCCATCAGCACCCGGCGCCTCCACGACGCACGGTGTCCGAGGGGACCTGATCGGGGCTGAACCCTGAGGGCTCCCGTTCCGTTGGGAGTATCGCCAACTTCAGCATCGAGTCGATCGGAAGTGACGCAATGCCGCCACGTAGGATCCAGCCCGCTCAAAGCTACACGGAAAGTCACACCATGCCCGACGATCCGACCATGGGCTCACCTGTCGGCCCGTCTTCCCACCAACAGCCCCGGCTCGCCCCCGTGGTCCTCGGCCACGGGCTGACCGCCCAGCAGGGTCACGGAAGTTCGAGTCGCGGTGCCGCGCCCGCCCAGCCGACCGGTCGGGGATGGTACGTACCCGCCCCTGCGGCGTCCCAGCCCGCCGCCTACCTCCCGGGGCAACAACCCCCCGCAGAACAGAGTTACGCCGCCCGGTACACCGTGCCCGCCGCCTACCTCCCAAGGCAACAACCCCCCGCGGAACAGAGTTACGCCGCCCAGTACACCGTGCCCGCCGCCTACCTCCCAAGGCAACAACCCCCCGCAGGACAGAGCTACACCGCCCAGTACACCGCTCCGGCCGACATACCGGCCAACGCGCCGACCAGGAACGTACCGCCTGCCGTTCAGGTCCCCCCGGGCGAACTCATGTTGCAGCAGGGGGTGGCGCCTGAGGTGATCGAGAGGGGTAGAGATAGGTCGCCCCAGCCGGGAGCGACCCATCCCTACGAGCGGCTGTTGCTGCCCCCACCGCCCCCGGGGGTGGCCGCGGCGGCCAGGCTGGGACAAGGGGGGCAGCGGTCCGGGGCGGGTGGCGGTTCCTCCCAGCCCTCCCAGCCCTCCCAGCAGTACCAGCAGTACCAGCAGTACCAGTCGCAGGGTGGACAGCGTAGTGCCGGAAGGGGGAGGTAGTACCGACCCGATCGGCGACATACCCGCGTTACGGCTCCACGTACCGGTGGTCTGGGGAGCGTAGAGGTGACACAGACGCGGGCGGAGGGAGACCTCCGCACGGCCCTCAGGACGCCGGTCGGCCGTGCGAAGGTCTCCCTCTGCCGTGTCGTCGAGGCGGCCCGTCCTGTTCCGAGGAGAACCGGCCGGGTGACGCCCCCGCTCGGGCAGTACTCCGGCCGTACCCGGAGCCCGGATCACGGGCCGGACGGAGCCTGCGTCCGCTCTCGGCGCGGGGCCCGGCGGGACGGTCGAGTTGAACTGATCGCCCTCCCAGTCCGTTGCGGGGGTGCGGGATCCGCCGCGCCGCCCTCTGCGACCGTTCACGGGCCGCGGCGGCCCCGGGAGTGAGCCACACGGACGGTACGTCAGGAAGGTATGGGCATGAGCCTGGGCGAAGAAGCCGACAAGCCGAACGCGGGGGGCGGGCACCCCGTACCGGGGGACCCAGTGGATCTCGGCAAGCGGAGCTCGTCCGGCGAGGCCCCGGAGCCGGCTCCGCTTCCTGTGATCGTCTCCTCCGACGGTTCCGTCGTCATCGACGGCGTACCCGTGCCGCTGGTGGGCGGGGAAGCGGTCGACGTCGCGATCCTGGACACCCTGCACGGCTACGCGCGCAGTCGGAACTCCGCCGTGCGGGCCGCCATCTCCGACCCGTCCGCGGACTACGTGGCGATCGTGCAGGTCGAGCCCGACGGGTCCAGCAGGCTGGTGGAACAGCGGCAGGAGGGCGCGGACGGGGACGTCCGGACCAGTGCCGACGCCGGTTTCGCCGGGGAGGAGGGCCCGCCCGAGGGCGCCGGTGAAGCCGGCACGGCGCGGTTCCCGGCGGGCTCCCCGGCAGATCCCGGGGCCGCCGGAGCCGCCCGTGTGGGTGAGACCGTGACGGCCGTGACGGCCGTGACGGCCGTGACGGACATGGCGGCCGTGACGGACATGGCGGACATGGCGGACGGCGGCGGGGCCGGGGGGCTGGAGCCCGTCGGGCCGCGGGCGTCCGTCCCCCCGCGCGTCCCGGGCCCGGGTCCCGGCCGCAGGAAGCTCCTCCCCCAGTCCGACGACGAGTACCAGCCGCCCGGATTCTTCAAGCGGCCGCTGGGCGTGGTGGTGGTCGGCGTCGTCGCGACGGCCGTCGTCACGGTCCCGTTGCTCGTGCTCGGCAACTCGGGCAGCGCCGGGCAGCACGATTCAGCGACCGGATCGACCGGGGTCCAGGTCAAGGGCGAGGCCCCGTCGTCGACGCCCGCGTCCCCGTCGGCCCGCTCCTCGGCCGACGCGGCGTCACGACGGCCGTCCTCCGCCTCGGCGACGGCCTCACCGAAGTCGAAGCCGAAGGCGGAGGAGTCGACGAAGCCCGAGGACTCGGCGAAGCCGGAGGACTCCGCGAAGTCCAAGGGCTCGGTGACGTCCAAATCGACCAGCGGTTCGAAGACCAAGGCCGGTTCCGGTGCCCCGAGCGGCGACAGGCTCATCAAGAACGAGAAGTACGGCTTCTGCCTGGACCTTCCCGGGACCGGCAAGAGCAAGCCCAACACGCTGGTCCAGGACGGCGCCTGCCGCGCGTCGAGCGGCGACAACCAGAAGTGGGCCCTGGAGCGGGTCGTCGACGGCGGCGGCACCCGCGAGGCCGACCTGTACCTGATCCACCACGTCAAGTCCGGCCTCTGCCTGGACCTGTACGGCGACGGCCCGGCCCAGGTCGCGTCACCCGCGGGCCTCTTCGACTGCAACCCCAGCACCGTGGACAACCAGCTCTGGTGGCTGGACGAACGTTCCGACGGCACGTACTGGATCCGCAACCAGGCGAGCGGGGACATGTGCCTCGATCTCGCCCGGAAGAACAAGGAAGCCGCCCACGGCGGGGTCACGGTCTACCCCTGCAGCGCCCTCGACGACCACGAGTGGAGCTTCTCGAAGAAATAGGACGACCGCGCGGGCCCGGACGGACGGACCCGCTCGCTTCCTGGGCCGACCCGCTCGGCCGGCCTCGTCGACGGCCCCTCCCCACCGGTCCGTGGGCGAGGGGCCGGTCCCGTCCCCACCACGCGTCAGCGTGAGGCCGGGGCCCCACGCGTCAGCGTGAGGCCGGGGCGGAAGGAGCCGGTGAACCGCCGAACGGGTCCCGGCTGTCGACGGGGGGAACCTGCTTGGCCCGGTGGGCGCCGGGCTTGCAGCCGGCGAAGGGGCCCATCGGATCCCGCAGCGCGTTCATCACGTGCACCAGGTAGTCCCGGTGCCAGTTCGCGGGTCCGCACCTCCCGGAGCCGGGACCGGTCAGCTCGGCCCAGGCGAGCCAGAGGCCGTGCAGTTGGGCGACCGCTTCCGGGTGCTCCCACCAGCGGGAGCACCAGGGCGCCGTGGAGGTCACCTCCCGGCCGTAGACCGGCAGCAGGACGTGGTGCGTCCACAGGGTCAACTGCCGCAGGGTCTGGGCGTACTCGGGTCCGTCCATGTAGAGGATGAACTGCGGTGGAGCCGGGGCTTCCTGCTGAGAATCCGTTTCCTCCGGCTTCCCGCCGGGGTTTTCGGCGGGAACGGTGTCACGGTCGGCTCCCGTGGCCTCGACGGTCTGGTCGGACATGGTTCGCCCTGCTTTCTTTCGGCGACTTGGGGTTGGTCAGTGCGCGGACGGCACATTCACGTTCATCGGCTCCGCCCTTTCCGGCTCGAGGTGTCGGGCCCGGCCGCAGGGGGCTGTCGGGACTGGATCGCTCGTCTTCCGTCCGCCACGGCGTCGCGATCGGTCACCTCCCGCAGATGCTCGCCGGCCACGGGATTACGGACACCTGGCCTTTCGGCGGTTTCCCGATTCGCCTCGAGGTCCACACCGAACGGGTCGGGAACCGGATTCCGGAAGCTGCGCCACATTCCCGCGGGGCGCGCGTCGGTCCCGTCGTCCGGCCCTGTTCCCCGCTCCGTTCCTCGCGGGGGTACGGACGGCGGCAGATAGCTCATCACGTGCGAGGGTGCAGGGGTTTCGCTGTAGACCCGGGCCCGGGGGAGCGTCCGCCCGAGGTTGTCCTTCCTGCGTTCCGCCGCCGACTCCAGTCCCGTCTTCCCGGTCGCGTAGAACCCGGCGGCCGACGAGATGGCGGCAGCCAGGCCCGAGACCGTCTTCGCCCCTTCCTGGAAGGCGGGCACCAAGGCGTTCGAGACGCCCGTACCCATGGCGCCCAACTGCGCGATGCTCTTGGAGAGATCGTAGACGGAGTTTTTCGGGTTCGCCCTGAAGTTCTTGACGGCGGAATGGAAGTAGTGACTGAAGTCGGACAACTGCGTCATCGACATCAGCATGTTACCGGCGACTTGCGTCCACTTCGCCGCTTCATCCTCTTCCTTACTCGAACGCGCCTGTATCGCAAATCCCACCGCGATGACGGCGCCGGCGAACGCCTTGACCCCGGTCGTGAACTCGGGGCGGTGTTCCCGCACCCACCCCCAGGTGTCTCCCGCCTTCCGCCACGCCCATACGGTCAGCTTTCCTTCCTCGTCCGAAGTGACCGCGAGATCGGTGCCTCCCGGCGTGCTGAGGAAAACGGACGGCAGGTCCTCACTGCTCTCGTCGGCACGGACCGGCGGCGCGGGGGCCGTTTCCGTGCGGATGACCTCCCCGTGTCCCGCCTCGATGGCAGCCAGGTCGAGAAAGGACTGCTGGCGGCGTAACTGCGGTCGATCCATTTCGGGTCCCTTTCACGGAACAGGTCCTGTACGTCGAGGAGGCACTACGGCAGTGGATCCCGGGCGGTTCACAGCCCGTCCGGCCGCGCCGGTGTCCCCGCCGAGCCGGACCGGTTCACCGGCCGCTCGTCCCCGCCTACCGGTTCCACCTCTTGTTGGTGTCGTTGACCTCGAGTTCCGCCGCCGTCAGATCGACGTGCAGGGGGATGCCGGGCCGGTTGCCCACCTTGATCAGGAAGTTGCCGAGGCCGGGCGGGTCGGAGCGGCGGCCGCCCGCTCCGTCCCAGGCGGGCGGGGTGGACCAGTCCACCAGGAGGCGTTTCTCCGGTTCGGTGAGTTCGACGATCTGCGCGAGCTGCGGCAGCTCGGCCGGCGGCAGTCCCGCGCAGATCACCATGCCCGCGCGTTCGACGAAGCCCTTGGCCTTGGTGCGGTCCTCCTCGGTGGGCAGGGCGAGCAGGTCGTCGAGGCTGTGGGTGATCATGGCCAGTCCCACTCCGCGCTGCCGGTCCAGGCGGGTGAGGGCGTTGACCCGGTCGACCAGGCCGCGGCCCGCCTGCAGGACACGCCACAGCTCGTCCATGACGAGGAAGTAGTTGCGCCGCGGTTCCAGGCCGGCGTCCGCGAGCGCGTGCGCCGCGGAGACCGCGCCGAAACCGTACGACCAGCAGGACAGCAGGGCCGCCGCCTGGAGCAGGACCTCGCTGTCGTCGATGCCGCTGATGTCGAAGCAGACCGGCCGGTCGAGCTTCATCGCCTCGGTGGTCGGCCTGGCGAACGTGCCGCCCAGCCGGCCGTCGCCCAGCAACGCGGTCAGCGACGCCTCCAGGTTCTCGGTGATGTCCCGGTAGCGGTTGATGTCCCCGCGGTCGAGGGCGACGGCCCGCACCGCTTCCGGGGCTTCTTTGATGACCCGCACCAGGTCGCCCAGTACCGGTATCCGCCCCTGGTCCGAGCCGTGCCGGCCGTCGAGGACGTTCAGAGCCGCCGAGATGATCGTCTCCTCACGGTCGGTCGGCGGCGCCGAGCGCAGGATCGTCACCAGCGCGGAGACCATGTGGAGGCGACGGCCGTGGATGTCGGCGAGCAGCCGGTGCCGTGCGTCGCCGGTGAGCCGGGCCGCGGCCTGTACGGAGACGCCCGGGTCGAGGACGTTGAGGCTGCCGCGGCCCCTGCCCAGGCTGATGACCTGTCCGCCGATCGCCCGGATCAGGTCCACGTAGTCGGGCTTGAGGTCACCGAAGATCAGCGGGTGGACGCCGTAGCCCGAGAGGCCGAGGGCCATGCGCCGTACGACCGTCGACTTGCCCAGCCCGGGGCGGCCCAGCACGAACATCGAGGGGTTGGCGAGCAGACCGGTGCGCGTGAACCACGACACGGGGTCGCAGCACACCGTGGCACCGGAGTCGAGGTCCCGGCCCAGCGGCACGCCGACCATGGGGGTCCCGGCACCGGCGCCGAACGGCCACAGGCCGCACACCTGCACCGAGGTCCCCCGCCATTCCGGGGCGGGGTCCACATAGCCGACCATGCCGCCGCCGGGACCGGGCCAGCCCCGGGGGGTGGGGCGCGAAGGGCGGCGTTCCGTGGTCCTGCGTGCCATCGGTCTCCCCTGTACTTGGTCTGTGGTTACTTGGTCCGCGGTTCGTCTGTGCTCGGTCTGTACTCGGTCCGTGATCCGCCAGGACTCCGCCGGGCCGGGCCGGGCGGACGCCCCGGGCCGGGTCCCGCGGCGGCGGACCGCGGGGCTACATCGAGTCGCGCACCGTCTGCGGCAGCGCCGTGTGCAGCGGGAGGACGAGCCCCAGCGGCAGGGCCGCGGCGAACGCCGCCGCCTGCGAGCCGTAGACCGGCCGTACCGCGATGCGGGCGGCGGGCGCCAGGTTGTCGACGGCCGCCGCCGCCGTGGCCAGCGCGTCCGCGGAGTCGACCGTCGCCGTGATCAGCAGGCCGAAGCGGATCACTCCGTGTCCTTGGGCCTGTTCCTCGGTGGTCCTGCGCGCCGCGATCAGCTCGGCGTCGTCACGTGCCTGGCCGATCTGCGCCTGCTGGGCGTTGAACAGGGCGTTCTTGTAGTCCTGTTGGACGACGCGGGCGCCCTCGGCCCGGCTGTGCGGGCGGTACAGCAGCGTGACCCGTTTGCGGGCGATGTCCCGGTTGGGCTGGACCAGCCCCGTCAGCACGTTGGAGAACACCTCACCCTGCGGTGCCTCCGTCATGGCCCAGGTCACGCTCAGCACCCCGTCGTGCCGGTAGTGGTCCCACGCCTCCTGGGCCGCCATGGGCCCGGCCTGGTCCCAGGTCAGCCCGCTTCCGCCGGAGGCGCGCGCCTCCTCCACCAGCGGCGCCACGGTCGGGTCGTACGCGATCCGTACCGCCTCGGCGATCTCCGTCGCGGTCATCGGCACGGCCGTGCCGGCGCCGGTCATGGACAGTCCGGCGGTCAGGCCCGGCAGGCGGGTGCCGATGTGCAGCGCCATGTCCTTGGCGCTGCGGCGGGGCACGCCCTCGTGCGCCGCCCCGGAGTACGTCAGCGCGATCCGCGTGGCGATCTGCGCCGAACCGGCCGGGTAGGCGGCCAGCACCTCCCGCAGCATGGCCCTGGCCAGTTCGGGGGAGTCGTCGGCCGTGTTGGCCGCGATCTCCTGCTGGAGGCGTACTCCGGAGTCGGGAGCCGTCTCCACGGTGACACTCGCGGCGACGAGGCCCGGCTCGGCGCTCAGGGCGGACAGCCACTGGCCCCAGTGGGCCACCCAGGTGTCGACCTGCTGCTCGTCGACGAGGGCGGCCCCGTCCGCGTCGCACGAGATGACGACGGTGTGGTGGCCGGTCGCCGGAATCGTGATCACCGCGAACGGGCGTCCGTAGCCGTCCCGCGCCTCCGTCAGCGTGGACTCGGCGGCCAGGCCCGGCAGTGCGCACGTACCGAAGCCGGCCCGGCCCGTGGGGCCCGAGCGGTACAGGTGACCGCCGGTGGAGGTGGTGCGCCGCCAGGCCAGGCGGACCGCGCCTCGCTGCATCAGGGTGCGGCCGTGCCGGTCCCGCAGCGCCAGCGGGGCCAGGACCGTCACCAGCACCGCGGCCAGGGCCAGGGCGGCCCACACGGAGACCAGCGTGGCCAGGACGACGGCGATCAGTCCGGCGAACAGCAGCAGGGTCGCCCCGAGGGACAGCCCTCGCAGGCCGGAGGTGCGGGGTTTGCGGAAGTTCCCGTAGGTGCGCGGGCGGGTGGCTTCAGTGGCTGCCATGGGGCTTCTCCTGCCGGTCATCGGTGTGCTGCCGGTCCGGCGGCAGCATGAGGACGGCTGCCTCCCGCCGGTGCTCGGGCTGTGTCTCCGCGGGGTCCGCCGGGCCGACCGGCTGTTCCGGCGAGGCGGTGCCGGCGATGCGCCCGGGGTCCGGTGCCTCGCGGAGCGGCGCCTCGGAGTCCGGTGCCCCGGGGATCGGCGCCTCGGAGTCCGGTGCCCCGGGGATCGGCGCCTCGGGGTCCCCTTCGGCGCTTCGCGAGGGCGGGGGGCTCTTCGGTGCCGGGCCGGGCGTGGCACGCGCACCGCTGATCCCCGCCCTCCCCGCTGCCGCGCCCTGGGCCGTGCGCGCGCCGCCGCCGGCCGGCCCTCCCGGTACCGCGCCGGACGCGGTACCGGCGCCGGCGGCGCCCGTGCCGCCCGGGCTCACCATCGCCCCGGACACGGACCGGCCGGCGGCCGGGCCGCGCAGGTGCGGGACGGCCAGCGCTCCCACGGCCCCGGCCGAGCCGCCGGGCCCGGCGCCGGCCGTGCGCCCGGTCCCGGTCGCCGTCGCCTGGGCGACGGGCGCGGCGAACCGCATCAGCGCCGGCAGGGTGAAGCAGGCCAGCACGATCAGGACGACTCCGGAGACCATGGAGACGACGTCGTTCCCCTCCGCGCCGGTCACCTCGTCCGTCGGGCCGTTCATCGAGAACGCGGCCGCGTACACGACCGCCGCGGCCGGTTTGTACAGGACGAAGGCGAGCAGCCAGCCGACGGACCTGCGGAACCAGAGGCGGCCGGTGGCGGTGGAACTGGCCGCCGCCGACAGCGGCAGCGTGCCGGTGAGGATCACCAGCATGGCCATGCGTACGATCATGAACGCGATCTGGGTCACGCTGCCGACGATCACCAGCACGGCCATGACCAGGACGAGGAACGACGAGTCCGCGTCGCCCAGCGCCAGCATGGCCGCGGTCCTCCTGTCGAACTCGGCCACGCAGCTCGCCACCGGGTCCCCGGTGGCGCTGATCTGCCGGCACCCGGTCGACCTGTCGATGATCCAGACACTGAACTTGTCCCCCGCCTCGGCCAGCAGACTGACCGTGGCGACTCCGGCGGAGGAGACCACCACCAGGTTGAGCAGTCCCTGAAGCGCCTGCCGGGCCGGTTCGCCGCGGCGCTGCCAGGCCAGCTGCCCGGCCGCCACCAGCAGGCACAGCACGGCGGTGAACGTGGTGAACCAGAGCGTGGAGCCGCGCAGGAACGCCACCGGGCCGTTCTCGTCACCCAGGTCCACACTCCCCAGTCCCATCCAGGCGCCGCCGATGGCCTTGACGGTGGTGCTCGCCGCCTGCGCCGCGCTCTCCGCTATGTCGTCGAACCCGCTGGAGCCGAGGTCCTCGGGTGCCGTCCCCGTCCCGTCGCCCACGCAGTAGCCGCCGACCGTGGGGAGCACCCAGCCGAAGTCACAGCCCGCCATCACACACCTCCCCACGGCGTGTATCCGGCGAGGGAGTCGACCGGGACGGGGTCCGGCGGGTCGGCGGGGTACTCCAGCCGCCAGTCACCGTCCTGCCACAGCACCGTCGTGGTGGCGGCCTGCATCCTGCCGTCCGGGAACCGCCACACGGTCTGGATCACGGCGATGGTGTCGCTGTGGGTGACGAACCTGAATCCGGCGATCTGTCCGTGGGTGGCGCCGCCCCCGTCGGGCGACGCCGTCCGCTCCGCCTCGGTGCGGTCGGCGATGTAGGCGTCGCGGCCCGCGCCGACGGTCTGTGCGCGGGTCACCTCCAGCCAGTCGTCCGCGGCCAGGTAGCGCACGCTGATCTGGCTGGTGGCCAGCAGGGCGCCGACGGGCGTGCGGGCGTAGCAGCGCGCCACGCCCTTGCCGACCAGGGCCGGGCCCGCCTCCTTCGAGGACGGCAGGGCGACCGTTTCGTACAGGGTCCAGGTCACTCCGGCGGGGGCGGAGTCGGGTACCTCCCGGCTGCTGTCGGCCAGTTCGGGGCATCGGGCGTCGGGGTCGGCACCGGCGTCGGTGTCGGCGCCTGCGCCTGCGCCTGCGGGCGAGGACGGGGACGGGGACGGGGACGGGGTGACGACGCCGGTGCCGCGTGTTCGCGTCGTCGTGGTGGAGCCGCCCTCGCCGGGGGCGTCCGAGGCGACGCCCAGCACCGCCCCGATGACGGTGATGAAGCCGACGAACGCGGCGGCGAGGACGAAGCCGGTACGCAGCCAGGGGCTGCGTGGCTCGCCGTCAGCCGCCCGGCTGCCGGGTTCGGACATGGTCTTTACCTCATCCTCGTGGGTGTCGGGTGGTCGGATGCCGGAGGGAGGGCCGGGCCGGCCGGGGCCGGGGCGCTCCGCCGGGCCCGCGGTTCGCCCTCGGCGGCCTCGCGGGCGCCGGAGGTGCGGGAGTTCCCCGCGGCCCGGCCGGGTCGCGCAGCGGCGCCGCCCGCCCGGGGCCTGCCGTCCGGATCAGGTCGCGGGCAAGCCGCGCCGCCTGGTCGGTGCCAGTGAGCGGGGTCCGGCGCGTCCGGCCGCGCGGCGGAGGGGGAGCCGGCCCGACGGGGTCCCCCGCGCGGGCGCGGCCGAGCGTGGGAGCCGGCGACCGACGACAACGCCGCTGGGGCCCACGCCGTTCAGGCAGCGGGGAAGGGCGTGCCGGACCCCGCGTCCGCGGCGTGGTCCGAACCGCGGGTCCTAGACGAGCGCGCCGACGATGCCGGAGGCGGAGCCGATGAGCATGCAGGCGCCCAGGACAAAGCCGAGTCCCCGGACGTGCTCGCGGCCGCCTCCCCGGGAGTGGTCGACCGCCATCCGCGCGGCGACCCCGAAGATGCCCGCCACGCACAGCGCGGTGACGCTCCAGGCCACCCACTTCAGTACCGTCAGCAGGTCCTCGGCGCCCGGTGGCGCCTCTCCCCCGCCGACGTCCGGCACGCCCGAGGGCGCCGCCAGGAGGCCGGCGAGGGGGGCGGTGTGCGGTGCGGCGCCCAAAGCGGCCGTCAGCAAGTCGGACAACTGTCTCTCCCTATGAGGGTCGGGTGAGTCGGGTCAGGTCGCGCCCGAGCAGCACGCACTGCTTGGGCAGGTTCTCCGCGGGCGGTGCGCCGAGCCGCCAGGTCTCGACCCACGGGATCTCCCAGAGGCGGGGGACGGCACCGGACACCAGCCGCACCTGGTCCTGCAGGACCCGGGGACGCCGGCCGGGGGCATCGGCGACGACGACCAGACCGAGCAGGTCGATGCCGGTGACCATGCCCGAGGCCCACTGCCGCGCGGCGTTCTGCGCGGCCCGGATGCCGTTGGCGCCGGAGCGGGCGACGAGCACGACCGGCTGGGACCGCGCGGACACGGGCCAGGCGCGGTTCGCGTCCCGGCCGCCGGGCAGCGCCTGCTCCAGCGTGGTGACCCCCGCGCCGCCGTGCACGCCCAGCCACCACCAGCCGTCGTCGAGGCCCGCCGGCGGCGCGGCGAGGGGCAACGCCCGCTCAGGTCGCGGCACTCCGGCGCCTTGGGGCGCTCCCGGACCCGTGAGCCCGGCCGAGGAGTCCTGAACCGATTGCCGGGGTTTCCCGTTGTCGCCCCCGGAAGCGCGTGGTCGCGGCAGCCAGGGATTGACCGCCGGCTCATCCCCTGCCACAGCATCTCCTCCAACGTTCGGTGCAATGCAGTCATACTACGCATAAGTTGACAAGACGACACAAGGGTCACGTTCTGAAGTACGGGAGTTACCGGGCGAGTTGAAGCCTCTCCCGCTCGCACGGTGTTCCGACTCGAGGCCTCATGGGGAGTGGCAGATGACCGGTGGTACAGCGCGGGGGCGTTCGGCGCTGCTGGTGACGGGCGCCGTGCTGGGGCTGCTCGGCACCTTGGTGGCGCTGGCCGTGGTGGGCGCCGTCGACCAGCGGCAGGCCCCCGTGCCCGCGGGGTTCGCCACCACGCTCGACGCCGAGCGCGTACCGCCCGAGTTCGCACCGTGGATCGAGCGGGCGGGCCGGCAGTGCGACGAGGTCAGCGCGCCCCTGGTGGCCGCGCAGATCCAGGCGGAGTCCGGCTGGGACCCCGACGCGGTCAGCCCGGCCCGCGCCCAGGGGCTGAGCCAGTTCATCCCGGGCACCTGGGCCACCTGGGGCGTGGACGCCGCCGGCAAGGACGGCGATCCCGAACCCGACGGGGTGGCCGACCCGTTCACCCCGGGCGACGCGATCATGACCCAGGCCCGCTACGACTGCTGGCTCGCCGGGAGGATCAAGGAGACGGGGAGCGGCGGAGACCTCACCCGGCTGGTGCTCGCCGCCTACAACGCGGGCCCCGGCGCGGTCGAGGAGTTCGGCGGCGTGCCTCCGTACCCGGAGACACAGGCCTACGTCACCCGGATCATCACGTCGATGGCCGGCTTCACCGGGTCCGCGCCCAACGAGACGGGCGGCGCGTTCGGCGACCGGGTGGTGGCGAACGCCGAGAAATGGCTCGGCACCCCCTATTCCTGGGGCGGCGGCGGACCGGAGGGCCCCGGACGCGGGTTCGCGCAAGGCGCGGGCACCGTGGGGTTCGACTGCTCCAGCCTCGTCCAGTACGCCGTCTACCACGCCAGCGGCGGCCGGCTGCTCCTGCCGCGCGTCTCCCAGCTCCAGGTCACCGTGGGCGAGGAAGTGGATCCCGCCGGGATGCGGCCCGGTGACGTGATCGGTTTCAACCTGAACGGGAGTTACGACCACATCGGCATCTACCTGGGCCACCGGCAGTTCCTCCACGCGCCGAAGACCGGCGACGTGGTCAAGATCAGCGATCTCGACGATCCCTACTACGCGGACAAGCCCCAGAAGGTACGGCGATTCGGATGACGTCTCCCAGCGCGCGGGGGACCGCCGCGGCGGTCGCGGCGGTGCTCGCCGCCCTCCTCACCACGACGGGATGCGGCTTTGGCGGCGGGCCGGCCGCGACCGTCCGGTCCCCGGCCTCCGCCCCGGCCGGCACGGTCCCCTCCCCCACCTCGCCGGCCCGTTCCGACAGCACGCCCGGCGCGGGCGTCCCGCGTCCCGCGGACGTCGACCAGAGGGACGCCGACGCGGTCGCCCGGGGGGCGCTCACGGTGATGTGGACGTTCGACACCACGGCCGACAGCGGTCCCCACGACGCCGCCGTCCGGGCCGCGGACGCGGGGTGGCTGACCGAGGCGTACGCGAACCGGCTGCGGGCGCGCGGTCCACGCTCCGCGCCCGGCGCCCAGTGGCGCGACTGGGCCGGTCACCGCGCCCGCACCGTCGTCACGCTGAAGAAGGCCGAGGACGCGGCCAGGCCCCCCGACACCGGCACCGAGGCATGGCGGCAGTGGACCGTCACCACCACCCCGTCCGGCCGCGGCGGCTGGCAGGGCACGCCCACCACCGTGGTGACGTACGTGCGCCTCACCCGCGCCACGGCCGACGGACCGTGGCGCGTCGCCGACGTCTCCGTCTCCTAGCCCGAAGGGGATAACCGCTCATGACGTACGAGACCGCAGAACCGCCCGCCTGGCCGGTCTACGCCCTCACCGTGCACGGCAGCGGCCAGGTCGACGCCAGCGGTCCGCTGGTGCCCGCGGCCGGGCACCCGGACCGCGCCTCGGCCGTCGGCACCGTGGCCGGGGCGGCGGCCCGGCTCGGCCGGCCGGTGCGGGCCGAGGCCACCGAACCGGACGGCACCGTGTGGCACCTGGTCATCTCGCCCGACGGAACGGTGGGGGAGCTGCCGGGGGACGCACCGCGGGCCGGGGCGCCGAGGAGACGTACCGAGAAGCCCGGCGGCGCGGGCGGCGCGGCCATCGCACCGGCCGCGCCGCGCCCGCCCGCCCGGACCGGCCGGGAGACCGGCACCCTCACGGCGTCCGCCGGTCGGCAGACCGACGCCCTCGCCGCGTCCGCCGACCGGGAGACCGGCACCCTCGCCGCGTCCACCGGCCGGCAGACCGGCACCCTCGCCGCGTCCACCGGCCGGCAGACCGGCACCCTCGCAGCATCCACCGGCCAACAGACCGGCACCCTCGCCGCATCCGCCGGCCGGCAGACCGGCACCCTCGCAGCATCCACCGGCCGGCAGACCGGCACCCTCGCCGCATCCGCCGGCCGGCAGACCGGCACCCTCGCCGCATCCGCCGGCCAACAGACCGGCACCCTCACGGCATCCGCGGGCCGGCCACCCGCCCCGCCGGCCGGCACCCCGGACCGGCCCGGTCCGGCGGTGGCCGCGGCGGGCCGACCGGACCGTGCCGTGCCGGCGCCTGTCGCCCCGGGGCGCCCGGACGGGGCAGCGGCGTCCGCCGGCCTCGAGACCGCGGCGGGGCCGGGGACGGACGCCGAGTCCCTGGCCCTGGTCACGGACCTGCTGCGGGAGGGCCGCGCCGGCGAGGCCGCCGCGCTCGCCGCGCGCCTCGACGAGCGGACCTCCCTCGCCCTCGGCGTCTCCCATCCCGACGCCCTCGGCGTCCGCGAGATCCGGGCCGGTGCCACCGCCCTCGCCGGGGACGCCGTCGCCGGCGTGCTGCTGTTCCGCGACATCGCCGAGCGCTGGCACTACCAGGGCGCCGCCGAGCGGGCGGAGGCCGCGGCGGTCCGCGCCGAGACGCTCTGGCTGCAGATCACCGACCGGGACCGCGCGCTGTCCGCCGCGGTCGCCGTGGTCCGCCTGCGCAACCAGATACCGGGCGAGAAGGCGAAGGCGCTCAACGCCGCTCTCGCGCACCTGGCCCGGCTGGAGGCGTCCGGCGGCGCCGCGGACGGACGGTCGCCCCGCACGCCCGCCGCGGCGACGCCGGCCGGGGCTCCGCGCCCGCGGAACCCGGCCCCGTCGTGGGAACGTCCCGCGCAGGACTCCCGGACGACGACGTGAGCGCGCGGGCACCGGGCACGGGTCACGCGGCCGACGTGTGCCAGAGAGCCGGAGCCTCCTTGGCCACCGCCTCCGTGGGGGTCTCGACGATGCCCAGGGCCACGCGCAGCGCGCGCACCGCGTGGTACAGACGGGACTTGACGGTACCCGGCGGGATGCCGAGCACGAGCGCCGCCTCGCGCGTCGACCTGCCGGTGTAGTAGGTCTCGTACAGCACTTCGCGGTGATTGGGCGAGAGCGCCTTGAACGCCTCCCGCAGGATCACCGAGGAGAGCAGCCCGTCGACCTCGTCGTGCTCGGCCAGCAGTTCGTCCAGCCAGACGGAGCCGTCGACCTCCTGGGGGCGGGCCATGCGCAGCCGGTAGTCGTCGATCACCAGGTTGTGCGCCACCCTGAACAACCAGGGCCGCAGGGTCTGTTCGCCGTCCAGGCTCTGAGTACGCCAGCAACGCAGGAGCGTCTCTTGGACCACGTCCTCGGCCCTGTGCTGATCGCCCCGCAGCAGACGCAGGACGTAGTTGTGCAGGTCCCTCGCGTGGTCGTCGTAGAGCGTGCGCATCGCTCGTTCGCGTGCGGTCTCCGCCCCGACGGAACCCATCATTGTCAAGCTCAAGGTTCAACTCCACTCGTTCCATGACCTCGTGGTGGAGGTCAGGCACCAGGGCCGGTCCAATGGCCCCGAGGCGTTGGGAGTCTTGCGAGCCGGGTTCCACATCGCCTTGACGAGTGCTTGACGCGTGATCGGCGGGTCGCGCGCGCGTCGGGGGCCGCACACGGGTGCGACGGGGGTGCCGCCACCGTGGCTCCCCCGCCGTCCCTCCCCGGTGAGCTGGGCCTCGCCCCTCAGGCCGCGCCCGTCGCCCGGGTTCCCGTCTCCTCGGTGAGTGCGCGCATACGGCGATTGACGAGTCGCGGCAGCGCGGCGTCCGGCACTCTCGCACCCTGTGCGGACCGCACGGCGAGCAGGGTGTCGAGCAGGGCCCGGCCGTGGTCGACGGCGGACGGCGCGTCGTCCATCCGCAGCCAGGCGGCGGTCGCCCGTGTCAGTTCCTCAGCGGCGCGGGGGTCGCCCTGCCGGTGCCGTGTCCGGGCGAGTTCGAGGCAGGTGGTCAGGGCGAGGCGGGGGTTGCCGCTCCGATGGGCGACGTACGCCTCCAGGGCGAGCGCTTCGAGCGTGTGGCCGTGTTCGGGGCCGAACGCGCGCGCGGTGTGCTCCCGCAGCCGGAAGGCGAGTGCCGCCGCCCGTTCCAGCGCGCCGGTGTCCAGCGAGTGGCGGACGAGCCCGACCAGCTCGGCGAGTTCCTCCGGGACGGCTCCCGCGGCCGGCGCGGGCGCGGCCCGGGAGGGTCGGGGGACGGACTCGGAGGCGGGTTCGGCCGGCGCGGGCGCGGCCCGGGAGGGTCGGGGGACGGACTCGGAGGCGGGTTCGGCCGGCGCGGGCGCGGCCCGGGAGTCCTGGGGGACGGGCTCGGCGGCGGGTTCGGCCGTCCCGCCGTGCTGCTCGTGCAGCAGGACCCGGCTCGAACCGTCCGGGGCCACCTCGACGAGGGTCACGTCGCTTTGCTCCCGGTCCAGGATCACCGCTTCCACGGCCGCGCCCCGCGCCCGCGCGCGGCGGTGCAGCACGTCGAGGACGGCGACGTGCACCGGTTCGCCCTCCGGTACCGGGAAGGGGGCGTCGTCCACCGTCGTACGGCCGTCGGGGCCGATGAACACGCGGACGGGAAAGGCCGTCCGCGCGGTGCCGTCCGGTGCGTCGCGGTCCTGCGGGCCGTCGGTCGCCCGGTCCTGACCGTGGTCTGTGCCGAACACGTCATGTCTCCTGGCGGTGCTGGTCAGTTGTCGGCGCTGGGTGTGGGACGCGCGCTGAGACTCGGATACGTCTCGTCCGTCAGGCCGACGGAATCGGAGTACAGGGCGAACGACGACCTGACGCCGACGACGTAGCTCTGCGCCCGCGTCGTCCGCGGTACGCCCTTCGCCTCCTCGACCGCCTCCAGACCCACTTCGTACGCCGCGAGGGTCATGTCCAGGTGGTCGCCCGTGACCCGGCCGTCGGCGGCGAGCGTGTCGATCTCCTTGGCCAGTGAGCACAGGTACCTCCCCTGGGCCATGATCGAGTCGGCGGCGTCCAGGGCCGAGGTGGTGCCGTTGTCGTCGTCGTCCTCGCCGAACTCCTCGAACTTGTCCGGCGGCATCTGGGAGATGCCCTCGGTGCCGTCGGGACCGATCAGCTCCTCGTCGAACTGGGACTCCAGCTGGATCTGCGAGGCGATCACGACGGGGCCGATCTGGGTGCACAGGGACCCGGCGTCCTGGATGCGCGTGAGGTGTTCCTCGGGGACGGCGCTCTGGTTCAGCGTGCCCTTCCCGTCGCTGTTGAACGCCTTCACCACCTGCTGGGTGTCGACTCCCCCGCCGCTGTCGCTGTCGCAGTCCAGCAGGCCGATCTCGCAGAGGAGCACCAGGGGCCAGAAGATCCACCCGAGGGCGCTGACCACGATCGTCCCGATGAGCAGGAGCAGGAAGAACAAGGGCGCGATGAGGCAGCCCACCGTTCCCATGCCGACGCCGGCGGCCACGTACACGGTGGTGTTCCCGGAGCCGCCGGAACCCTGCGCGCCGCCGTCGGCACTTGCGCCCACAACCCGTCACACCCCTTGCTCTCTCTGCCGTCCATGCGCCCGCCCGTTGAACCGGGCCGACCGATTTCCCGTAGTCGCTGCCCGACGGATCACTGCGGACACACACGCCGCAACGGGCGCGACGGCCCATCAGTTCAATCCGGGTCCGTCGCAGTAGCTGACACGAGGGAAGGGGTGAAGAGGCATGGGTGTGCCTTCGGCGACGTCCGGCGGGTCACGGATGTGGGCCCGCGGACCGACCGGGCCCAAGGCCGCACCGGCACAGGACGCGCCGGCACCTACGGCATCGACCACGGCACCCACGGCACCGCACGCCGTACCCGCCGCACCACGAGCCGTACCCACGGCACCGCACGCCGTACCCACGGCACCGCACGCCGTACCCGCCGCACCACGAGCCGTACCCACCGCTCCGCAAGCCATACCCACGGCACCGCAAGCCATACCCGCCGCGTCACAAGCCGTACCCACCGCGGAACGGAAGACACCGGCGGGACCGGCACGGCACACGTCCCGGACCGCGTTGCCCGTACCGGCAGCACCGGCCGGCACGGCGCCGTCGCTCCATCCGGGCCTGCGGGTCGCCTGGGTCACCACGCACGGCGGGGCCGGGGCGAGCACCCTCGCCCGGGTGCTGGGCGGCGTGGACATCGGCCACCGGTGGCCCGACCCGGCCCTGGGCGAACCGGGTCGGGTGCTGCTGGTCGCACGGACCCATGACCTCGGCATGCGGGCCGTGTCCCAGGCGTTGAACGTACTGCGCACCGGAGGGCAGCCCGCCGGAGTGCGCCTGCTCGCCGTCGTGCTGGTCGCCGACGCCCCGGGGTCGCTGCCGCGCGCGCTGGGCCGGCGGGTGCGCGTGCTGCGGTCGGCGGCCGAGGTCCACCGCGTTCCGTGGGTGCCCGTGTGGCGCCTCGGTGCGGAGGCCGACCGGTTGCCCAGGTCGGTCCGGGTGCTGGCGCGGCGCGTGTCGGCGCAGGCCGAACGCGCGGAGGGATCGCGGTGAGACATCCGACTGCCGGATTCTTCCTGGCGGGCATCGACCCCGACAGCTACGGGCCCAATGGCTCGTTCGACCCGAACCCCGAGGTCGGCCAGCTGCTCGGTTTCCTCACCTGGGTCGTGTCGGCCGCCTCGGTGGCGGGACTGATGATCGTGGGCATCCAGATGGCCATGCAGCTGCGCCGCGGCGAAATGGGTGAGGGGGCGACCCATTTCCGGGGAGCGTTCTTCGTCATCGGGGCCTGTGTGCTCGGCACCACCGCCGGGCCGATCGTCAATTTCGTACTGGTGCCGCTTCTCTGAGCACCGGACCTTTTCCCTACGCTCCCTTATCTGGAGAAACACATGAAGGACACTCTGCTCACCCTGTCCAGCGCCGGGCACACCTACCTGGCCGCCGGCAACGCCCCGGGCGCGACCGCGGGCGCGACCGCGGTTCCCCAGCCCAAGTCAGGGGCGCCCAGTGAACTCGCCGACGCGGTCAACGTCGTCCTGGGCATCGCCGCCTGGGCCGGCACGGCCGCCGGCGTGGCGGGCGTCCTCATCACCGGGATCATGATGGCCGCGTCCATGAAGCGCGGCGAGGGCTCCGAGCACTTCAGCCGCCTCGGGATGGTGCTGGGCGGCTGCGTCCTGGTGTCCACCGCGGGCCCCATCGTGGCGTTCCTCTTCTGACCCGGCCGACCACAGGAGAGGCCGTCGACGTGATCGGCGCGAAACGACACAAGGACCCGGTCGCCGGGCCCTTCTACAAACAGCGGGGCTGGATAGGTTCGGCACTGTTCCTGGGCTTCTTCTCGGTCATGTCGCTGGTGGCCTTCGCGGTGAACCCCGAGGGTGCCGAGATCGCCGCGGACAGCCGGAGCGAGACACTCGCCGGGCTCGGGGGCCCGCTGTCCCCCGGCGATCCGCAGCGGATCCGGACGGGGCCGGACGGCCGGCCGCGGGACTGCCGCACCGACGACCGGGACACCACCCGGCCGGCCGCGGCGCCGGCGGACGTGACGTGGCGGCAGTTCGACGCCGTCATGCTGCCCGTCTCGGCGTCGTCCGGTCCCCTGCACACCGACGCCACCATGTGGTGGTGCTTCGCCCACACGCCCACGGGCGCGGTGCTGGCGGCGCACACCATCCCCGTGCAGCTGAGCGGCGCCTCCTGGCGGATCGTCGCCGAGCAGCAGGTCGTGCCGGGGAAGTCGCGCGACGGATTCATCGCCGAAAGGACCGCGGCGGGGAGCAGAGACCCGCGGAAGAACGCCGTCGGAAGGTTCGCCGGTTTCTCCGTGCGGTCGTACTCGGACACCTCCGCGACCGTGGGGCTGCTCGTCACCAATCCCCTGGGGGGATATCTGTCGACGACGGTGTCCGTGCGGTGGCGGGACGGCGACTGGAAAGTGGCTCTCCTGAAGGACGGGTCTCTCTATTCTTCCGTGCGACGGGCGACCGCGGACGGCTTCATCATGTGGGGTGCGTGACATGTTCCTGGCCGTCGCGGGCGAGGGATGCGAAGGGGGCGTCGACTTCCTCGGGATGTTCGGCGACCCCATAGGCGAAATGATCAAGATGGTGGCCAAAATCATCATCCGGGACGCCATCGCGATCTTCATATCCGTGCAGGACATCGATTCGACCGATGACACGGCGTCGCAGAAGATCAGCAATCAGACGCAGTGGCTCACCGTGTACCTCGCGTGCGGTTCGATCCTCTTCGCCGCCGCCAAGATGGCCCTGGACCGACGCGGCGAAGCGGGCCAGACCGTACTCAAGGGGATCGTGCGCGTCATCCTGGTGAGCACGGCCACGACCGCCCTGGTCGGCACCTTCGTCACGCTCATGGAGCGGTACGCCAAGTTCCTCCTGCAGGGCAGCCTGGAGAACCTGATGGGGGGCATCAACTGCAACGGCGGCATCCCGGACATGCTGCTGCTGGTCATCGGGTGCCTGCTCATCATCTCCGGCATCATCCACGCCCTGCTGATGTGGATCCGGCTCGGCGTGATGATCGTTCTGATAGGCACGCTGCCCATGGCCGCCGCCGCGTCCATGACGGACTGGGGCAGCACGTGGTGGCGCAAGCACATCGGCTGGCTGATCGCCTGGCTGCTGTACAAACCCACGGTCGGTCTCGTGCTGTACTCGGGGGCCGTCATGATCAACTCGTCGGAGGAGCACAACCCCGTCGACACGCAGATCGCGGGCATGGGCTTGTTGCTGCTCTCGGCCGTCGCCCTGCCCGCGCTGCTGAGACTGATCGTCCCGGCGACCGCCGCCCTCGGCGGCGACGCGGTGGGAAGCACCACCATGGGCCTGGCCGGCGGTATGGCCTCCGGGGCGAGATCCCTGGCCGACTCGGCCGGCCGGAGCGGGGAGGGCGGTCCCTCCGGGGCCCACGGCCCGTCGGGCTCCGGAGGCGGCGGCCGCCCCGCCGAGGCGTCCGGTGGCGGCGCCGGGGGCGGCTCGGGCTCGACGGGCGGCGCGTTCCCCTCCGCCGGGTCCGCGGGCGGCGCGTCCTCGGGCGCCGGCAAGAAGGCCGCCGCGGCGAATCCCGCCCTCGCCGCCGCGGTCATGGCCGCGGACGTGGCCGGCAAGGTCGCCAAGGGAGTCGCGGACGTGGCCAGGAGCGGGGTCGAGGACGCCAACCGCAGGGACGAGCGCTGAACCGCCACCGGGCCGGCGCCGGCCCGGAGTGACCTCGCGTGTCCCGGCCGCACGGCGGCTACGGCCGGGACGCGCCCCGGACTCCTCGGGCACGCGCCACGACCACCCGCGCACCGTTCCCGGGCTCCAGCACGAAAACCCCCGGAAGCCCCCGGAAGACCACGGAATACCGCGGAAGACCACGGAAGAGAAACAGGTGATCCATGTCCACCCCCACCGCTGTCGCGGACCCCACGTACGGGAACTGGCGCAGGCCCAGGCGCCCCGGCTTCGGACCGTTCGGTCTCGTCGGCACCGTCGCCCTGTTCGGCGGGCTCGTCGTCGACCTGCTGGTGTCGCTGGTCTCCTTGCGGCTCACCGTGGCCGTGCTCGTCGTCCAGTGCCTCTTCCTGCTGCCGCTGGCCGTGCGCACGCAGGACGGACGCAACGTCTACCAGCTCTTCGCCGTGCGCGTCGGCTGGTTCCGGCGCAGGGCCAAGGGCTCGCACACCTACGTCTCGGGCCCGCTGTCCCGACGGCCCGGTGGCACGTTCCGCCCGCCGGGGCTGCTCAGCCAGGTCAAGGTCCTGGAGGGCAGGGACGCCTACGACCAGCCGTTCGGGGTGCTGCACCACCGCAGCCGCAACCTGTACACCATCGTGCTCGGCTGTGAACCCGACGGCGGGTCGCTGGTCGACCCCGACCAGGTGGACACCTGGGTGGCGTCCTGGGGCCAGTGGCTGGCCCGGCTGTCCAGCGAGCCCGGCCTGCGCGGGGCCTCCGTGGTGGTGGAGACCGCCCCGGACACCGGCTCCCGGCTGGCCAACGAGGTGCTCCCGCGCATCGCCCCCGACGCCCCGCCGGCCGCGCGGGCCGTGATGGAGGAGGTGGTGCAGCGCTATCCGAGCGCGTCGTCGGAGATGCACACCTACCTCGCCCTGACCTACGGCATCGCCGCCGGCCAGAAGCGCAGGACCGAGGACATCCTCACCGACCTGGCCATCCGTATCCCCGGCCTGCTGCAGGGGATCGTGGGAGCGGGCGGCGGTCCCGCCGCCCCCCTGTCGGCCGAGCGCATCGCCGAGGTCGTCCGCGTGGCCTACGACCCGGCCGTGGCCGGGGACGTCCTGGAGGCACGGGCCGTCCACGGCGGCACGGGTCTGGAGTGGGACGACGCCGGTCCCGCGGCGGCCGTCGAGAGGGTCGACGCCTACCAGCACGACTCCGGTGTGTCGCGGACCTGGATGCTCACCCTCGCGCCCCGCGGCACGGTACGCGCCCAGGTGCTGCGCGGCCTGCTGGAGGACGCGCCCGGCACCCGCCGCAAGCGGGTGGCCCTGCTGTACCGGCCCATCGACCCGGCGACCTCGGCGCGCATCGTGGAGGCCGACCGGCGGGCCGCGCAGTTCATGGCCACCTCCAAGCGCGGCATGGTGCAGGCGCGCGCCGCCAACGAGGTGCGCGCCGCGGAGCAGACGGCGGTGGAGGAGGCCACCGGCGCCGGTCTGGTGGAGTTCTCGCTCATGGTCACGGTCACGGTCGACTCGGACGCCGAACTGGAGGACGCGAACGTGACGGTCCGCAACCTGCTCGCCGGAGCGCGGCTGCTGATGCGTCCGGCCGACCGGATGCAGGCGGCGGCGTTCAGCTGCACGCTGCCGACCGGGATCCTCCCGTGGGAGCACACCTTGGTGCCGCGCGAACTGAAGGAGGCACTGTGAGGACCAGGAAGACGCACGACCGCGGCGGCGGCGCCAAGGGCCGGTACGAGGACGAGGACGACGTCCCGATCACGTACAAGGACGAGGGCCCGGTGCCGACGAGACGCGACGGGAAGAAGGCGGGGGCCAACAAGACGGGGGCCGGAAAGAGGCCCGCCGGGCCCGGTGCGCACAAGGAGGTCCTGGCGCCCCGGGGCGGCTGGCCCGGCCCCGGCGGCGGCCAGGTCGCCAACATGGACCCGCCGACGATGTGGCGGGCCACCACCGTGCAGGCCTGCGGGCTGTGGCCGTTCGCGGCGGGCTCGGGGGCGCCCATGACCGGCGTCCCGCTGGGCCAGCACCTCTACACCGGGGCGACGGTGTGCGGCGACCCGCTGTCGTGGTTCACCCGCGCCCACTACATCTCCAACCCCTCGCTGTTCATGCTCGGCATGCCGGGCCTGGGCAAGTCCACCCTGATCAACCGCATGCTGATCGGCCTGGCCGCCACCGGCGTGGTGCCCCTGGTGCTGGGTGACCTCAAGCCCGACTACGCCGACACCGTGCGCGCCCTGGGCGGCCAGGTCATCTCCATCGGACGCGGCATGGGCGGCATCAACGTCCTGGATCCCGGGGCGATGGGCGCCGCCGCCCGGCGGATCGGCGGCGAGGCCGGGCGGGTGCTGCACGCCGAGACCCACGGCCGGGTCCTCAACATGGTCGCCGCGCTCGTCACCATCGTGCGCGACCGTCCCATGGACGACCACGAGCAGTCCGTACTGTCGGCCGCCCTGCACCACCTGCGCGAGCGCACTCCCCCGGACCGCGTGCCGCTCCTTCCCGACCTGGTGCGCATCCTCGTCGAGGGACCGGACCGGGTGCGGGCGGTGACCCTGGACCGCGGGGACGAGAGCCGTTACCGCGACGCCGTCGATCCGCTGCACCGCTCCCTGCTGGGCATCCTGGACGGCCCGTTGGGCGACACCTTCGCCTCCGAGACCTCCACCCGCATCGACCTCGGCTCACCCGCGGTGTGCATGGACATCTCCCGGATCGGGGAGGCGGACACCCAGCTCACCGCGGCGGCGATGCTGGCGGCGTGGTCCGACGGGCTGGGCACGGTGGCCGCCTCGCACGCCCTGGCGGACGCCGGACTGGCGCCCCGGCGCTGGTTCTTCACCGTGCTCGACGAGTTGTGGCGGCCGCTGCGCGCGGCGTCCGGGATCGTCGACCGCATCGACGCCCTGACCCGCCTCAACCGCACCCTCGGCCTGGGCGACGCCAAGATCACCCACACCCTGAAGGACGCCGAGTCGCTGGGCTCCGACACCGACCGCGTCAAGGCGCGCGGCTTCGTCGAGCGGGCCGGCATGGTGGTGGTCGCGGGGCTGCCGCGCCAGGAGATGGAGGAGCTGGGCCAGATCGTGGGCCTGTCCCGCCGGGAGATCGACCTGGTCTCCTCCTGGTCCTCGCCGCCGGGCTGGGCTGCGCACGGGGACCGCGAGGAGCCGCCCGGGCGCGGCCGTTTCCTGATCAAGGTCGGTGGCCGGCCCGGCATCCCCATCAAGGTCGCCATCACGGACACCGAACGGCACCTGCACGACACCAACAAGCGCTGGGCGCCGAGCAAGCCGGCCGGCCTCTCCAAGTCGGCATCGGGCGGAGGAGGGATCTCGTGACGGACACGGCCGCGGTCAGGAGGGCGATCCCATGAGCGGCGCCGAGGGCAAGGGCCGGATGTACGGCAGTGAGCTGGCGCCGTGGGCGATCGTCCTGGTGATGGGCGCCTTCATGGTGCTCTTCGGGGGTGTCTGGCTGGGCGGGAGCCTGGGCGCCGCGGTGACCGGCGCGGGCTGGGAGCCCCCGCCGTTCGCCCTGGCGACGTTCGCCGCCCTGGTCACCGGCGGACCGCGGGAGCTGTGGCCGGGCGCGTCACCCGTCGGGGTGGCCGCCGGGATCGTCCTGCTCTACGCCGTCGCCGTGACGCTCGGCGTCCTCGTGGCCCGCAGGGTGATGCGCTACGTGTCGAAACCCAAGGGACTGGCCACACCACGGGAGCTGGCGGCCATGGGTCCGGCCGGCATCGCGGCGCGCGCCCGGGAGCTGCGTCCCTCGCTCAAGGGCCGGGAGCACCTCCACCCCGACGAGACCGGCAACCTCCTCGGCGACCTCGAACCCAACGGCCCCGAACTGCGCTCCTCCTACGAGGACGTGGAGCTCGACCTGATGGCCCCGCGCGCGGGAAAGTCCACCGGCATCGCCGTCCCCCGTGTGCTGCGGGCGCAAGGGGCGGTCCTGCTGACCTCCAACAAGTCGGACGTGTACGCCGTCACCCGCGCCGAACGCGCGAGGACCGGCACGGTGTGGACGTTCGACCCGCAGGGCATCGCCCACGCCCCACGGGAGATGTGGTGGGACCTCCTCGCCGACTGCCACAGCATCGAGGGCGCCCGCCGGCTGGCCGGGCACTTCGTGGCCTCCGTCAACGACGACCAGTCGAAGAAGGACTTCTGGATCTCCGCCGCCCAGAACACGCTCACCGCCCTGTTCCTCGCCGCGGCCCGCGGCGGGGCCTCCGTGCCCGACCTGCTCACCTGGCTCGCCGACCCCGCCGACCGCACACCGGTCGACCTGCTGCGGGACGTCAATATGGACGCCATGGCCGAGCAGCTGCAAGGCACGGTCCGGGGCGCGGTGGAGACCCGCGACGGCATCTACGAGACCGCCCGGCAGTGCGTGGCCTGTCTGCTCGACCCCGAGATCCTGGCCTGGGTCACGCCGGACCCGCACCTTCCGCAGTTCAGACCGGACACCCATGTGCTGGGCCGGGACACCCTCTACCTGCTGTCCAAGGACGGCGGTGGCTCGGCCGCGGGTGTGATCGCGGGACTCGCGGACGCGACGATGCGCGCGGGGGTGGTCGCCGCCGAGCGGATGGGCGGCCGGCTCGATCCGCCGATGACCGCGGTCCTCGACGAGGCCGCCAACGTCTGCCGCATCTCCGACCTCCCCGACCTGTACAGCCACTTCGGCTCGCGCGGTATCAACGTGGTCACCCTGCTCCAGAGTTACCGCCAGGGCGCCCGGGTGTGGGGCGAGGCGGGCATGGACGCCATGTGGAGCGCGGCCACGATCAAGCTGCTCGGCGCGGGTCTGGACGACGCCGACTTCGTGGAGAAGATCTCCAAGCTCGTGGGCAACCACGACACGCGTACGGTGTCGGTCTCCAAGGGCAAGGAGGGCACCTCCCGCTCCTACTCCTACCGGCTGGACCCGGTGCTTCCGGCGGACCGGATCAGGGCCCTGCCCAAGGGCACCGCCCTGCTCCTGGCCACCGGGGTGCGGCCCGCCCTGATCCGTCTGCGTCCCTGGTACAAGGAACCGAACGCGGGTGCCGTCTCGGCCGCGGCCAAGGCGGAGGTGGCGGCCATCACCGAGCGGGCCGCCCGCTCGTGGGCGGGGCACACCGGGGCCGGGGACGGGGCCACGGACAGCGTGAGCAGGTGGCGGAGGGACGCGGTGCCCCTGCGCAAGGGCACCGACGCGTAGGGAGGACGCGTAGGGAGCGGGGCTGCGTGACGCCGCGTCGTCCGCCCGGCGGGCGGGCGACGCGGCGTCGGGCGCGGGTCCTCCAGGGGGCAGGCCTCGCGGCGTCCGGCGCGGGTCCTCCAGGGGGCGGGCCTCGCGGCGTCCGGCGCGGGTGCTCCAGGGGGCGGGCCTCGCGGCGTCCGGCGCGCGTGCTCCGGGGGGCCTTCCGGCCGGAGGCCGGGGCGCCCCTTCAGGGCTTGCGGGCCAGCGTCGCCGCGCGCAGCAGCCACTCGACCGGGCCGTACCTCACCCGCCGCAGCGACCAGTGGCTGACGCGGAGCTGGAGCGCGTACAGGACGAGGCAGGCCGCCAGGACCGTCGACGTACCGTAGCGCCCGTACCGGGCGAGCCCGTAGCCGGTGAAGACCAGGGCCATGACCAGCGACTGCGTGAGGTAGTTGGTCAGCGCCATCCGGCCCGCCGGGGCCACCGCGCGGCCGAACCGCCGGCCCTGGCGGGTGTCCAGCCAGAGCAGCAGTCCACCGGCGTACGCGGCGGACAGGGCCGGAGCGGTGAGCACGCCGACGGCCGATCCGACGTGGTACCAGCGTGAGTCCAGCGGCCCGTTGCGGCAGAGGGCCATGAAGACGCTTCCGGCCAGCCCGACCGGCAGGCCGAGGACGACGAGACGCACCATCCGCGCGCGGTACCGGCCGGGATCGGCGAGCACCCCGTGCCGCCCGGCGGCGAGACCCACGAGGAACGCCGCCATCATGTCGGCGCCGTAGACGATGTTCCAGACCAGCCCGTCGCGCAGTGCGCGCAGATTCGCCTCGACGACGGAGCCGGGACCGCCCCGGCGGGCCGTGGCCGCTTCGTCGACCGCGGCCAGGACGTCCTGACCGCTCACGGGCTCCGCGTACGCCAGTACCAGCAGGCCCCAGACCAGCAGCGACACCGTGACCGAGGCCACGAGCCAGGCCGCGACGCGTACCGCCGTGCGCGGCGCGAGGTCCCTCAGCGCGAACAGCAAAAGGCTCAGCACCGCGTAGACCATCAGGACGTCACCGGGGAACAGCAGCGCCCCGTGGAGGACACCGAGCAGGAACAGGCAGCTCAGACGGCGCAGGTGCCGGGGGGCGAAGGCCGCTCCCGCGCGCTCCGCCGAGGCCCTCTGCAACGTGAAGCTGTAGCCGAACAGGAACGAGAAGAGCAGGTAGAACTTGGCGCCGGCCAGGGCGGTGACCAGCCATCCGGCCACCTCGTCGGGCCACGACGCGACCAGCCCCTTCCCGTGCGGTTCCACCTGCGGTCCGGCCATGAACTGGACGTTGACCAGCAGGATCCCCAGCAGCGCGAACCCGCGCAGGACGTCGACCGCGTGGACGCGGTCTGGCCACGGGGACGGGGCCGTCGCCGACCGGGCGGATGGGCGGGTCGGCGTGCGGGGCGAGAAGCGCAAGGGGGGCCTCCGTGGCCGGTACAGCGGTGACGGGTCCGCGACGGGCCTGTCCACGGCTCCTCCGCCACCCGCGGTCCGGAGGGTCACTACGGGGCGGGGCCGGGGAGGGTTCAGCCCCGTCCGACCGGGGCCGACGCCCCGAACGGCCTCCTACCTGCCGGACCTCTTGTTCTTGGGCGGCTCGGGGGACGCGGGCCGACTCGTCCGCGGCGGCGGACTCGACGAGCGGCTCCACTGCGACGCGGCACGCTTAGGGTCCTGCTGGGGCATGAAGGACCGCACGTCCTGGACGGGCGGCCGAGGCGCGGGAGGCCGGCCTACCGCCTCGCCTATGTCGATCGGGGTCGAGTCCCGGTCGTCGTCCCAGACATGAACCGCTGCCGACGGCTGCGCCACGGGGGCGTTCCCGTTCTCACCTCCCGCACGGTGACCGTCACGCACCAGCCGGGCCGGACCCGGCCGAAGCCTTCCCCCCGGCGGCCACTCCGTGGACTGTCCGGCCTCGTACGAACCGGTGTTCGTGGGCACCTCGGGGGGCCGGGCCATGCTGCTGTCAGCGGTGTGGGCCAGCATCTCCGCGACCGCGGCGGCCACCTTACGGACCAGGTCATCCGCCTGAGACGCTGTCAGCGGGTCACTACTGGATGACGGACGTGCCGCGGCACGGTCCGGCGCCGGCCGCACGGGCGACTGCGGGATCGCTTCCTGGCCCTGCGACGGCCGGTGCTCGACCGCCCCACGGCTCCCCCTCGCCCGCCATGCGATGACCCCGCCCGCGGCCATCAGCGCGAGTCCGACAGGTGGCGCCGCGGCCATCACCCCGGCGCCGGTGACGAGGAGAGCCACGCCGCCGATCCGACGCCCGGCCGGTGAGTTGGCGAAGGCCCCGGCCCTCGAAAGGCCGGACCGTACGGCGCGTCCTACCCTGCCCAGGCGACCGGAGGGTTCTTCCTTGCTGGGTTCTTCAGCCACGGTATGTCCTGGTCCTCCTCGCCAGTGCGCGGAAATGGAAGCACCAGCTCTGATCACCGTTCCGCAGGGACAGACCTCTTGCCATCAGCGTTCCACGACCGCACTTCAAGAAATACACCGGCAACAACGGACAACGCGTGGATCTGGTTCATCGAGCCGCTCGGAGACTGCTCAAGGTGTTTCTGGCCCGTTCCCGCATGGCCGGGACCGACCGAAGCGCGGATTGCGGAAGGTCCGCTGTGATCAGCGCGAGTTCGGCGGGCGTCCCCACCTCCTCGAAGAGGGCGAGTCCGAGATGAGCGCCCGCACGCGGGGCCGAAGCGAGCATGGAGCGGAAGAACTCGGTCCAGGACTCGTCGGACACATGCGCCGTCAACGCCGGTAACAGCAGCGACTCCTCGTGGTCGAGGTGCGTGTGCAGCAGATCACGTAGAGCGACTGCCGCCGCGACCAGTTCCGGCTGGTCACCGTGGCCATGGCACGGAACGGCGTCGAGTACGTCCAGGGCGGAATCCAACGCGTCGTGTTCAGCGCTGAGGTCGATGAGCCACATCATCTCCGCGGGATCGGCGGAGATCAGCTGAGGCCAGAGCACGGCATCCTGCCGATCATGGTAGTGCCGTAGAATCCCCACCACGAAGCACCGCAGTTCCGTCAGGCTTCTCGATGGCACAGGGCCGCGCCGCATCGCATCGATCAGCAAGGTCGTCGCAGAGCGCTGAGCTTTGTTCAGCAGTCGCATCTCCGTGACGATCCGGCGTTCGGCTGTTTCGCTGCTCAAAACGGAGTCCATCCCGCTTCAGAACTTTCTTTCTCAAGCTTTACGCACTTCGAGGACTCTGCAGATCCTTCATGCGGCGGCGCCGCCCTTCATTGTTGTCCCGCGTCACCGCCCGGTTCTACCCGTCGAGGTGCCCAACAGTGCTCAGCACTGCTCACGCGTGACCGAACAAGACCGGACACGACTGACCCGGTGACGTCGGCGATGGTGCGGTGGACATCGACAGACGGCCACGGCGGTGCGTGAATCAGGTCGGTCGCCCAGTGCGCAAGATACCCGCCCATTATGCGCGACTCCGTCGGCCGACGATGACAGTGGCCCCATGCCCGGGAACTCACCTGCTTCGCGGCCCGGTTCTTCCCGCATTTCTCACCGGAGCGTTCGATACGACGCCGGGGGACGCGGCGGACCTCACATCAACAGGACGACCAATTTTCCCGAGCACTGCCATTCCGTCGGGCGACAGCGGGTTCTGCGGACTGCGTGCGACGTCAGGATGATTTTGCTCGATCCACCTACGCGCCACTTCCGCATCTTCTCTGAGATCGCTGTTTTTTCCGAATCCGCTGTCTTCTCCGAAGTCGCCGCTGTTCCGGGTCTGGTGCGGTGAGTATCTTTTCGGAGCGTTCCTTGCAGGCTCCGGCGACGGAGGGGTGTCCCCCTTGCTGCTCGCCTGCCGAGGTGTGGGCGCCTCCTTTCGGAGGATGTCCTGAACCAGGTCCTCTATCTTAATTTCAGTTCCCTCGATGAATGCTTTACCGAGGGACAGGTAGTCGCCGTGCTGGTGTTGCGGAAAAGATCTATAGGCATCCCCCCTGTTGGCCGCTTGCCGAAGTTTGGGCGCCCCCTCTCGGGTGATGTCCTGACCCAAGGTCTCTATTTTTTCTCCAGCCTCCTCGATGAATTTTGTACTGAGAGGCAGGTCATCGTTGTGCTGGCGCCGCAGAAGGTATCCACTTGACTTCACCATGGACCAGATATCCTTGCCGAGCTGCTTTTTTTCCTCTGCGCTCAACTGCTCGACCGCATCGGAGTAACGAAATCTCCCGGCAAGTCGCCTGAACCGCTCCCCCTCTCGCTTGGAAAACACTTCCAGCGCTTGCACAAAACGCCCCTTCGGCTTTTCCGGAACTGGCGGGCCCTGGAAAAAATCGGGTATCGCCCGACCTTTTTTCGACCGCAACTCCTCTCGTATCAGGCCGGCAGCCAACACCGAAAGAGGAAGGCGCGAGTGGGCGTAACGGGGTGCGTCAGGCAGTTCGTGATCCAAGGGTGCAGCCACAGGCCACCTCTCACGTCGTTCGGTTCGGTTCGCTGTACTACGCAAGACGGACGACGACGGTTCATGGAAGTCACCCTTGCCCCGATGTCGGTCCTGCCTCTTCTTGTGGTGCAGATGATCAGTCGTCTGGCGTGGTCGTCGGGGCAGAGGGCGTCCATGCTCTCGCTGGACAGGCAGCGGCGGGGAAAGGCGATCCATCCGCGTTCGTGCAGGTGACGCAGGAACTGGGGCCAGAACGCTCCGGTCTCGCTGTCGCCGGCCATGATGCCGACCACTTCGCGGGCGAGTTCAAGACCATCTGCCGGACGTAGTGATTCAAGCAGGTGAAGCAGGTCATGCCGGGACAAGGCCACCGTGCACCCCTGGAGTCGAACATCCCGTTCACTCCGGACAGTCGCACGGTGGCCTGCCGGTCGAGCAAGGAATGGTCATCGGCAGACGGCACACCCGCGGGAGCGGAACCCGCGCACTCAATCACGGAGACCCCTTCCACCACACAACGGGGCGCCATCCCGAATGATCAGCGGCTGCGGAAATCCGGGGGAGGCGCTCGTTCAACATTCCCTCCCATGGCCGCGAATCCTGTCGTGTCCGACCTTTTTCAGGGTTTTCGCCCTGTGCGGGATGTGTTTCCTGGCTGTACCTGATATGAGCGCTGCGCTGAGGGATCGGAGGGGTGGGTCGAGTAGGGGATGCCTGACGGGGGGGTATGGGTCAGGGCGTAGAAGGCGGTCGGGTTGTGCAGGCTGGAGGGAGCGAAGGCCGTGTTGGGAGCAGGGAAAGCGTCTACTCTATAGAATAGATCCAGCACAGCATTGGCCAGAATTATATCCTTTTCGTCACATTGCTGCCTCTTGAGTTCATCTTCTAATTTCTTGCTCAGCGCAGGCTGGTCGAAAAAATCCAGGTCGGGATCGATGAGGAGCCGCACCTGCTCCCCGTAGTACGGCGTCGGCTGCGCGGCCGTGTCATCGATGGCGATCACGACCACGTCGAGGTCTGCTCCCGATTCCGGTGCCAACACCTGAGCGTCCACCGCAATCCTCATTCCTGGCGGGGGCCGCTCCGGCAGCAGGTAGGGCATTTCCTGCCGGTAGGTGGCGTAAATATCAATGGCAGCGTTTTTCAACTGCTCCATGTCGCGAAGCATCTGCGCCACGGAGGCCGCCCAGGCGTCGGCGGGCATCTGCACCGAGGGAGCCATGTACCCCATACCGGTGCCGGGCATCTGCGCCCCGGGACCCTGCTGCCCCGAGGAGGGCTGTGCGGGTCCAGCGAAAGGGGGGTTCTGCGGCATACTCGCGGGCACAGTCAGCTCAGGAACGCCAGAAGGCGCTGCGGTTTCCCTCGCATAGCTCCGAAACGACGCCATCCACATACCATTTTTCAGGGTGAGGCCCAGATCCAGTAGTTCCAGCGCCTCCTCCAGATTCGCATTCGGCTTGTTCTTCCACCCTCTATGCGTCAAGTCGTGAACCACTACGCCGACGTTGACCCTCTCACCCGTATCGGGCAAAATGACAAAATCACCTATGGCCGGCATGGTGGGTTTTTTCCAATTTCTGATCCCGGCCGCGTACTTGTCATCGTTCCGTGGCGTGTAACTCTTGCGAATCGGCAGTCTCCACCTTCCATCCGGGCCCCGCACGGGGACCAGATGCTCGTCGTAATTCCTCATTGCTTCGAGCAGTTCAGGACTCAGCTCAGTCGCTCGTCCTCCGTTTTCACTCCGCTCAGTCGCTCGTCCTCCGGCTCTCCTCTTCCTTCTCAAGGTCCCCAGCAGGCTGGCGAGGGGATTCGGTTTGAGTTGCCCGGTTTCCGGGTCCATGACCTGCCGGGGAATCGGGGCGCCTTTGGGTAGCTTCCTGAACATTTCCGCGTACTGGGCGTTGGTATAATGTGGCACGGGAGGCTTCCTCCTAGGTCGGCGTACTTGATTCCTCTACGACTCCCACTCCGCAACGGTTCACTGCGCCCGGACCGGAGGCCCATCCGAGGAACAGGGCCTCGAGGGCAGGGGCGTTGCGTGTAGTCGATCTGTCCCGGTTGATCACGTGATTCCGAGGGCTGTCAGGGGTCGTTGTGGGTCACGGGCGGTGTAGCGGCAGGCGGCGGCGATGTCGGTGTGGTCGTCCTGGCAAAGCACGCTGATGGCGAGGTTGCGCAGGGTGGCCATCACGCGGGGCAGGCTGCCGGTGCGGATGGTGGAGGCGTCCTCGGCGAAGGTCGTGTCACGGACGTGGTGGAGCTGGTTCTCGATCTTCCAGTGACCGCGGATCCAGTCCTCGATCCGGGCGCCGGATGCCGCGCCGGGCGGGAGGCCGGTGACGAAGTACAGCCGCTCGATCGTGAGCTTGCCGCTGGTCAGGTCCTTGCGCCAGCGCATGATGCGCAGAGCTTGGCGGGCTCCGGGGACAGCCGCCCTGAAATCCTGGAGGCTCCCCCGCAAGCTCCGCTGCTCCACCACCCGCATCACCTCGCTCGTCCAAGTCCTCCTCGCCTTACATCTGGCCGGCTCAGAATGAGGTGGGAAAAGGCTCAGTGGACGAAACCGCCTCAGCTCCCACCACCGATGCGGATCCAGGACCACCGCCAGCCGCCTTCCTTCTACCCCGAACCGACAGCAGCAGGAACACGGCCCCACCCCACCCCCGTCCCGAAAACGGAGCACATTCCTCCGTACGAGGCGGCGCACGTCCGTTTGTACGCCGACACGCGTCGGCCGTCAGCGCGAGGAGTGTCACGAGTGGATGCCGCACACCTCGCGGATCGCGCGGGTCCGGGACCTGTGTGAGGCGTTCCAGCAGCCCTGGAAGCTCACTCCCTGACACTTCCGGATGAGGTCTGAGCTGGTCAAAGACCGGGAGGGCAGAAACGACGCAGCAGCGGGCACGAGCAGTCCAAGATCACAGAGCGTAAGGAACTCCCTGGTCATGAACGTGCGTGTCGGCCCTGCGTCGGACCCTGCCCACCACGACGACGCCGGCGACCGGGCGTGAGCCGGCCATGCCGAACCCCTGGGACCCTGCTCCCCGGATGTGCCTCCGCTCCGGGCGCAGTGAACCGTCACGGGGGTGGAAGTCGTAGAGGGATCAAGTACGCCGACCTTGGAGGAAGCCTCCCGTGCCACATCACACCGACGCCCAGTACGCGGAAATGTTCAGAGGTCTGACCAAAGGCGCACCGATTCCCCAGCGCATCACAGACCCTGATACCGGGGAAAGTCGACACAATCCCCTTTCCATCGCGGTAGAGACCTGGAAGAGAAAAGGCCGAAAAGGAGGGCGAGCGACTGAACCGAGCGCTGAACTGCTCAAAGCGATGAAAGATTACGACGCAAAACTGGTCCCCGCGCAGAGCCAGGACGGAAAGTGGAGACTTACTTCCAGGGGTTGCACGCAACGGGACGACGCCAAGTATGCAGCCGGGCTCAGAGTCTGGAATGAAAATAAATCCGACCTGCCCACTCAAAACGAATACGTACTTTTGCCCGAGACGGGCGAAAGGGTCAACGTCGGCCTGATGGTTCACGCCTTGCGGTACAAAGGGTGGGGAGATAAGCCGAGTGAGGAAATGGAGGAGGAACTGAAAAAACTAGGCCTGGTCCTCACTCAGGACGGGAATAAGTGGAAAGTCACGCTCCAGGGCTATCCGAAAGAAACCACAGTCTCTTTTGACGCTCCTGGGCTGACCGTGCCCGCGAGTATGACGCAGAACAACCCTTCCGCCGGATTCGCACAGTTCCCCTCGGGGCAGCAGGACACCGTGGCACAGATGCCCGACAATAGCATGGGGCACACGGCCTCCGCGGCGCAGACGCCCACCGATGCCTGGGCGGGCTTCACGGCGGCACAGATACTTTTCGACATGGAGCAGCTGCAAAAGGCTGCCTTTGACATCTACACCAACTACCGGCAGGCAATTCCCTACCTGCTGCCGGAGCGGCCCTCGCCAGGAATGAGGATCGCGGTAAACGTGCAGACGGTGACACTGGAATCGGAAGCAGACCTCGACACAGAAGCAGACCTCGACGTAATCGTGATCAACATCGGCGACACGGCCACGCAGCCGGCGCCGTACTCCGAGGAAGAAATGCAGCTCCTCATCGATCCCGACCTGGATTTCTTCGACAACCCCGAGCTGAGCCAGAAACTAGACGATGAACTCAGGAAGCAGCACTGCGGTGAAGCGGAAATAACTTGGGCCAACACCGCGCTGGATCTGTTCTACAGGGTAGACCCTCTCCCCGCTGCCAACACAGCCTCCGGCCTGCGCAACCCTACCGCCTTCTACGCCCTGACCCATACCCCCCCGCCAGGCAACCCCTACTCGACCCATCCTTCCGCCCCCTCGGCACAGCACCCATACTGGACACAGGCGGGAAACACACTCCATAGAGGACCCGGACTCTGAAAAGGCCGGACACGACGGAATTCACGACTGTGGCAGAGACCGCTGCACGAGCGCCTTCCCCAGAACTTCCGCAGCCGCTGACCATCCGGGGCTCCTGAACGGGGTCCGCCAAGCGAGCGTGCGGCTGGGATGGTTCGGGTTACTGGCGGGCTGCCGACAGGCAGCCGTCGAAGGTGATGTCGAAGGCGTTCAGGGCGGCCTTCCAGCGCATGGTTCAGCGGGCCTGGTCCCAGGGCATTGCATGAAGCGGATCCGTCCGGTTCATACGCCTTGTCGGTGACGTCGCGTCATGTTCCGCTCCGGGGTCGGGAAGCAGCGCGGGCACTGCGCCGGTGACCATGTGGTCGTCGAGACCCATGGGGACCGAACGAGACCGTGCCTGCCCCTGCGTCATGTCCCATGTCCCATGCCCGTCGCGTTGGAGCGCCTGGCCCACGCTCCTTCTTCCGCACCCCTCACCGACGCAGCCGGTCTGCGTCCCTTCCTGGACGTGGTGCCCGGCCCGCGGGACCGCAGGGGCCGCCTGTGTCCGCTGTCGGCGCTGCTGGCGGCGGCAGCGGCTACCGTGCCGGCCGGCGCACGCTCCCCGGCCGCGATCGGTGAGTGGATCACGGACGCACCACGCTGGGCCGGGGGCACCCTCGGCTTCGCTCCGGCTCCCCCTGACCGGGCAGGTGGTGGTCGCGCACCCGGCGACAGCGCGCCGACTGCTCGCCCTGCTGGACGGCGACGCGCCGGATGCTGCGACAGGCGCCTTCCTGTCCGCACGGACAGCCCGCACCCGGGAACCGGACGCGCTGCGGCCGGTCGCGGTGGGCGGCAAGACCGCCCGCGGCTCACGCACCCGGACCACCGTGGCGGTCTCGCCGCTGGCCGCGGCGGCGCACAGCGGAGAGGTCCTCGCCCAGCGCCAGGGCGCCAGGGCACCGACAAGAGCAACGAAATCCTCTTTCGCACCGCTGCCGAACGATGCCGACCTCGCCCATGCCGTGATCACGACGGACGCCCTGCACACCCAGCACGGCCACGGCACCCACCCACGTTCGCGAGGAGCCCACTACATCGCCGTCGTGGAGTCGAACTGCCCGTTCACTCCGGACAGTCGCACGGTGGCCTTCCGGTCGAGCGGGGAACGGTCGCCGGCGGACGGTGCACTCGCGGGAGCGGAACCCACGCGCTCAGCCGCAGAGATCCCCTCCACCGCACAACGGGACGCCATCCCGATGTCGGCCACCGCGGGGCTCGCCGTCTGTCGCCGGGTGAACCGTCCGCTTCTCTCCTCCGTAGTGCCTGCGCAAGCTCCACGTGATGTCCCCATTCACACGCTCCGGGAAAGAGGCGTATTCAATGAAGCGTCGCGCATCCGTACTGCTGGTTCCGCTCCTGGTCGCTGTCAGCGCCACGGGCACCGCCCTGGCTTACGCAGGCGACCACTCCGGCGGTCAGGGGACCAGGACAACGCAGGCAGCCGGTGCCGGCGAGTACGCCGTCACGCTGCAGAGCGGAACCAGCGGGGCCGTATGGAAGGGAGATTCGGCCACCGCCGACAGCTTGGTCACGACCACCGGCTTCTGCACCTGCTATTTCATCGGCGGCTGACCTGGAAGCCCGTACCGTGTCGAGCGCCTCCTGCTCGGCACCCCGGTAGTGCCGGTACGGGAGGCGACTGTCCGGGCCGTGCCCGGGTTGCCGGCCGGGCGCGTTCCGTGGGCTTTCCGCCGTCCCCGGCAGCGGCGCGTGCCACCGCCGAAGCGGTCAGCCCACGGCCGGCCGGCAGCCCCCCGCCGTCCCGCCAGTCGCAGCGTTCGCGGTCGTCGGCCGTGGGCCGTGGGCGCGAAGGAAGCGACCGACTAATAAACCACCTGCACGAATCCGTGACGCTGCCATTCCAGTATCTGCTCCAGTAAGTCATCGTAGACCGTGGAGAATTCGTCATCCCAAGCCGCACAGAGCGCGGATGAGGCGGCTGTGGGATCTCCTGAACTCCGCATCAGAGATATCCACATGGCAGTACTGGGGGGAGGGAACCTCCCTTCGGCTTGATCAGAGGCCAGGGCCAGAACCAGCTCGCCGCTGTGCAGCACGCGGGCTTTCACTTCAGGTTTTGGATACGCTTGCACGACTTGCCTTTCACCTTGCAGTCCCATGGGCCTGAGCTGAGTGACGTGCTGCTCCCGAGCGACGGCACCTCCGCCACAGCTGCGTCTGCACAACGGCTGCTGAAGGCGCACGGTTCACATCTCACCGGACGGTCGGGCGCGGATCGGCGAACCCACGGGGAGTGAGGCCCGTCCTACTGAGTGAACCGTTGTGGAGCGAGGGCCGTAGAGGGAGCAAGTCAGCCGACCCTGGAGGGGGCCTTCCGTGCAGAAACACTCCGACTCCCACTACACGACCGCGCCCGACGAGCGCGTACCAGGCGACCGGCCCGCCCGGTACGCCGAGGGCCTGGGGCCGGGAGAGCCGGGTCAGTGAGCCGTCTCATAGAGAAATGCGTCTCCTACACACGGGCGCGTGACGCCAGGAACGCCGGCCTCTACCCGTACTTCCTCAATTTCGACGCGCGCGACGCGGGCGTCGCCCGCACGGCGGACGGGCGCGAGGTCGTCATGTGCGGCTCCAACGACTACCTGGGCCTCAGCACCGACCCGCGGGTCGTCGCGGCCGCCGCCGGGGCTTCGGCCAGGTACGGCGCCGGATGCACCGGCTCGCGCTTCCTCAACGGCAACCTCGACCTGCACGACCGCCTGGAACAGGAGCTCGCCGACTTCTTCGGCAAACCCGCCGCGCTGGTGCTGACCACCGGTTACCAGGCCAACCTCGGGGCCGTCGCCGGGTTGTGCGGCCCGGGTGACCTGATCCTCATCGACAAGGAGGCCCACGCCTCCCTGATCGACGCCGCCCGGCTCAGCCGCGCCAAGATCCAGTGGTTCGCGCACAACGACACCGCCGACCTCGCCGGCAAGCTGCGGCGCACCGCTCACCGCGGCGGGGTACTGGTCATCGCCGACGGCGTCTACAGCATGGCGGGCGATCTGTGTCCGCTGCCCGAACTCGTCGACGTCTGCGACCGGTTCGGCGCCACCCTGCTCATCGACGACGCCCATGGCGCGGGTGTCCTCGACAAGGGCCGCGGCACCTGCTCCCACTTCGGCCTCACCGCCGAGGTCCCGCTGATCACGCTCACCTTCTCCAAGGCCTTCGGCTCCATCGGCGGTGCGGTCCTGGGCGACGAGGAGGTCATCGACTACCTCCGCCACACCGCCCGCGCGCTGATCTTCTCCGCGGGTGCCGGCCCCGCCGACACCGCCGCCGCGCTGGAGTCCCTGCGCATCCTGCGCGACGAGCCCTGGCGGTGCACGGCCGTCGCCGACAACGCCGCGTACATGCGCCGCGAGCTGACCGCGCTGGGCTACCGGGTCGGGGCCGGCACCACCCCCATCGTACCCGTGGACACCGGCGACGACACGGCCACCATGCGCGCGTGGAACCTGCTGCTCGAAGAGGGGGTCTACGTCAACGCCGTGCTGCCTCCGGCCGCCTCGCCCCGGCTGCGCACCAGCTACACGGCCGTGCAGACGCGGGAACACCTCGACCGCGCGGTAGCCGGCTTCGCGGCGGTGCGGGAGCGGGTGCTGGGAGGGCCGTGACGGCATGAGGGGGGTCCGGCGCGGTGAGGCCGCCGGGCCGGGATGAGGCCGCCCGGCGGAGCCGGCCCGGCAGGACCCGCGTTCCGTGACCCGACCACCCGTCACCCGAGCCGGACACGGCCGGTCCGCCCGTGGTCGGCCCGCGCGCCGCGGTCGGTCCCTCCGTGGTCGGTCCCTCCGTGGTCGGTCCCTCCGTGGTCACACCGCGCGCCGCGACCGATCCGTCCACTGCTCAGGGCCGTACCCGGTCCGCCTGCCGCAGCCGTCCCCACACCACGGCCAGGGCCAGGGCCACAGCGACAGCCAGGGCCACGACCACAACCACGACCACAGCCACAGCCACAGCCACAGCCAGGGTCACGACCACAACCACGACCAGGAGTCACCGCCATGCCCACCGCCCTCGTCACCGGAGCCACCGCCGGACTGGGGAGTGCCTTCGCCCGTCGTCTCGCGGCCCAGGGCCACGACCTCGTCCTTGTCGCGCGTTCCGAGGCCGCTCTCAAGGAACGCGCCGAGGAACTGCGTGAGCGGGGAGTCCAGGTCGAGACCATCCCGGCCGACCTGACCAGTGACGAGGGCTGCGACGCGGTCACCGAGCGCCTCAAGGCGGCGCCCGCCGTCGACCTGCTCGTCAACAACGCCGGCATCGGCCACGAACGGCCCTTCCTGACCACCGGCATCGCTGCCGAGGAGCGCCTGCTCGACCTCAACGTCCGAGCCGTCCTGCGGCTGACGGACGCCGCCCTGACCGCGATGACCGGGCGCGGGGAAGGGGCGATCCTCAATGTGGCCAGTGTCGCGGGGCTCGGCCCGGCCTGGCTCAGCTCCACCTACCCGGCCAGCAAGGCGTGGATCATCGCCTTCACCGAGTCCCTCGCCTCCTCGCACCAGGTCAGATCGGCCGGCGTGCGCATGACGGTCCTGCTGCCCGGCTACACCCGCACGGAGTTCCACCAGCGCGCGGGAATCCCCACCACGTTCCCGCCGTCCTGGCTGTGGCTGAACGCCGACGACGTGGTCCGTGCCGCCCTGGCGGACCTCGGGAAGGGCAGGGTCGTCAGCATCCCCAGCCTCCGCTACAAGATCGCCGCGTGGGGCCTGCGCCATCTGCCGCGCGGCCTCTCGCGCACCGTCGCCTGGGACATCAGCAAGCCGGCTCACTGACCGGTCCCCGGCACCGCCTCCGGGCGACGGGACGGCCCGGTCCCCGCCGAGCACCGGCCCGGACCGGAGCCCCGCGCCGAGCCCCGGACCGGAGCCCCGCGCCGAGCCCCGGACCGGAACCCCGCGCCGAGCCCCGTGCCAAGCCCCCGCGCCGCGCCCCCGCGCCGGGGACGTCCCGCTGATCCGGCTCACCGGTCCCGCACCGCGCGGACCACCTCCGTCGCCACCGCAGCCCGGGGGCGGCTGTCCGGCGGGCGGCGGCAGGGGTGGACCGTGTTGGCGAGCAGCACCACGAAGGTGTCCGTCGCCCGGTCGATGACCAGGCTCGTGCCGGTGAAGCCGGTGTGGCCGGCCGCCCCGCGCCCGGCCAGTTCCCCCATGAACCACGGCTGGTCGAGGGCGAAGCCCAGGCCCGGCGGGGCGAGCAGCAGCTCCGTGAAGCCGGTGCCGAGGACGCGGGCCGGCCCGTAGGAGCCGCCGGACAGCAGCGCCCGGCAGAACACCGACAGGTCCCGTGCGGTCGAGAACAGCCCGGCGTGGCCGGCCACCCCGCCCAGCGCCCAGGCGTTCTCGTCGTGCACGACCCCCCGCAGCATGCCCCGGTCCGCCTTGGCCCACGGCCGCCGCTGGTCCTCGGTGGCCGCCGCCCCCGGGCACGGCCCGAAGCGGGTGGCCGTCATGCCCAGCGGCCTGGTGATGCCCTCGTGGACCAGGACGTCCAGCGTGCGGCCGGTGATCCGCTCCAGGACCTGCTGGAGCAGCAGCATGTTCACGTCGGAGTAGCGGTACGTCCCGATCCGCCCGGCCGGTGCCTCGGCGCGGAGCCTCGCGAGCCGTTCCGCGCCGTCGGCGCAGTCGTACAGCGGCAGTTCGGGCCGCAGGCCGGAGGTGTGGGTGAGCAGATGCCGCACGGTGAGGCGGTGCACGGCGGCGGCGCGGAAGTCGGGCAGGTACGCGCCGACCTCGGCGTCGAGGCCGAGCGTGCGCCGCTCGATCTGCTGGACGGCGGCGACCGCCGTGAACAGCTTGGTGAGGGAGGCCAGGTCGAACGGGGTGGCGGGGGTCGCCGGCACCCGGGAGGAGACCGGCAGTTCCACACCCGTACCGCACTGGGCGTCGTACGCCGCGTAGCGCACGGCCCAGCCCGCCGCCTCCTCGACGGCGAGCACGGGTCCGCGCCCGACGGCCACCACGGCCCCGGCCGCCCAGGGGCGTTCCCCGGCGGTGAGGTCCCGGACCCGCCGGACCAGCCGGCGCAGCCGGTCCGGGTCGAGTCCGGCCCGTTCCGGCGCGTCGCTGCGCAGTCTCGGTGCGCTCAGCTTCCCTCCCCCTCCCCCTCCGCTCCCGCGCGTGCCGTCGCGGCCTTCCAGGGACGGCACATTCCCGTGAAGCAGGCCAGCGCCACCAGGGCCGCGGCCAGTTGGACGACGGCCATCGGGACGGCGGTGTCCTCGCCGGCGACGCCGACCAGCGGGGAGGCGAGCGCGCCGATCAGGAAGGTGGACGTACCGAGCAGCGCGGAGGCCGATCCGGCGGCCCGCCGCACCCGCATCAGGGCCAGGGCCTGGGTGTTGGGCATGGCGATGCCCATCGCGGACATCAGCACGAACAGGGTGGCGGCGACCGGCACCAGTCCGACGTCGCCGAAGACCCCGAGGGACATCAGCAGCAGCGCGGTCGCGGCGGCGGTGACGACGGCGAGGCCGGTGGCCAGCACCCGCTCCAAGGGGACGCGGCCGACGAGCACCTTGCCGTTGATCTGGCCGACGACGACGAGGCCGACCGAGTTGAGGCCGAACAGCAGGCTGAAGGTCTGCGGGGAGGCCCCGTAGATCTCCTGGACGACGAACGGGGAGGCGGAGACGTAGGCGAACAGCGCGGCGAAGGTGAAGCCGCCCGCGAGCATGTACCCGGTGAACACCCGGTCGGCGAGGTGGCCCCGCATCGACCGCAGGGCCTCGCCGGTCCCGCCGCCGTGCCGCTCGGCGGCCGGCAGGGTCTCCGGCAGCCTGGCCCAGACGACGGCGCCGAGCGCCACCCCGACGACGGCGAGCACCGCGAACACGCCCCGCCAGTCGGTGAACCGCAGCACCTGGCCGCCGATCAGCGGCGCGGCGATCGGCGCCACCCCGGAGACGAGCATGAGGGTGGAGAAGAACCGGGCCATGGCGACGCCGTCGTACAGGTCGCGGACGACGGCCCGGGCGATGACGATGCCGGCGGCGCCCGCGAGTCCCTGCGCCAGCCGGAAGGCGACGAGGAGTCCGAGGGTGGGCGCCAGGGCGCACAGGACGGTGGCGACGACGTAGACGGCGAGGCCGGCCAGCAGCGGGCGGCGGCGGCCCAGCCGGTCGCTGAGCGGGCCGATGGCCAGCTGGCCCAGCGCCATGCCGGCCAGGCAGGCGGTCAGGGTGAGCTGCACGGTCGCGGCCGACGCGTGCAGGGCGTCGGTGACCTCCGGGAGCGCCGGGAGGTACATGTCCAGCGCCAGCGACGGCGTCGCGGTCAGACCGCCGAGGACGAGTACGACGAGCAGACCGGTCCGGCCGGCCGCGCGCGGCGACGGCGCGTCCGGTGCCGCGCCCGATGTCGTACCCGGTACCGCGCCCGGTACCGCGCCCGGTGCCGCGCCCGGTGCCGTGCGCGATGTCGTGCGCGATGTCGTGTGTGGCGCGGACACCCCTTGGTCGGCCATGCGCCCCCTCCCTCTGTGACGGATCCGCCGCCTATGCTCTCAGCTCGAACGATCAGCTTGTACGACAAATTCGGTGAGGGTGGGCACGGGTGGCCGAACAGAAGGTGCGCTGGGGCATTCTGGCGACCGGCGGAATGGCGGCGAGGTTCACGGCGGACCTGGTGGACCTGCCGGACGCGGAGGTCGTGGCGGTGGCGTCGCGGACCGAGGCGTCGGCGACGGCGTTCGCGGAGCGGTTCGGGATCGCGCGGGCGTACGGCGGCTGGGAGGCGCTGGCGCACGACGAGGACGTCGACGTGGTGTACGTCGCCACCCCGCACTCCTCGCACCGCGCGGCGGCCGGTCTCTGCCTGGAGGCGGGCCGGGGCGTGCTGTGCGAGAAGCCGTTCACGCTGAACGCGCGGGAGGCGGCGGAACTGGTCGCCCTGGCCCGCGAGCGCGGCGCCTTCCTGATGGAGGCGATGTGGATGTACTGCAATCCGCTGGTGCGGCGGCTGAAGGCGCTGGTCGACGACGGCGCGATCGGCGAGGTGCGCACCGTCCAGGCGGACTTCGGGCTGGCGGGCCCCTTCCCGCCCGCCCACCGGCTGCGCGACCCGGCACAGGGCGGCGGCGCGCTGCTCGACCTCGGCGTCTACCCGGTCTCCTTCGCCCAGTTGCTGCTCGGGGAGCCGTCGCGGGTGACGGCGAGCGCGACGCTCTCACAGGAGGGCGTCGACCTCCAGACGGGCGCGCTGCTCTCGTGGGACGACGGCGCCCTGGGCCTGCTGCACTGCTCCATCGTCGGCGGTACGGCCAACTCCGCCTCGATCACCGGTTCGGCGGGCCGCATCGACGTCCCGGACGGCTTCTTCTTCCCCACCCGCTTCGTGCTGCACCGGGACGGCCGCGACCCCGAGGAGTTCACGGCCGACCCGGCCGACGGCCCGCGGGCCAGCCTCGCCCACGAGGCCCGGGAGGTGATGCGCGCCCTGCGCGCCGGGGAGACCGAGTCCCCGCTGCTCCCGCTGGACGGCACCCTGGCGGTGATGCGGACGCTCGACGCGGTCCGGGAGCGGGTGGGCGTGCGCTACCCGGGTGAGGAGCCGGTGGCCACCCCCGGGTGACCGCGCCGGGACCGCCGTCACGGCCGAGCGGATCTACACAAGCGGAGCCATGGAGTCCGCAGTACCGCGGCCCGTGACCGGCTTATACTCGACTCTCCTTCACCGAAACTCCACAATCGGAGCGCCGGTGGGCATGTGTCGTCGGCGGACCGTCCTGAGGGGGGAGCAGCCGTTCCGCGGTACCGGCAGGGGGTGTGCCCGCGCAGGCTCGCGCGAGGTGCACGCCGGTACCCGGAACGGCTGCCACATGCCCCGGCTTCCGGGCGTCAGCCCCCCGGGATCCGCTCCACCTCGGCCGTCTCCGCCTCGCCCAGCGGCCCCTTCCCCGCCCAGCGGCCCCTTCGCCATCGCGCCCGCGTTCTCCCCGGCCTGCGCCACCGACCGGAACCCGGGGACGGGGACGGTGCGCGGACCGCCGTTTCCGCAGATCCTCTCCATGGGCGGGACGCCAGGAGTCAAAGCGCGCGCGAAGGCGACCCCCGCCCGCGGTCTTCGCCGTTACGCCTGCCCGGTCTCGAAGCGGGTGATCCTCCCGTCGTCGTCCACGGTGAACACCCACCGGGTGCGCATCTCGCCCCAGGTGTCGTTGCGGTGGCGGGCGACGAGGGCCCGGCCGCCCCGGGACTCGTTGTCGACCTCCAGACGACCGTGGGAGGAGAAGATCTCCCGGTCGATCCAGTCGTCGAGGTCCCGGTCGGTCCCGTCGTCGGACATGGTGGCGTCGGGCGCGAGCACCGCGAGGAAGGCCTCGCGGTCATGGGCGTTCACGGCGGCGACGAAGGCACGGACGGCCGGGTCGCTCAGTCGGGTCGTCTGGATCGTCATGGCGGCCAGCCTCACACCGCCCGTGTCCCCCCGCCACCCGAACGGCGCCCGGGGGCGGGCCCGCCGGGCGCGTGAGGTGCGACGGTGGGAGCGGGAGACCTGGGGGAGCAGGAGGCCCGGGGTGCTGCCGCTCGACGAAGGAGTCCACCATGACCTGCTGTTATGACCGGCGTGACGTCGGTCTGCTGCTGCTCCGGCTGGGGACCGGCGGGGTGCTGGCCGCGCACGGTGCGCAGAAGCTGCTCGGCTGGTTCGGGGGCGGCGGGATCGAGGGGACCGGCCGGGCCATGGAGGCCATGGGCTACGTCCCGGGGAAGCGGAGCGCGACGATGGCGGGGCTGGCGGAGGCGGGCGGCGGGCTGCTGCTGGCGATGGGGCTGGCCACCCCGGCGGCCGGCGCGGCGGCGGCCGGCGCGATGGCGGGCGCGGCGGCGGTGCACGCCCCGAACGGCTTCTTCGCCCAGGGCGGCGGCTACGAGTACGCCGCCTCGCTGGGCCTGACGGCGGCCGGTCTCGCGGTCACCGGCCCCGGCCGCCTCTCCCTCGACGCCGCCCTCGGGCACGCGGTGAACCGGAACTGGATGGTGCCGGTGGCCTTCGCGGTGACGGCCGCGGCGACGGCGGTGGTGGTCGGCGGGCGCAACCGGCGGATGCGGCGGGCGTCGGAGGGCGAACAGGAACCGCTGTTCGACTGAGGCGGTCTGGCAGGCTGCTCGGCATGACCGACGAGCGCACCGACCTCTTCTCCGTCATCGACGACCTGTGGCGCCGGCTGGAGACCGACCAGCCCGAGCGAGCCGGCCGGGAGGGCCTGCTGCTGCGCCTGCTGAAACTCTCCGAGGAGGTCGGCGAGGTCGCCGAGGCGGTGATCGGCGCGACCGGCCAGAACCCGCGCAAGGGCGTCTCCCACACCTGGGACGACGTCGAGGCGGAGCTGTGCGACGTGGCCATCACGGCCCTGGTGGCGCTGCGCACCTTGACGCCGGAGGCCCGGCGGGTCTTCGCAGGCCATCTGGAACGGGTGGCGGCACGGTCGCACACCGCCCGGTGATCCATGGGGGAACGCGGCGGGCCCCCGGGGCCGCCACCTGATGCGTACGCCGGTTCCAGCGCGGATGATCGTTCCTCATCCCAAGAGGTGACCGAACACCGCGTCCCCGACCCGCCGGCCGGCGGCCTCGGTGACCCGCCGCGCGGGAAGCGCGCCCGAGGACTTCACGGTCGTGGGCCCAGGACTCGGCAGTGTCGAGGGCGGGCGGCTTTTTGACGAAGGCGTGCGGGTCGCCGAGCTTCTTCTCCCGGAAGAGCAGACAGCCGACCAGAACGTCCGCGACGACCGTCCGCCCGTCGACCGCGACATCGGCGCGGACCGTGCGGTCGGCCCGGTCCTTGGTCGCGGTCACGTCGAACAGCCGGGTCGGCGACGCGGCCGTCTCCGCGGCACGTCGGACGGGCGCGTGTCCTTCACGGTGCCCGCACCGGCCTCGGCGACAAGCTGTCGGCAACACCGTTGCCGTCGGTGACACGGCTCGCTATGTTAATGGAAAATCACGTCTGTGCGGCGTAGGCGAGACACGCCTGACCGCGTAAACAGCAAGTCTGCGAGCGTACCTGGAACCGTGTGGCCCACAAGGGAAGCAGGTAAGTCAATGGAGAACCTCAGCAGACGAAAGGCCCTGTCACTCGGTGTGGCACTCGGCCTGGTGGGCGTGGCGAACCCCGTCCGGGCCTGGGCGTCGACGGGATCGGCGACCGGAGCCGCCGCGGGGACCGGTCCGGAGTGGATCTGGGACGACGCGGCGGACCCCCTGATGGCCTCGATGCTCGAGAACGGACACGTTCCGGCGATCAACACCGCCTGGGCGTCGTGGGTGAGGAACGACGACCCGCTGCCCGGCGGCCTGCCGGCCGACTTCACCGCGTACCTGAAGCAGGTCAACCGGCTGCCCGCGTGGGCCGATGCCGCCAAGCTGACCCGCGCCGCCGACTTCAACCGGCGCAGGGACACGTACCTGTTCATGCTGTACGGCCTCGGCAGCGGCATCATGAGCACGGTGATCCCGCGCGAGGCCAAGAGCGTCTACTGGTCCGCGGGCGGGGCGAACATGCAGGACCGCGCGGCCAAGACGTTCACGTTCGGCTACGACCTGTCCGAGCGGGGCGCCTTCGAGCCGACGGGGCAGTTCCTCGTCACCGCCAACAAGACGCGCGTGGTGCACGCCGCGGTGCGTCACCTGCTGCCGCAGTCGCCGCACTGGCGGGCGGTCGCCGACGAGACGATCCCGATCAGCGCCGCCGACATCCTGGTCACCTTCCACAGCCTCGGCACCTACGTGCACCGCAAGCTGCTCGACTGGAGGATCCCGTACCCGGCCGCGGACCAGGAGGCCTTCCTGCACTCGTGGCAGGTCGCCGTCCACCTGCTCGGTGTGCCCCACGAGCACATCCCCCAGACCTGGGCGGAAGCCGAGCAGCAGTCGGCGCGGGTGCTCACCCCGATCCTCACCCCGTCGACCGAGGGCATCGCGCTGGCCGAGGATCTGCTCGGCCTGACCGCCCAGGTCGACCTCGGTGTCACGCGCGGGTTCCTGAACGAGTTCGTGCGCTACGTCCTGAGCGACGAGGTCGGCGACTGGCTGGGGCTGAAGCGCGACTACGCGGCGGCGGCCCTGGTCCGCACCGGGTGGCCGGCGTTCATCCTGTTCCGTGAGGGCCTGTCGCCCGTCATGCCCGGCACCTTCTACCTGTTCGACCAGTTCGTGCGCGCCCTGGCCATGCTGTTCCTCAACAAGGGCTCCTCCGCGACCGCCACTCCCATCACGATCCCCACCGGGAACAGGCCGGGCTGAGCCGCCGGTCCGGTCCCACCCGCACCCGCCCCTGGGCGGACGGGCCGAGGGGCGGGTGTCCGGGTGGCGGCGGCAACGGTCGGACAGGCCCCAGCCGCCTCAGGGCGCGAAACCTCGCCACCGCCGGGTTCCGAGGGCCGTTCACAGCCCCAGCGCACCCACGACCAGAGCGGTCACGGCCGCGCGGTGGCCGGGGCTGTCCCGCCACCGCAGCCTGCGCCCCGCCTCGACCGCCACGCCGAACCCGGCGTGCACCAGCACCCGGGCCTGACGCGGGTCCAGCTCCGGACGGGCCAGCCGCAACTGCTGCTCCCAGACGGCGATGTGCTCCCGCTGCGCGAGGACCACGGGCCGCCGCAGGTCGGCCGGCAGACCGGCCAGCTCGGCCTCGGCGACGCTGTTGAGCTCGGTGTACTCGAAGCTGTAGGCGACATACGTGGCGGCCAGCGCGACCACGGCGTCGTGCGGGCCGGTCACCTCGTGCAGAGTGCGCTCCACCCCCTGGGCCAGCAGCCCCGCCGCCTGGAGGCAGGCCGCCGCCAGGATGTCGATCTTGCCGGGGTAGTGGCGGTAGAGCGCGGACGGGGTCAGGCCCACCGCCCGGGCGATCTGTCCGTTGGTGACGCTGGCGAATCCGTGCCGGGCAAACAGCGGGACGGAGGCCGCGAGGATCTCCGCGCGCCGGGTGCGCGGCACCGGCCGCGGGGGCAGCTCCACGGGGCGCCCGCCCCGCCGGTCCGCCGCCGGGTCGGTCGCGGCCACGCGCAGCGCGGACGCCAGCAGCAGGTCCTCGGCCCGGCGTCCGGCGATGGAGGTGCGGTGCATCGTGATGGACCCGATCGCACCGAGGGCCGCCACGGCCCGCAGGCGCTCGTCGGGCAGGGGGTGTTCGCGCTGTACCGCCTCGTCGACCCGTTGGGCGAGGCGGCCGAACTTGATCCCGAGACGCCGTCGGTCCTCGCGGTCGAGGTACCGCGCCTCCCACCGGTACACGCCGCCCGACGCGCGGTGGGCGACGGTGACCCGGGTGACGGCGGTGAGCACGTCCGCCAGGGGCGCCCCGGAGGGCACCTCGTCGAGCGCGGCGACCAGTCCGTCCACCATGACGTGGGCGCACGCGGCGAACAGCGCGTACTTGTTGGGGAAGTGCCGGTACAGGGCGGTCGCGGTGATGCCGACGCCGGCGGCGACCTCCTCCATGGACGCCTTGTGGTACCCGCGCTCGCTGAAGACCCGGCCGGCCGCCTCGACGATGAGCTGCTTGCGGTTGCGGGGCCGGGTGCCCGCGGCCGAACGGGCGGACGGGGAGCCGGGAGCCATGCGGAGCAGTCAACCACACGCCGCCGGACCGCCCGGCTGCCCCGGCACGGCGACCGGCCGGCCGGCACCCCGGCGCCGGCCGGCCGGTCGGCCGAGGAAACCGGCCGGTCAGTCGAAGGTGAGGACCGGCTTGACCACGCTGCCGTCCTCCATGGCGGCCACCGCCGCGCCGATCTCCTCGAACGGGAACGTGGTGACCAGCCGGTCGAGCGGGAAGAGGCCGCGCCGGTACAGGCCGATCAGCTCGGGCAGGAAGCGGCCGGGGTCGGAGTCCCCCTCGGTCACCCCGTGGACGCGGACGCCCTTGGCGAGCAGGCCCATCACGTCGAACGTCACCTCGCCGCCGAGGCCGAGCAGGGCGAGTTCGCCGCGCGGGCGCAGCGCGCCGACGGCCCGGCGGGCCATCTCCGGGCGGCCGGTGGTCTCGACTACGTGGTGCGCCCCGCCGCCGGTGAGGTCGCGCAGCGCCGCCACCAGACCGTCCCCGGGGGGCAGGGCCGCCTCGGCGCCGAGTTTGGTGGCCAGGGCACGGCGGGAGGCGACCGGGTCGACGGCCACCACCGGGTCGCAGCCCACGGCCACCGCGGCCATCAGCGCGCTCAGTCCGACCCCGCCCGCGCCCAGGACGACCAGCGAGGAGCCCGGTTCGGGGCGCAGCCGGTTGAGCACGGTGCCCGCGCCCGTCTGACCGCCGCAGCCCAGCGGCGCGGTGACCGCGGCCGGCAGGTCGGCGGGCACCTTGACCACGCCGCGCTCGTGGACGACGGCGTGCGTGGCGAAGCTGGACTGACCGAAGAAGCCGGCGTGCAGCGGTGTGCCGTCCAGGGAGAGCGGAGTGGTGCCGTCGCCGCGGCCTCCGGAGAAGTTCAGGGCCCGCGCGGCGTGGCAGTAGGCCGGGTGGCCCGCCGCGCACTGCTCGCAGGCGCCGCAGCTGGCGAAGGTGAGGCATACGTGGTCCCCCGGCGCGACGCCGGTCACCTCCGCGCCCACCGCCTCGACCCGGCCGGCGCCCTCGTGGCCGAAGACCATCGGGGTCAGCCGCCGGGGCCAGGTGTCCCGCATCCCCAGGTCGGTGTGGCAGATGCCGGCCGCGGTGATCCGCACCAGCACCTCGCGCGGCCGCGGGTCCTCGAGATCGGCGTCCCGGACGGTGAACGGGGCGCCCGGTGTCCCGGTGACGGCGGCGCGGACGTGTCTCACGCGCCCTCTTCGGAAGCCTCCCGCGGCGCCTTCCACAGCGCCTCCCGCGGGGGGACGCGGTCGAGGAAGAAGTAGTAGTAGGGGCCGTCGGAGGGGACGCCCTTGGCGTTCATGATCCCCATGAGAGTGGTGTCGTCGACCCGCTTGAAGTGGTCGAGGACCGGCTGGCCGTCGTAGACCATCGTCGCCGTCGACTCACCGCGGAACTCGACGGTCCACAGGCTGGCCTCGCCCTTGCCGAGCTCGGTGTCGGAGTACAGCTCGCCCTGCTCGTCCCGGCACAGCAACGGCTTGACGTCGTGCACGGAGACGAACGTCTTGCCGTACCAGCCGGCCTTCGCCAGCATGCCGTTGAGCGGGTGGCCGGTCCGGAACTCGCCGCCCTTCCACTCCCCGAGGATCTCCTCGGGGCGGACGGTGGTCAGCGCCTCCCAGATCCGGTCGAGGTCGCGGGGGTCGACCGGGCCGTCGTGCGCGCGCAGCTCCCGGAACCGGGCGCGGGCCTCTGGCACGTCCATGGGGGTGTCCTCTCTCGGTACGGAAACTCGTCGGAACGGGAACTCGTCGGTACGGGAACTCGTCGGTGCGGGAACGCGTCGGAACGGGAACCGTGGCAGTGGAACGTCAGGAGGGCGCGGGTGCGGGACGCGCCGGGGACGGCCGCCCCGGGCCCCGCCGGCGGGCGCCGTACGGCGGCGGGGGGTCGCCGGTGACCGCGCCGGGGTGGCCCACGGTGCCGAGGCTCAGCAGCACGTGGCGCTCGGCGACCTCCTCCGCGGTGAGCTCGCCCTCCGCGCGGAACCAGTTGGCGACCCCCTGGCACATGACGAGCACCGAGCGCACCGCGTCGGCCGGGATCGGCGTGGTGAACACACCCTGGGCGCGGCCCGCCTCGACCGTGTCGAGCAGCATGTGTTCGAGGTAGTCGCGCAGGGCGACGTAGCGCGCCCGGTTCTGGGGCTCAAGGCTGCGTATCTCGGTGTCCAGGAAGGCCAGTTGCTGCCGGTGGGCCATGTACAGCACGATCGACTCGACCATGCCGCAGAAGCGCGCCAGCGGGTCGTCCCCGGCCTCCCCGGCCGCGGCCCGGCAGCGGTCCAGGACGTCCTTGATGGACGTCTCCAGCAGCGTGGCGAGCAGGGCCTGCTTGTTCTCGTAGTGGTAGTACAGCGCGGGCACGGTGACGCCGACCCGGCCGGCGATGTCGCGGACCGAAGTGCCGTGGTAGCCGTGTTCGTTGAAGGCCTCCATGGCGTGCGTCAGGATCGGGTGCAGGTCGAGCGGTCCGTAGGAGCGCCAGTGCTCCGCCGGTGGTGGGGTGTCCTGGCTCGGCTCGGTGTTCAACGACTCTCCTCGGGACGGGCGACGATCGGCGACATCGTACGGCCGTCGTATCCGGCGACCCTCCTTCCGGAAGCTTAGCGACCGATCAGGAAAATAGAGCGTCCTGAGTCCGTCCTGATGTCACTTCCCCGCTTCTCCTCCGCGAAAACTGGTGCCGCACGGGGAGTTGACCGACCGGTGCCGCGCTCCTACGTTTTAGCGAACGCTCAGTAAGCCCCCGGTCGACGGCGGTGCGTCCGCCTCGTTCCGAGAGAGGAACCCATGAGCCAGGACTCCCCCGGCCGTCCCGGCCGCCGCGTGGCGGGCCCGCTGGACGGCGTGCGCGTGGTCGAACTGGCGGGGATCGGCCCCGGCCCGTTCGCCGCCATGCTCCTCGCCGACCTGGGCGCCGACGTGGTGCGGGTGGACCGGCCCGGCGCCCCGCCGCCCGGCGGCGATCCCGCCCACGACGTGACCAACCGCAACAAGCGCTCCGTACTGGTCGATCTCAAGTCGCCCGCAGGACCGCCGGCGGTGCGGGCGCTGGCGGCGCGCGCCGAGGTCCTGCTGGAGGGGTACCGGCCCGGGGTCGCGGAGCGGCTCGGGGTCGGCCCCGAGGAGTGCGCGGCCGTCAACCCCGCGCTGGTGTACGGCCGGATGACCGGCTGGGGCCAGCGAGGCCCCCTCGCGCCCCTGGCCGGACACGACATCGGCTACATCGCCACCGCGGGGGTCCTGGGCATGGCCGGCCCGCCGGACGGCCCGCCCGCCGTCCCCGCCAACCTGCTCGGCGACTACGCGGGCGGCTCCCTCTACCTGACCACCGGTGTCCTGGCCGCGCTGCTCACCGCCCGCGCCACCGGCCGCGGCCAGGTGGTGGACGCCGCGATCGTGGACGGCGCCGCGCACCTCACCGCCCTGTTCTGGGGCATGCTCGCCGAGGGGACCTGGCAGGACGCCCGGGGCCGCAACCTGCTCGACGGCGGCTGCCCCCACTACGGCGTCTACGAGACCGCCGACGGCGGCTGGATGGCGGTCGGCGCCCTGGAACCGCGGTTCTACGCGGTGTTCACCGCCCTGCTGGGCCTGGCCGGCGAGGAGCTGCCGGACCGCGCCGACCCGCGCAACTGGCCCGAGCTGCGGGCCCGGTTCACCGCCCGGTTCAAGACCGCCACCCGCGAGGAGTGGACGGCGGTCTTCGAGGGCACCGACGCCTGCGTCGCGCCCGTGCTCTCGCTGCGCGAGGCGGCCGGACACCCGCACCTGGCCGGCCGCGGCACCTACACCGAGGCGTACGGCGTCACCCAGCCCGCCCCCGCCCCGCGCTTCTCCGCCACCCCCGGCACCCTCAGGCTGCCCCCCGCCGTCCCCGGCGCCCACACCCCCGACGTGGCGCGCGACTGGGACGTGCCCGAACTGCTGGAGGACCACCGCTGATGGAGCTGTCCTCACCCCTGGCGTACGCCGGCGATCCGCGCGAGGCCGCGGACCGCGCCGCCGCCCTGGAGTCCGCGGGCCTCGACGCCGTCTGGGTGGCCGAGGCCTACGGCTTCGACTCCCCGACGATCATGGGATACCTCGCCGCGAGGACCGAGCGGATGCGGATCGGATCGGCCGTCCTCAACGTCTACTCGCGCACCCCCGCGCTGATCGCCCAGACCGCGGCCGGACTCGACGCCCTCACCGGCGGACGCGCGATCCTCGGCGTCGGCGCCTCCGGGCCCCAGGTCGTCGAGGGCTGGCACGGCCGCCGCTACGACCGCCCGCTGGGCCGCACCCGCGAGGTGATCGAGCTGTCCCGGCGGATCTGGCGGCGCGAGGTGATCGAGCACCACGGCATCACCGACCTGCCCCTGCCGCCCGAGAAGGGCGGCACCCTCGGCAAGCCGCTGAAGCTGCTGAACCACCCGGTCCGCGACGCCGTCCCCGTCTACGTCGCCGCGCTCGGCCCGCGCAACGTCCGGATGACCGCCGAGACCGCCGACGGCTGGCTGCCGTTCCTCTACGTCCCCGAACACGCCGACGAAGTCTGGGGCCGGTCCCTGGCCGAGGGCGCCGCGGCGCGCGACCCGGCGCTCGGCCCGCTCGCGGTCGTGGCGGGCGGCCCGCTGGCCATCGGTGACGGCGCCGAGGCCGTCCGCGACCTGATGCGCCCCACCGTCGCCCTCTACGTCGGCGGCATGGGCGCGCCCGGCCGCAACTTCTACCACGACCTGATCTGCTCCTACGGCTACGGGTCCGCCGCCGCCGCGATCCAGGAGCACTACCTCGCGGGCCGCGGGAAGGACGCGGAGGCCGCCGTACCGGCCGAACTGCTGGAGCGGCTCTGCCTGGCCGGCCCCGAGGGCTACGTCCGCGACCGCGTCGAGGTCTTCCGCGAGGCGGGCGTGACCATGCTCGACGTCACCCCCGTCGGTCCTGACCCCGCCCGGCTGATCGAGCGCGTGAGGAGTTGGCTGTGACACCGCGACGAGACCTGTACGGCCCCGACCACGAGGCGTTCCGCGAAACGGTGCGGGCCTTCCTCGCCAAGGAGGTGGCCCCGCACCACGACCGCTGGGAGCAGGAAGGCGTCGTCGACCGCGAGGTGTGGCGCTCGGCGGGCCGGCAGGGCCTGCTGGGCATGGCCGTCGGCGAGGAGTACGGCGGTGGCGGCACCGACGACTTCCGGTACAGCGCCGTCCTCATCGAGGAGTTCGCCCGCGCCGGCGCCTCCGGGCTGGCCCTGAGCCTGCACAACGACATCGTCGGCCCCTACCTGACCCGGCTCACCACCGAGGAGCAGAAGCGGCGCTGGCTGCCCGGGTTCGTCACCGGCGACCTCGTCACCGCCATCGCCATGACGGAACCCGGGGCCGGCTCCGACCTGCAGGGCATCCGCACCACCGCCGCCGACCGGGGCGACCACTACCTGCTCAACGGCACGAAGACCTTCATCTCCAACGGCATCCTCGCCGACCTCGTCGTCGTGGTCGCCCGCACCACCCCCGAGGGCGGCAGCGGCGGGCAGAGCCTGCTCGTCGTCGAGCGCGGCACGGCGGGCTTCGCGCACGGCCGCAACCTCGACAAGATCGGCCAGAAGGCCCAGGACACCGCCGAGTTGTTCTTCGACGACGTGCGCGTGCCCAAGGAGAACCTGCTGGGCGAGGAGAACCGGGCCTTCACCTACCTCATGGGCAACCTCGCCCAGGAGCGGCTGGCCATCGCGGTCGGCGCCGCCGCCGCGGCCGAGGAGGTCCTGGACGTCACCGTGCGGTACGTGAAGGAGCGCGAGGCGTTCGGGAAGCCGCTGGCCGCGCTCCAGCACGTCCGCTTCGAGATCGCCGAGATGGCCACCGAGGCCGCGGTCACCCGCACGTTCCTGGACCGCTGCGTCGCCGGGCACAGCGAGGGCCGGCTCGACGCCGTACGGGCCTCGATGGCCAAGTGGTGGGCCACCGAACTGCAGAAGCGGATCACCGACCGCTGTCTGCAACTGCACGGCGGCTACGGCTACATGAGCGAGTACCGGGTGGCCCGGGCCTTCCTCGACAGCCGTGTCCAGACCATCTACGGCGGCACCACCGAGGTCATGAAGGAGATCATCGGCCGTTCGCTGCTCCGTTGAACACCCCCCGACGAGGAAGGCACCCGAGGTGAGCACCGAAGCGTACGTGTACGACGCGATCCGCACCCCGCGCGGGCGCGGCAAGGCGGGCGGCGCCCTGCACGGCACCAAGCCCGTCGACCTGGTCGTCGGCCTGATCCACGAGATCCGCGACCGCTTCCCCGGCCTCGACCCGGCGGGGGTCGACGACATCGTGCTCGGGGTGGTCAGCCCCCTGGGCGACCAGGGCGCGGACATCGCGCGCACCGCCGCCGTCCTGGCGGGGCTGCCGGAGACAGTGGCCGGCGTGCAGGAGAACCGCTTCTGCGCGTCCGGTCTGGAAGCCGTCAACATGGCCGCCGCCAAGATCCGTTCGGGCTGGGAGGAGCTGGTCCTGGCGGGCGGTGTGGAGTCCATGTCGCGGGTCCCGATGGGCAGTGACGGCGGCGCCTGGGCCCAGGACCCGCGCACCAGCCACGACACCGGATTCGTCCCCCAGGGCATCGGCGCCGACCTGATCGCCACGTTGGAGGGGTTCTCCCGCCGCGACGTCGACGCGTACGCGGCCCTCTCCCAGGAACGGGCCGCCGCGGCCTGGAAGGAGGGGCGTTTCGACCGCTCCGTCGTCCCGGTCCGGGACCGCAACGGCCTCGTCGTCCTCGACCACGACGAGCACCCGCGCCCCGGCACCACCGCCGACTCCCTCGCGAAGCTCGAGCCGTCCTTCGCGGACGTCGGCGAACGGGCGGGCTTCGACGCCGTGGCGCTCCAGAAGTACCACTGGGTGGAGAGGATCGACCACGTCCACCACGCGGGCAACTCCTCCGGCATCGTCGACGGCGCCGCGCTCGTCGCGATCGGCTCGCGCGCGGCCGGCGAGCGCCACGGACTCGTCCCCCGCGCCCGGATCGTCTCCGCCGCCGTGTCGGGGGCCGATCCCACCATCATGCTCACCGGGCCCGCCCCCGCCACCCGCAAGGCGCTCGCCAAGGCCGGGCTGACCATCGCCGACATCGGCCTGGTCGAGATCAACGAGGCGTTCGCCGCCGTCGTCCTGCGCTACGTCAAGGACATGGGGCTGAGCCTGGACCGGGTCAACGTCAACGGCGGCGCGATCGCGCTCGGCCACCCCCTCGGCGCCACCGGCGCGATGATCCTCGGCACCCTCGTGGACGAACTGGAGCGCCGGGACGAGCGGTACGGCCTCGCCACCCTGTGCGTGGGCGGCGGCATGGGCATCGCCACGGTCGTCGAACGCGTCTGAGGCCTTCCCGACGGATCAACGACGGATCAACGACGGATCACCAGGAGCGCACCCGCATGAGCACCGAGTCCACCGCCATCCGCTGGGAGCAGGACGACACCGGCGTCGTCACCCTCGTCCTCGACGACCCCGGCCAGTCCGTCAACACCATGAACGCCGCGTTCATCGACTCGCTGGACGCCGTCGCGGCGTGGCTCGCGGAACGCCGCGACACCGTCCGGGGCGTCATCGTCACCTCCGCCAAGGAGAGCTTCTTCGCCGGCGGCGACCTGCGCGACCTGATCTCCGTCACCCCCGAGACGGCCGGCGCCTCCTTCGAGGCCGGGATGCGGGTCAAGCGCTCGCTGCGCGTCCTGGAGACACTGGGCAGGCCGGTCGTCGCCGCGATCAACGGCGCGGCGCTGGGCGGCGGTTACGAGATCGCCCTGGCCTGTCACCACCGCGTGGTGCTGGACCGCCCGGCCGCCCGCGTCGGGCTTCCCGAGGTCACCCTGGGCCTGCTGCCCGGCGGCGGCGGAGTGACCCGCACGGTCCGCATGTTCGGGGTGCTGGACGCCCTGCGGAAGGTCCTCCTGGAGGGCACCCGGTACGGTCCGGCGCGCGCCCTGGAGGCCGGCCTGGTCGACGAGATCGCCGCCGACCGGGACGGACTCCTCGCCAAGGCACGGGCGTTCGTCGACGCCCACCCCGTCTCCGCGCAGCCCTGGGACGCCCCCGGGTACCGGATCCCCGGCGGCACCCCGGCGGGCCCGGAGCTGGCCGCCCGGCTCCCCGCCCTCCCCGCGACGCTGAAGAAGAAGACGGGCGGCGCCCCCTGCCCGGCGCCGCGCAACATCCTCGCCGCGGCCGTGGAGAGCTCCCAGGTCGACGTGGACACGGCCTTCGCGGTGGAGGCCCGGTACCTGACGGAACTGGTCACCGGTCAGATCACCAAGAACATGATCCAGGCGTACTTCTTCGACCTCCAGGCCGTGAACTCCGGCGCCGGCCGCCCCCGGGGCGTCGAGCCGCGCACGGTGACCAGGGCGGCCGTGCTCGGCGCGGGCATGATGGGCGCGGGCATCGCCCACTCCTGCGCGCTGGCGGGGATCGACGTCGTGCTGAAGGACGTGTCGGCGCGGGCGGCGGCCCGGGGCAAGGGCCACTCGGAGAAGCTGTGCGCCGACGCCGTCTTTCGTGGCCGCGCCACGCGGGAAGAGGCCGACGCCCTGCTGGCCCGGATCACGCCGACCGCCGACGTCCGGGACCTGGCCGGCTGCGACGTGGTGATCGAGGCGGTGTTCGAGGACACCGGCCTCAAGCACACGGTGTTCCAGGAGGTCCAGGAGGTCGTCACCCCGGACGCCCTGCTGTGCTCCAACACCTCCACCCTGCCCATCACCGTCCTCGCCAAGGGGGTGGAGCGCCCGGGGGACTTCATCGGCCTGCACTTCTTCTCGCCGGTCGACCGGATGCCGCTGGTGGAGATCGTCAAGGGCGAGAAGACGGGCGACGAGGCGCTCGCGCGCGCCTTCGACCTGGTGCGGCGGATCGGGAAGACGCCGATCGTGGTCAACGACTCGCGCGGCTTCTTCACCTCCCGGGTCATCGGCCGCTTCCTCGACGAGGGCGTCGCCATGGTCGGCGAGGGCATCGACCCGGCCTCCGTCGAGCAGGCCGCCGCCCAGGCCGGTTACCCGGCCAAGGTCCTCGCCCTGATGGACGAGCTGACCCTCACCCTCCCGCGCCGGATCCGCGAGGAGACCCGCCGCGCGGTCGAGGCGTCGGGCGGCACGTGGCAGCCGCACCCGGCGGACGCGGTGGTCGACCGCATGATCGACGAGTTCGGCCGCCCCGGACGGTCCGGCGGCGCGGGCTTCTACGACTACGCCGGCGGCCGGCGTGCCGGGCTCTGGCCGGGGTTGCGGGAGCACTTCACGGATCCCGCGAAGCGGCCCGCCGACCTGACCGGGACGGCGGAGCGGATGCTCTTCGTCGAGGCGCTGGAGTCGGTGCGCTGTCTGGAGGAGGGCGTACTGGTCTCGGTGGCCGACGCCAACATCGGCTCGCTGCTCGGCATCGGCTTCCCGCCGTGGACGGGCGGCGTGCTGCAGTACGTCAACGGCTACGACGGCGGGCTGCCCGGCTTCACGGCCCGCGCGCGTGAACTGGCCGGCCGGCACGGCGAGCGCTTCGCCCCGCCCGAGCTGCTGCTGCGCAAGGCCGAGCGGGGCGAGACCTTCACCGACGCCTGATCCGCCGCGAGGCCCGCACCGCCCGCCGCCCGGCTCCCCCGGGCCCATAGCGGGGGCCTCTCGCGCCCCGGTCTCCCCAGATGTTCCCTTCCGACCCGCAAGGAGGCCCCGATGACACCGGCACCGGTACCCCGCACCACCGCCGGCCCGCCCGACGACCCGGCCGACCGGACCCTGCCGCAGCTGCTCGCCCGCAACGCGGACGAACACCCCGGGCTCCCGGGCCTCTCCTGGCAGCCGGCGGACCCGGACGGCGACGGCGACGGCGGCTGGACGACGCTCGGCTGGGCGGAGGTCCACGCGCGCACCCGCAGCCTCGCCGCCGGCTACCGGGCCCTCGGCGTCGGCCGTGGCGATCACGTGCTGCTGATGATGTCCAACCGGCCCGAACACTGGCTGTCGGACCTGGCGCTGGTCCGCCTCGGCGCGGTCCCGGTGAGTGTCTACGGCACCGCGGCCCCCGAGCAGGTCACCCACATCGCCCGCAACTGCCGGGCCCGGCTCGCCGTCGTCGAGGGGGCGGCGCGGGCCGCCGTGTGGGAGCCGCTGCTGGCCGACGCCGGCACCCCGCTGGAGCGGCTGGTGGTGGCCGGGGCGGGGGCGGAGGGCGGCCACGTCCCGTACGCCGCCCTGCTCCGCGAGCCGGAGCCGCAGGGGTTCGCCCGGGAACTGGACACCGCCCGCCCCGACGACCCGCTGACCGTCGTCTACACCTCCGGCACCACCGGCGAACCCAAGGGCGTCGTCCTCACCCACCGCCAGGTGATGTCCAACGCCCTGGCGCTGGACGCCGTGGTGGAGCTGCCCCCGCACGTCGAGCACATCTGCTACCTGCCGTTCGCCCACATCGCCGAGCGGATGCTGGGCATCTACCTGCCCTGCCACCGGGCCTCGCACGTCTACCTCTGCGCCGACCCGACGCGTGTCGGCGAGGTGGTGCGCAAGGTGCGCCCCGCGCAGTTCTTCGGCGTGCCGAGGATCTGGGAGAAGCTGTCCGCCGCCGTGCGGGCCGTCCTGTCGCTGATGCCGGCCGAGCAGCGGGCGGTCATCGACCAGGCGTGCGAGGTCGCCCGCGAGCACGTCGGGTACCGCGAACGGGGCGAGCAGCCGCCCGCCGCCCTCGAGGAGCGCTACGTCCGCGCCCGCGAGGAGGTGCTGCGGCCCCTGCTGGCCGCGGGCGGTCTGGACCGGGTGACCTGGTCGGCCAGCGCGTCGGCACCGATGTCCGTCGACGTGGTGAGGTTCTGGGCCGGTTTCGGCGTCGTCGTCATGGACGCCTGGGGGCTGACCGAGACCGCCGGCGTGGCCACCAGCAACAGCCCGAGGACGGGCTTCCGGCTCGGCTCGGTGGGGCGCCCGGTGGAGTCCGTGGAGATCCGCGTCGCCGAGGACGGCGAGATCCTGGTGCGGGGTTCCTCCGTCTTCTCCGGCTACCTCCAGCCGGACGGCTCGGTGCGGTCCGCCCTGGACGCCGACGGCTGGCTGGCCACCGGCGACATCGGCCGGATCGACGAGGACGGCTACCTGTGGCTCACCGACCGGAAGAAGGAGCTGATCATCACCTCCACCGGCAAGAACGTCTCGCCGGCCCTCGTGGAGAACGCCCTCAAGGAGCACCCGCTGATCGGCCAGGCGATGGTGCACGGCGACAACCGTTCCTACCTCGTCGCCCTGCTGGTGCTCGACGCGGAGACCGCCCCCGCCTGGGCCGCGGCCAACGGTGTCCGGGCGGACGGGGGAGCGGCCGGGCTGGCACGGCACCCCGCCGTCCGGGCGGAGGTGGACCGGGCGGTGGCCGCCGCCAACGCCCGCCTCAACCGCACCGAGCAGGTCAAGCGGTACGAACTGCTGGCCGGGGAGTGGAGTCCGGCGACCGGCGAGCTGACGCCGTCGCTGAAGATGCGGCGCCGGGTCATCCGGGACAAGTACGCCGACGAACTGTCCGGCCTCTACCGGGACTGACCCTCCCGCACTCCCGTGCTCCGGTACGGCGACGGCCGCCCGCGTCCTCCGGAGCGGGCGGCCGTCGCCCGCACCGGGCCGGCTCAGAGACCGTAGGTCTTGCCGATGACGTCCCGCTGGATCTCGCTGGTCCCGCCGTAGACCGTGGAGACGACCGCGGCCCGCAGGTGGCGCTCCATGTCGAACTCCGTGGTGTAGCCGTAGCCGCCCATCATCTGCATGCCCTCCAGGGCGGCCCGCTTGGCGGTCTCGGTGGCCTTCAGCTTGGCCATGGACGACTCGCGCGGGAAGGGCCGGTCCGGCCGGGCGTCGCAGTCCAGGGCCACCTCGCGCACCAGCAGCCGGGTGCACTCGATCTCGGTGGCGAGATCGGCGATCCGGTGCCTGAGCGCCTGGAAGGAGCCGACGGGCCGCCCGAACTGCTCGCGTTCACGGACGTGGGCGAGGGCGTCGTCGAAGGCGCGGCGTGCCAGGCCCAGCATGTTCGCGGCCAGGAAGAGCCGCTCGTGGTTCAGGCCGGCCATCAACTGCCGCCAGCCGTGGCCGACCTGGCCGACGACGGCGTCCGCGGGCAGCCGTACGCCGGTGAGGAAGACGTCGTTGACCTCCCGGCCGCGCATGGTCTCGATGCCCCGCACCGACACGCCCGGGGCGTCGGCGGGCAGGTGGAACATGGTCAGACCGCCGTGCTTGTCCTCGCCGGTGCGGGCCACCAGCAGGATGCTCCTGGCGCAGTGGGCGTTGGAGATCCAGGTCTTCTGCCCGTCGATCACCCACGTGCCGTCCCGCTCCCGCCGGGCCCGGCAGCGCAGCGCGCCGACGTCCGACCCGGCCCCCGGCTCCGACATGGCGATGGCCAGGACGTCGCCGCGCGCGGCGCCGGTCAGCACCTCCCGCCGCTGCCGCTCGGTGCCGAACCTCTCGTACGCCTTCGCGGTGATGACGGTGGTGACGAACCCCCCGCACGGGACCATGCCGTACGAGGTCTCCTCCAGGAAGAGGCAGGCGTCGGCCAGCCCGCCGCCGGCTCCCCCGTACTCCTCGGGCAGGCACACCCCGAGCCAGCCCAGGTCGGCGAGGCGTCCGTACAGCCCGGGGTGGTGGGCCTCCCGGCCGCCTCCGGTCAGCGCGTCGCGCTGTTCCCGGGTGCCGCACTCGCGCTTGGCGAAGTCGCGCACGGCCGCGGCGAAAGCGGACTGTTCCTCGGTGAGTCGACTGCCCATCAGGTCCTCCGGGATCCGGTGAGTCACGAAGATCTGGGTTACAGAGGTCTGAGCCACGAAAATCTGAGTTACAAAGATATGCTACTTGTTTCACCATCTCTCGGGGAGCCGTTCGCCGGTATCGTGGGGAGCACCATGAGAACTGACACGAACGACTCCTGGCTCGCCCGGGCCCTCGCCCAGCCGGAGCCGGAGGACCGGACGGCGCGGCGGATCCTCGACGCGGCCCTGGAGCAGTTCAGCCTGCTGGGGCTGCGCCGTTCCTCGGTGGACGACGTCGCCAAGCGGGCCGGCGTCTCCCGGGTCACCGTCTACCGGCGCTTCCAGACCAAGGACAAGCTGGTCGAGGACACCCTGCTGCGCGAACTCGGCCGCTTCTTCCAGGAGCTGGACTCGGCGGTGGCCGCGCTGCCGACCATGAGGGAGCGGGTCGTCGAGGGCTTCGTGGCCGCCCTGCGCCACACCCGCGCCCATCCGCTCTTCGGCGGCCTGCTGCGCCTCGAACCCGAGGTGGTGCTGCCCTATCTGACCGTGCAGGGCAGTTCCTCGCTCACCGCCACCGTCGAGTACCTGACGGCCCATCTGCGCCGCGCGCAGCAGGCCGAGGGCCGCCCCGACGAGGACCCGCGCCCGGTCGCCGAGCTGATGGTGCGGGTCGCCGTGTCCTTCCTGCTCAACCCCGCCAGCTGCATCGAGATGGAGGACGAGGACCAGGCCCGGGCCTTCGCCCGCCGCTACCTGGCCCCGTTGCTGGACGCCTGAACGGCCGGACCGCACCCGTCCCCGGGGCCCGGCCGGCCCGGTGCCGTCCGGCCGTTCAGCGGCGCCGGTGCAGTGCCCGGGCCAGCCGCACCGCGCGCTCCCGCGTGGCGGCCGGGACCGCGAAGGAGGTCAGCGCGACCGGCGGGGCGAACCGCCGCACCGTCACCGACTGCACGGCGGTGAACGCGCGCAGCCCCTCCGCGCCATGGATCCGTCCGAAGCCGGAGTCCCCCGAACCGCCGAACGGCAGCGCCGGTACCGCCGCGAAGCCCAGCACCGAGTTGACCGACACCGCCCCCGCGCGCAGCCGCGCCGCGATCGCCGCGCCGGTACGGCCGCTCCGGCAGAACACCGCGGCCCCCAGGGCGTACCGCGAGGCGTTGGCCCGTTCCACCGCCTCGTCCACGTCGGCCACCGGGTTGATCGCCACGACCGGCCCGAAGGTCTCGTCCGTCATCGCCGCCGCGTCCTCCGGTACACCGGTCAGCACGACCGGCGCGACGTAGGGGGCGCGAACCGACTCGGGCCCGCCCAGCAGGGCCCGCGCGCCCGCCGCGACCGCGCCGGTCACCTGCCGCTCGACGACCGCGACCTGCCCCGGCAGCGTCATCGGGCCGTAGTCGGCGTCCGCCCCGGCGCCCGGGCGCAGCGCCCGCGCCCGCTCGGCCACCCGCTCGCACAGCTCCGCGTGGACCGGCCGGACCGCGTAGACGCGCTCCACCCCGGCGCAGGTCTGCCCCGCGTTGCCCATCGCGCCCCACACGATCGCGTCGGCGGCGGCGTCCAGGTCGGCGTCGGCGGTGACGATCACCGCGTCCTTCCCGCCGCACTCGGCGAGGAACGGCGTCAGCGTCTCGGCGCACACCGCCATCACCTCGCGGGCCGTCGCCGGCGAGCCGGTGAACGCCAGCTTGTCGACCCCGGACCGGGCCAGGGCGTCCCCGGTGGGCGCCGCGCCGGTGACGGTGGTGAGCAGCCCGGCGTGCCCGGGGACGGCGGCGTCGAACAGCCCGGCCAGCAGCACCCCGGTGCCCGGGGTCAGCTCGGACGGCTTGAAGACCACGGCGTTCCCCGCGGCCAGGGCGTACCCGATGGAGCCCATCGGGGTGTAGAGGGGGTAGTTCCAGGGGCCGATCACGCCGACCACGCCCATCGGCCGGTGCACCAGCGAGGCCCGCTGGTGGACGGCGAACAGCCCGGTGCCCGCCTTCCGCCGACGCAGCACGCGTCCGGCGTTGCGGGCGGCCCAGCCCAGGTGCTCCAGGGTGAGGACGACCTCCAGCGCGGCGTCGCCGGCCGGCTTGCCGGTCTCCTCGGCGATGGTGCGGGCCACGGTCTCCAGGTCGGTGGCGAGGGCCTTCTTCCAGCGCAGCAGGTGGTCACGGCGCCGGGACGCGGGCAGCGCCGCCCAGCCGGCCTGGAGGGTCCGGGCCCGGGCCACGGCGCGGGCGACCTCTCGCGGCCCGTGCGCCGGGTGTTCGGCGATCGGCTCGCCGGTGGCCGGGGAGCGCGTGGTGAAGGTCGCGACGCCCGGTGCGGCGGCGGAGGCGGTGTCGGTCATCGGTTCTCCTGACGGGGAGCGGGGGGAGCGGACGACCGCGCCGGGGCGGAGTCCCGTTGCGGCGGCGCCCCGTCCCCGGGCGGGGCCGGGGGACGGGAGTGCGCCCAGTGCGGGCCCAGGTCGTCCAGGGTCCAGCCGAAGGGGTAGGAGCGGGCCTTGAACGTGTACGGGAACCACTCCGGCCGCCCGGGCAGCAGGCGGATCAGCGCGGCCCTGGCGCGGAAGGCGCGGTGGACGGCGGCCCGCAGCAGGCGCGGCTCGGGGCGGAAGCCGAGCGCCTCCAGCAGCGGTTCGTCCAGGAGGGCGAGCAGGACCCGGGAGACCGGCCGCCGCACCGGGGCCGGATACCAGGAGGCCAGCACCCGCAGGGTGGCCGCGGCGACCCTGCGGTTGGCGGGGTCGTAGGCGAACATCTCCCGTTCGTAGTCGTCGTGGAGCCGCTCGAACGCGGCGTAGGTGCCGGGCACGCCGGACAGGCCCATCATCTCCCCCATCCGCCGGCCCACCAGCGCCAGGCTCTCGGTCTCCTGCCGGGACAGGCGCCGCCAGCCGAACCGGTCGATCCACCGCTTCGGCCCCACCACCGTGGTGGCCAGGACGTAGAGGAAGTCCTCGTCGAGGATCCGGTAACGGCCGTGGATGCGGTTCAGCAGGTGGGCGGCCGCCCGGCCGTGCTCGGAGTCCAGCCCCTCGCGGACCATCTCGTACGCGATCAGCACCGTGTCGTCGTACCGTTTCTGACCGGCGCGCTCGAACTCCTGGGTGCGGTCCAGGAGCCGGGAGATGCGCGGGACGCCGTAGTCGCGCAGGAACGCGATCGACGTCCCGTGCAGGTAGTCGCGGGGGAACTCGTACCGGGTGATCCACCGGTAGATCCGCTCGAAGTCCCGCTGCGGGTCCATCTGCCGGATGCGGCGGAGCCGGCTGTAGCGGCCCATGAGTGATCCCTCCTCATGAGGGTCCGTCCCTGGGGAGCCCCCCCTGTGGGTCGACCCTGTGAGTCGCCCCTGTGAGTCGATGATACTGAAACTATTGAGTTGTTTCATGGGGCGTCAAGACTCCGCACAGGACGGACGCCCGCGCCGCCGGGACGGGGGCACGCCGCCGGGACGAGGGGGGCGCCGCCGGGACGAGGGGGCGCGCTCTGGCCGGCCGCCCCGCGTCCGGCACAACTCCCCCCTGCGGCATGGCTCCGCCTTCGCAGGGCACGCGGAAGTCACATCTCAGAGTGAGGAGTTCCACCATGATGATCGTCGGCATAGTCGCCGTGTGCGTCGCCCTCGCCGTTCTCGCCTTCCTCCTGCCGCGCCTGTCCCACCACCCGCAGCGCGGCACCCAGCGCACGCTCGGTGCCGGGTCACGGACCGGTGGCAAGGCTCCCGGCGTTCTCGGCCGCGCGCTCAGCAAGCCCTTCCGCAGCAGCTCCAAGGCCGTCGGCCGCAGTGGGTCGGCGGGCCGTCGGGCCCGTGGCCACATGCCGTTCTGACCCGCACCCGCGCACAGAGAGGATCCTCAGTGGACGAGTCGTCAGTGCGGGCGGTGGGCTGGGCACGCTCCCTCCCGATGAACACCGGACCGAAGGCGGCGCGCGACTGGGCGCGCGAACACCTGGAGAACCTCGGGTGGACGCGCGCCCGCTCCCAGACGGTGGACGACGTGCTGCTGACCGTCTCCGAACTGGTCACCAACGCCCACCTGCACGCCCACTCCACGGCCCGCCTCGTGATGACCTGGGACGGCCGGTGTCTGCACATCACCGTGCACGACGACGACACCGCCCTGCCCACCCCCCGCGAGCCCAGCCGCGACGGCCTCGGCGGGCGCGGCATGTTCCTCGTCGACGCCCTGGCCGACGACTGGGAAGCGCGCCCCTGCCCCCACGGCAAGGCCGTCACGGTCTGCTTCTGCCCCTCCGCCCCCACGGCCGAGTCCCGCTGACCCGCACGCACCGGCCGGTACGTCTCGTCGGCGAAAACCCGGGTATCCGCGAGTCCGGAACACCGTCACACGAAGTCCACGAAGTCCACGAAGTCAGGGAGTCCCTGTGCCGTCCACCGATGTCGTCGAGCTCATCCTGCGGGACCACCGCCGCATGGAGGACCTCTTCCGCGTCATGCGCAATGCCGAGGCCGACCGTGCCGCCGCCCTGAAGGAGTTCGCGGATCTGCTCATCGCCCACGCCTCGGCCGAGGAGGACGAGGTCTACCCGGCGCTGCGGCGGTACAAGAACGTCGACGGCGAGGACGTCGACCACAGCGTGCACGAGCACCACGAGGCCAACGAGGCGCTGTTGTCGCTGCTGGAGGTGGAGGACACCGCGTCCGACGCGTGGGACGAGGGGCTCGAAGAGCTGGTCACGGCGGTCAACCACCACGCGGACGAGGAAGAACGCACCCTCCTCAACGACGCCCGGGAGAACGTCGGTACGGACCGCCGCGCCGAACTGGGGCAGAAGTTCCTGGAGGCACGCGCGCGGTATCTGGAATCCGGCTGCGGCAGCGTCGAGAACGTGCGCGCGCTGGTGGCCGCCGCCGACGACTGACCCCTCCCGGCCCGGAAGGCGAAGGAAGAATGACCAGCATCCAGCAGACACCGGATACCGCGGACGGCGCGCGGGACGGCGGGTCCGGCGGTGAGCGGGCCGTGCGGATACGGCGTCGGCTGGAGCGGCTGATCGGCATCGCGGCCACCGAGGGGAACGAACTGGTCGCCCTGCGCAACGGCGACGAGATCTTCCCCGCCATGCTCGACGCCATCCGGTCCGCCGAGCACACGGTGGACATGATGACCTTCGTGTACTGGAAGGGCGCCATAGCCCGCGAGTTCGCGCACGCGCTGGCGGAACGGGCCCGGGACGGAGTCAGGGTGCGCCTGCTGCTGGACGGCTTCGGCAGCCGGCTGATCGAGAAGGACCTGCTGGAGGAGATGCGCCGGTCGGGCGTGCAGGTGGCCTGGTTCCGCAAGCCGCTGTACCTGTCGCCCCTCAAGCAGAATCACCGCTGCCACCGCAAGGTGCTGGTCGTGGACGAACGGACCGCCTTCACCGGCGGCGTGGGCATAGCCGAGGAGTGGTGCGGTGACGCCCGCGGCCCGGGCGAGTGGCGCGACACCCACGTGCGGGTGCGCGGGCCGGCCGTGGACGGCGTCGCGGCGGCGTTCGCGCAGAACTGGGCCGAGTGCCACGACGAACTGTTCGACGAGCGCGACCGGTTCACCGGCCACCGCCCGCAGGGCGGCGCGGTGGTGCAGGTGGTGCGCGGTTCGGCCAGTTTGGGCTGGCAGGACATGCAGACCCTGATGCGGGTGATGATCGAGTCGGCCGAGGAGCGGTTCCGGCTGGCCACCGCCTACTTCGCCCCGGACGCCTACTTCATCGAACTGCTGTGCGCCGCCGCGCGGCGCGGCGTCGAGGTGGAGATCCTGCTGCCCGGCCCGCACACCGACAAGCGGGTCTGCCAGCTGGCCGGACAGCACTTCTACGAGGATCTGCTCGCCTGCGGGGTCAGGCTCTACCAGTACCAGCCGACGATGCTGCACACCAAGGTCATCACCGTGGACCGCACGGCGGCCCTCGTCGGTTCGACCAACTTCAACCGGCGCTCCCTCGCCCACGACGAGGAAGTCATGCTCGCCGTCCTGGACGAGGAGTTCACCGCGACCCTCGACGCCCACTTCGACGCCGACACGGAGGCGAGCCGGTTGATGCGGCCCGGCCGCTGGAGAAGACGCAACCTCCTGCAACGCGCCCGCGAGTACGCGGTCCAGCCCATCCGCCGCTATCTGTGACGCCCCGCCCGCCAAAGACGACGACCGCGCCCGGCAAAAGCCGCCGGCAGCGGGGACGACCGGGCCGTATCCGGTCCGCCCGGCCGTCCACGAGGTGACCGGCCGGTGCGCCGCTTCCCCGTTCGCGACCGGCGTCCCCGGCCTCCGCCACCGCCCCGCCGAGGTCCGGCCGGGGACCGCGGAAGGCCGCCTCGCGCCGATCGGGCCGGGGCGGTCTCGCCGTACCCCGCCCGCCCGTCGCGTTCGCTCCTTCGGGGGCACGGCGTTTTCGTCCGCCCCGGCCGGTCGGCCCGAGTGATTCCCGTGTGCCTTCCGCCACGCCTCCCGTCCCGGAGCGACGGGCCGTCGTGGCCGCGGCACCCGCGCCCGCGCAGGCGTTGGCGGACCACCCTTCCGGCCGCGTCCGCCACCGCGTATACCGTGGTCTCCGCTCGCCCCCGCCGGCGGCTCCCTCGTCGGCCACCACCGGCCGCACCCGGCCGCCGTACGGGGGAGAACGCGAAGGGCGCCGACCGGCCCGGCCCCGGCCCCGTCCACTCGCCCACCGCGCTCCCGGAACAGGAACAGGAACCGCATCATGGTGAACGACGACTCGGTACTGGACGCTCCGGTGGGCCGGTCACTCGACGGCCGGCACGCGCACCTGGCCCGGCGTCTGGGCCGGGCGGCCACCTACCTCACCGGCGTGGCGACGTTCTCCGCCGTGCCCGCCGACCCGGACGAGGGGGACTGGGCAGATCTCGCCAGGTTGCTCGGTCCGGGCGGCTTCGCCGACATGTTCGACTGCCCGGCCGTTCCCCCGCCGAGCTGGGAGCCGGTCTTCAGCCTCGAGGGCCGTCAGATGATCCGGCCCGGTGACGGCCGCCCCGGCCCACCGGGCCCGGAGTCCGGCACCGAGGTGGTCGAGCTGGGCGCGGACAGCGTGCCGGAGATGCTGGATCTCGTCGCGCGGACCGAGCCGGGGCCGTTCTGGCCGCGCACCCGCGAGCTCGGCACTTACCTGGGTGTCCGGGTCGACGGCACCCTGGTGGCGATGGCCGGGGAACGCCTGTGCCCTCCGGGGTGGACCGAGATCAGCGCTGTCTGCACCGCTCCCGAGGCACGCGGGCAAGGCCACGCCGCCCGTCTCGTCAGCGCGCTCGCCGCCCGCATCACGGCGCGTGGTGACCGCCCCTTCCTGCATGTGGCCGAGGCGAACACCGGCGCGATCGCCCTGTACGAGCGGCTCGGCTTCAAAACCCGCAGGGCGGTCACCTTCCGGGGCTTCCGCGCTCCGTGACGTTCCGCGCCGGCGGTCCGCCCGAAGCGGCGGCCCGGGCCGCCTCGACGAGGCCGGGAGCGGAGCGCTCCCGCTGTACGGCGGTGCCGACCGCACCCGTCGACGGGCTCGGCGCCGTGGCGGGCCACGGGCTCGGCCGCCTGCTCAAAGCGGTGCCCGCGGGCCGGCCGCGATCGTCCGGCGCCGACCGCGCCGCAGTCCCGCCACGGGCGTCGGTGTCCGGCCGCCACCCCCTCCGCCCGCCGCTTCGCCTCGCCTCCATCCGGCCGCGTGCGGCCCGGACACGGCCGGTGGCCCGGTACCAGGAGGCGGCCAGCACGACGGCGAGGGCGGCTTCGACCAGGTCACCGCCGTAGTACATGACTTGGGCGCCGGTGTGCAGGTCGGCTGCCGCGAAGGCGGTGCCGGGCGGCTCGACCGCGTACAGGGACTTGGCGAGCACGGCGTGCGCGGCACCGGCGGCCAGCAGGGTCGCCCCGCGCACAGTCAGGCTCCAGCGGCGGCGTACCGGGTCGAGCTGACAGACCGCGAAGGTGAACAGCAGCCCCGCCGCCAGGACATGGGCGTGGACCACCGCGTGCGGCCACACATGGTGCCGCGTGCCGGCGAACATCCCGGTCCGGTACAGCAGCCACAGCCCTCCGACGTCGAGCAGGGCCGCCGCCGGAGGGAAGACGAGCCAGCCCGCGGCACGGGAGTGGGCCAGCGCCAGCAGCCCCCGCCGCGCGGTTCCGGGGGCCAGGGACCGCAGGGCCAGGGCAAGAGGGCGGGCGAGGACGATCAGGAGGGGAGCCGCCATGCCGATGATCAGGTGCTGGACCATGTGGGCGGTGAACGCACCGCCCGGCAGCGAGCCCGCCACCGCCCAGGCCAGGCCGGCGCTCCCGGCCGAGAACGACGCGTCGCGCCACCAGGGCCAGGCGTCCCCGCGGCGCCGCAGCCGGGACGCGGCCGCCACATAGACGATGGCCGCCGACAGCGAGGCCACCGCGGTGAGCGACCCCACCGGGCCAGGGCCCGTCCCCGCCCCGGGATGGACGTGCGCGAGCATCACGATGCCGCCGGGGCCCGGCCACGGCGGGCCGCGCGGACGGCCAGCCCCACGCCGGTCAGCAGCAGCACCAGTCCGCCCAGGTTCCACGCCCAGTCGTAGGGCGTGACGTCCACGCCGTAACGGATCTGGTGCAGGCGCAGCAGTTTGTGGTCCACGATCCCGTCGTACAGCTGGAAGACGCCCAGGCCCAGGAAGAAGCCGGCCCAGGCGTGGGCCGGGGCCAGGGCGCGGCGGCGGCGCAGATCGGCGAAGAGGAAGAATCCCGCGACCAGGGCCAGCAGCTCGGCGGTGTGCAGCAGCCCGTCCGAGAGCAGCCCGACGCCGGGAGTGGAACGGTCGTAGAAGTGGTGCCAGCCCAGGACCTGGTGGAAGACGATCTCGTCGACCGCGGCCATCACCGCTGCCCCGATCACCCCGCACACCACCATCGACCCGCGCGGCTCGGGCCGCGCTCCGGGGACCGCGGGCGGGTGGCCCGATGCGCTCATGACTCTGCCTCCTGACACGGACACGTCTGCTGCTCCGTACGCCTACCCGTCGCACCGGATACGAGCCCGCCGGTCACCGCATCGGAGTGAGGGCCGCCGGGCGACGGGGATCACGGCGCCGGCCGCCGGGTACCCGCGGCGGCACGACGACGCGCGCACTGGGGCAGGGGCTCGTCACCGGGTCCGCACCCACCGCGCCGCCGACCACACCCGATCGGTGCCATCGGTGCCCTGCTCGTGCCGGCCGACACCGAGGAGGGGCCGGCGTCGCCGCGGGCGGTGTGGGGCCTCGGGGGTGCCGACCTGGCTGTCGTACACCGTTGCGGGCGACCGCACCCGTGCGGGTCAGCCCCTGGAGGAGGCGTTTGGACCGGCGGCAGACCACCGGCCTTCGACCGTGAGGCACACAAGCAACGCGAACCGTCGAGCGGTGCATCAACCGCCTCGAACAGTGGCGCGGCATCGCCACCCGCTACGAGAAGACCGCGGCCGTCTACCTCGCCGCACTCCACATCGCAGGCATCTTCCTCTGGTCCGCCCGATGATCCAAACGAAACCGCCTAGCTCGGAAGGCTGCCGGCTGAGCGGCTTCATTGCAGAGCGCGGCGTGGCCCTTCCCAGATGGTTCGGGAAGGGCC